>CACXDS010000044.1 GCA_902766425.1 uncultured Lachnospiraceae bacterium
CCGATCAGATAATCCTCGTCAACGCTCTGCAAAAACCTTCTGATCTCACTCATGGATGATTCCTCCCACCCACCGGGCAAGCTCTCCCGGCGTCATAGCTCCCACATGAGCTCCCAGAGCTGCCATTTGTGCGGCGGCGCTGCGGTTATAATTGGGATTCGCCTCCTTGTCCAGAGCCGTCAGAATGATCAATTTCACTCCCGCCTCCACCAGATTTCTGGCCGCGGCATACATCTCCCTTGGGCTTCCTCCCTCATATAAGTCCGTCACCAGCACAAAGATCGTCCGCTCCGGCTCAGTCACCAGACTCTCCCCATATCGCATGGCCCTTCCAATGTCTGTACCGCCCCCCAGCTGCACGCTCATCAGTGTCTCCACGACATCCTCCACCCGGTCGCTGAGATCCACCACATTCGTGTCGAAAATCACTAATTTCGTTTCCAGTGTGGGCATGGAGGCAAAAATCCCAGCCATGACGGCGCTGTGGATCACAGAGTCCAGCATGGAGCCGCTCTCATCCACGGCGATCACCACATGCCATGTGGTCTGCTGCCGCACCCTGGCATAAAAATACACCTTTTCCAGCACAATCCTTTGCTTTTCCCTGTCATAATGCTTGAGATTCCGAAGGATTGTCTTTTTCATGTCCAGATTCCTTGCCGTGGGAATGGCCCCCTCCTGATTCTTGTCAATCCGCCCCGTCAGGCTCTGTAGGATCTCATGCTCCAGACTACGCCGGAGCTCCTGAACCACCTTACGGATAATCTCCTTCGCAGCCTGCAAAACCTTAGGGCTCATCATCCCCTTTAGCTGCAGGATCAGCTTCAGGAGCTCCTGATTGGGCTCCAGCTTCTCCAACACGGACTCATCCGTGAGAAGCTCCGTCATTCCGTAGCGATCCAGCGCCTGTTTCTCTAAGACCTCAATGGTCTCCTTGGGGAAAAGACGATTCACCTCATTGATCCACTTGGAGACCGTCAGCCTGGACTCCCCAAGCCCCCCTCCAAGCTCCCGGGGATTTCGCACGCCGTCGTCCTCGCCGTATTCCCGGGAATACAGATAGTCCAGCACATTATCCATGGCCTGCATCTGCCCGCTGCCCTCCCCAAAGGGAAGCTGACTGTCCGCATAGCGCCCAAGCATCAGGCGCCATTTATTTAATCTCTCGATATTTGTGGTCCCGGAATCCTTTTTTCCCGAGTTTACCGTTTTTAAATCAAACTTTTCCGAACCGGCCTTTTCCAGATTTTCTTTTTCCGGTCTTGATGCTCCTATGTTCCGTCCCTCTAAGTCCGAGCGCTCTGCCATATCCTTGCCTCCAACTCTCTGCCATAGGCGTACTCCTCATCCGTCACCTGGGAAAGCTCTCCGAATTCTCCCCTCTTTAATCCATATTTTCCAGCCACCATTCCCGCCAACCGATCCATCTCCGCCGGGGTAAAGAAGCTAAAGGCAAGCCGAAGCTGCGGCAAAATCTGAATAAAGCCCTCATAGTCGGTCCTGCCAAGGAAGTCATCCAGCATATCGATCATACCGTCCCGAGCAAAAATAATATCCCTGGCCACATAAAAAAGCCCCCGCACATAATCCGCGGCCCGCGCTGCCTTCTCTCCCGAAGAGAGAAGATATCCCCTCATGCACACCGCCACCTCTCCGGATGTCCTTTTACCATATGCATAGAGAAGCCCCCATACAGCTCCTGCAAGGGCCGGATTCAGATCCGCAGTTCCGCTCATTTTTTCCAGAATTTCGGAAAAATAAGCCCTCTCCCCTTCCTGCCCCGCCTCCAAAAGTACCCGATATAGTTCTTTTAACGCCTCCAGCATTGGGGGGACATCCTCGTCCTTAACGCTGCTCATGTGTACGAGGAGTGAAAGAAGCTTATCCGCCACCGCACTGCGAAGAGGCAAAAGATCAGATGGATATCCGTAAAGCTCCTGCATATCCATAAGCATGATCAGATTGGAGAATGTCTTTGTCAGTGTAAAAAAATCCTCGCAGCTTCGGATCACCTGCTCCAACCGCGCTCTCATGACACCGATTTCCAGGGAAAGACCCATCTCAAAGGAGCGGATCAAAAGATCCGAGGCCGCTGCCGCGTCCGTCTCCTCCTGCAGATATTTCTCCATCAGTGCCTGACAGGCCTCCCGGATCGTTCCTCCGTACACGGAGGCTTCGATCAGCGCAGATGTAACCTTCGGACTATAATGATATTCCCAGATTTCCCGGATCAGATTGCGATCCCTGCGAAGCCGGAGGTTCGGCCCCTTCTTGCGAAGCGCCAGTCCCGTTCCCAGAAAATCCATGCGCGCAAAAAACGCGCTGAGCTCCCGGTGTCTCTTTTTGGCAAAGGGGGACAGGGTAACCTCCTTCTTTGTACTGCTGTGAATGTCCAGTCGATAGGAATGACAGTTTTTTTCAAAATCTAAGCAAAGGGGTGGAAGCTTAGCATTCTCCGAAAGCCTTCCGATTTTCTTCCCCGTCAGCTCCTCCCGCAGCACTCTCATAGGGCGATCCGTGGCCAGCTGGTACTCCCCCTTTACATAATTGGACAGCACTCCGTCACTGAGCTCAAATACTCCCGGAAAGGGCTTCCCCCGAAGAAGCGCCAGATTCCTGCACATGTTCAGAGCGCAGATCTCGTCAAAGGTGGATGGGTATCCTTCCTTTCTTCGAACCTTTTTCCCCACCTCCACCAAAAACTGCAGAACCGTCTCCTCATAGACCTCCCCCGCATCTCCTCCCTTTTCGGAAAGCCCCTCCCAGATCATTTGATAAAACATGGGATGGATCATGCCGCTGCAATAGCCGTTCAGCCTGTCCGCTGCCTCCAGGGAATAGGACATGAGATAAACTCCTTTATCCTTTTCGTCTATGCGGTGAAGCTTTTTCCCCTCCGCTATGCAGGTCAGCCCCTCCGGCAGCTTTGTGCCAAACAGATCTCCCCCCAAAGCCTCTCTCCCCGCCGGATCCGTCAGCCATGCCTGCGGTCCCAGGAGGCCTGCCACATGAAATCCCCCCGTCACTACCAACACTCTTGCGTACCTCTGTCTCGCCTCCGAAATACGCATTCGCATATGAGCCTCCCTGGCGAGGCACCCGTCCTCCCGGAGAGTTTCCTCCGTAGTATTGGCCCGGGAGAGCACACAGTAAAAGAGCATATCCCTGATAAATTCATGAACAGGCTTCAAAAGCCCCTCCATCTCAAAGGCTCGCTCCCAGAATTCGTCAAAGCTTCTGGCACCGCTTCGCTCTGCCACCCCCCGGATAAATGCATTCTCCGACAGATACCTGTCGTCATTGTAGCTGTTTTTTTCCTCCTGCCCTCGAAGTCCCGCTCCCTCCTTCTCCGCCATCAGGATTTCCTCATAGGGCAGATCCATGAAGGCAAGCTCCGCTCCGGCCCTTTTCCCTTCCCGCAATGCCACCAGCTCCGGGGATGCGTCCAAAAAAGGATAGTAACAGCGATAATCCCTCTTGTTTTCATCGATCAGTCCTTTTGTATCCCGGTAAGAATAATAAATGCAAAAGGGGGCAAGGGTATCCTCATCTGTCATATCCGGGATCAGCTCGTTGGCGTTTTCCGGGCCCTCGATCAAAATGCAGTCCGGCCGGTACTCCCTGATCACCCTTTTCAGAAAAAAGGCACAGACAGGACTGTGATGGCGCACCGGGAAATAAAAACAGGGATTTCCGTAGTGGCAGCCTGCCTCCATCAGCCTAGATATTTCTTCGCCTGATAATACGCTTCCCATATACCGCCCTCTTTCGCACTCTTATCCCTGATCACCGTCTGAAAATAACTGCGCACCTTCGGCAGATCGTCACGATTCTCCTTGACCACTGCTCCCACAAGGTTCTGCACCATGGAATCCATGCTGATCCTGGAATCCCCATAATAATAAGCGCTCATCATGGTCTGATAATAGACGGAAACAGCCTCCGCCGTACTCATGACACAGGCCGGCTTATCAATCTGATGCCCCATGGAGGAAATCCCCTCTCTGAGCTCATGATAGGTGGAGGCCAGCACCTCTGCCGCGGATTCATCCACGGACATCTCGATCTGATTCTCCCTGGCCAGCTTTTCCACCTCCTGCAGAATGATCTGCTTCTCCAGCGACACCTCCCGCACGGGAAGCACCGTTTCAAAATTGAAACGCCTCTTTAGGGCGGAGCTCATCTCATTGACCCCCTTATCCCTGGTATTGGCCGTTCCGATCACATTGAAGCCCTGCTTTGCAAATAAAAGTCCCTCATCCCCCAGCTCCGGCACATTTAATACCTTATCACTGAGCACACTGATCAAGGAATCCTGGATCTGCGCCGGCGTTCTCGTGATTTCCTCAAAGCGTGTCAGGATTCCCTTCTCCATTCCCACATACAGGGGCGAGGGAACCAGAGCCTCCTTCACCGGTCCCCGGTCCAGCAGCATGGCATAATTCCAGGAATACTTGATCATATCCTCCGTAGTCCCCGCAGTCCCCTGAATGGTATTGGTGCTGCAACCGGAGATGGCTGCCGCCAGAAGCTCGGACAACATGGATTTTGCCGTTCCCGGCTCCCCCACCAGCATCAGCCCTCTGTTACCCGCCAGAGTCACAATGCAGCGTTCGATCAAGGTATCATTTCCGAAGTATTTCTTTTGGATCATGATCTCCCCATTGCCATAGGGAATGGGGTGCTTGCTTCCCAGAATAAAAGTTCTCACAGCCTGAGGCGATAGCCTCCACCCGATGGGCTTTTTCGCTGTATCCCCCTGTGCCAAAGCCGCTAATTCATCCTGATACTGTACCTCCACCGGAGGTCTCATGGTTCTGCCTTCCCTCATTTTTTCACCTCGCACATATTCTGCCGTAATTTTATCCCAAAAAACTCACTGTCCTTATTTGGTTCAGTGAGTTTTCCGTTTAGGCCGCTTTTATTTTAGATATAAACTGCTTCCTTTTCTTCCTGCGCATGCAGCTCCTGCTTGATCCGGTACATCAGCTGATCCGCTTCCTTGATATAGTCCTGCAGCTTCTTTTCCCCGGCTGTCTTCGGATCCGTCAGCACATATCCACAGCTGGCCGTAATCTGATAAAGTCCCATCCCGGCCCGATTCTTTTTCTTCAGATAGGCCAGAATTTTCTTTTTGAGATCAAAGGCTTCGTCCTCGCTGCAATTCGGAGCAATGATCAGAAACTCATCCCCTCCGAATCTCACCGCGATCCAGTGATCCTCCAGATTCTCTCTGATCGCCCCGGCCACCAGCTTGATCGCTTTGTCTCCATGCAGATGACCATATTGATCGTTGATCCACTTCATGTGATTGATGTCGACAAACATCACCATCATGGGCCTTCCGTTCGTTATGCTTTCCTGATAGAGGGGTAAAGCCCTGTTCTCATAGCCGAAGCGATTATATAGCCCCGTCATAGGATCGATATCATAGAGCAATTTCAGTCGAAGATTGGTCCGGAGCAGCTTTAAGGATTGCTGGATGCGCTCCAGATAAGGGTAGAGCAGATTCTCCTTCAGGATATAAGGGGTATCTTCAAATAGTACATACCCGTAATTGTACTCATAGAAATGCAGGGGACAAAAGTAGTACAGTTGTTGTCTGTCGGGCTTCTTGCAATAGCCCGGCACCAATTCCCCGGGGGCCAGCGAAGAAATCTCTCCGCGATCTTTCTCGCTCACCTTAACTGCCACCTCCAGCCTTTCTTCCTGCCCTCTCTCCATCAATTCCTTTTCACTGGAGAGCACATCCTCAAAATATTCCTTATTTAGGATAATGGAAAACCCGTTTCCTTCAAATTCATGGTGTCCGTCATAATACTCCTGCAGCTTACTTTTCAGGGAAGAATAGTCCGTCACATCATAGATAACCCTGCGCAGAGTACGCTCGTTCTGATCCAGGAATTTATCATTAAAGCTTCTCTGGTAGGAATGCCTGCAGTACCGGATCCGAATGGCTTCGTAATCTTCATCTCCCTTACATCCGCAGCTCTCTCCCCTCACCATGGCACATTGGATTTTGATATTTTCCGATGTCTTCTCCTCCGGACTCTTCTGATAGATCATCTCACAGGCCCGGTATCCCACCGCCTCATAATCCTGTCTGACCGTGGTAAGCGCAGGATAAAAGTATTTCCCTTCCTGTATGCTGTCAAATCCGGTTACGATCACATCCTCAGGAACGCGAAATCCCCTTCTTTCCAGTTCGGTAGCCAGCGCCAATGCCATGATATCATTGGCACAGACAAAGGCATCCGGCAGCTTCTCCTCCGATGCGGTAAATCTGTTCAACAGCTCCGCAGTGTATCGGTTGGACCATTTGCCGTACCCGATCTGATTCTCCGCGAGGGGTAGGCCATGCTCACTAAGCACCTCCCTTGTCACACGAAGCCTTTCGTTACTGTCTATATGATCCGGCGTTCCTCCCACAAAGAACACCTTCTTAACACCGTGATCTTCTACAAGATGGGTCACCAGCTCCCGCATCCCCTCTTCGTTGCTGACACTGATGGAAGGAATCCCATCCATCGCCATACCGATACTGACAACCGGAATCCCCTTTTCCTTCGCCTTCCTGCACTGGGCAATTGCCGTTTCAGCGGAATTTAACATCGTGGAAAACACGATCACCCCATCGTAATCCGCCGGGTCGCAAAGCCGGAAAATATTCAGCTCCCCCTGCATCAGCTCCTTATGTTCGCTATAGGAAGCATGATTCAAAAAGGTAAAAATGTCAAAATCCTCCTGCTTCGCATACCGCAGAATTCCTTCCATGGCATGACTCAGCGCATCATAGCTCCAGCCATTCGCCAGAACAGCAATTTTATTCTTTTTCTTATCGTTCTTACAATCTGCAGCATTCTTCATAAACGCCACTGTCCCCCAAAGCCTTAGTTTCCAATGAGTTTCTCTGCCAGATTTTACAAAATGCCTTTTTCCCGAATCTCATCCCTTTCATTCTAACACAGGAGAATCACATCCGCCATCCCAAAGTTTCCAAATTATCTATAAATATGATTCAAAATATCACGCAATGATCCTTCATTCCGGACAGTGCTGATCGATATACTCTTCGACTTCTTTCGCTGTAATATTTCCTTGGAAGAGAAAATCATAAAAGGCTCCGTCGTCTATCTGCGGATTTCTCTTCCAGCCGCGAACATATTGTTTTTCCAATAGCCCGATTGCCTCTTCCAGTTCATAGACCCTGCCCTCCTTCGGGATCAGATCCGGCGCAATCCGCTTTTGGGGAAAATACTCCACCTCCGTCGGATCCCACAAGGAAGCTATATCAGAGCAGGTAATGGATGGATTCCGATAGGGATAGTGATATTTGCAGATCCACTTGATCTTTTCCTGAAGCTTACTGTAATCGCAGGCTTTGAAGTCGCAATCCACTCCATATTTGACAGCATAATAGGTGGGCAAAAAGAAATCCGATATCACAAAATGCCCCCTCCCCACAACCACGCAAAAGGACTGTCCCTTCGTGAGATCGGAGGTTAATGTATAGACCCTTCCCTCCATCTCGATCCTCTTGACAAATCCCTCCAAATATTCCTCAAGTTTTTTTATGGATGAAAGGATTTTCCAATTCCCGTTGCCATACCTCTCATTCAATGTTTTGATCAGAATATGCCGATCCAGAAAAGACATTTTTATTCCCTCCTGCTTATCTCAAAAGCATGCCGCAGAGTCACACTACTCACAAAGTAATCATATCATATCAGCTGCCATCTCACAACAGAAAACGCAGCCCTTGGTTTGAGGGCTGCGTTTGACATCGTCTTTCTGGCTCTATGGAATCATCCAGGCAGATATAACCTGGATCCTGTGAAGATATTAGCTGTAGGACTTCAGCTCTGCCGCATCCGCATCCAGATTATTCACCAGAGAATGGATGCGCTCTGCGATCTGGCGGTTCTGTTCACTGCTGGAATAGGTACTGTTGGCGTGAGCCGTCACCTCCTCGGTAATGGCAGAAATGGTCTGGATACTGTCAACGATCTCCTCATTGGCCTTCGCCAGATCATTTACGCTCCTGTTCATGTCATTGGAGTGAGCGCTGATCTTTTCCACGCTTCCGGAGATCAATTCAAAGCTCTCCGAGGTGCGGTTAGCACATGCGCTTTCATCCTCGCCGGTCTTCAGCAGATGCTCTATGGTTTCCACCACTGTCCCCAGCTGTGAAGTGATCTCGGCGATGAGCTTATTGATATCATCCGTTGCCACCGTGGTCTGACTGGCGAGATTGGAGATCTCCGTTGCCACCACCGCAAAGCCCCGTCCCGCATCTCCCGCTCTTGCCGCCTCTATGGAAGCGTTCAATGCCAGCAGGGAAGTCTGGTTCGCCACATTATTGATCAGCTCGGTAATGGAATTCATCTTGGATGTGGTTTCCCGGAAGCTCTCTATGGAGGCCTGCACATCCTTGCCCGCCTTATCCACCTCACCGGTCAGGCTGTCCATCTCAGTAATGCAATCGCGCCCTTGCCGCACGGCATCCGCTGCTGTCTGTACGCAATCCACGATCTGCTCCGAAGCATGCTTTACATCAATGATATGATTCTGTATCTCTTCGGTCTTGATCATCTGGTTCTGCACGGCATCGGCCGACTCCGCCGTCCCGTTATTGACTTCATTCATGCTGACAAGCGTCTGCTCCACAGATTCCGTGAGCACTCCCATCTCGGAGGAAATCTGACCGACAGAATCCGTCACTCTCCCGGATACAGCCAAAATCTCATCCATAAGTCCTTCTGTCTTATGCTGTTCAAGCTTGGTCCTGGCCCGGCGGATATTCTGGAAC
>CACXDS010000045.1 GCA_902766425.1 uncultured Lachnospiraceae bacterium
AGGTGAGGCAGCCGAGGAGGCAGCCGAGACCGAGAGCTATGAAGAAGAGGCCGCCGAAGGTGAGGCAGCCGAGACCGAGAGCTATGAGGAAGAGGCAGCCGAAGGTGAGGCAGCAAAGACCGAGAGCTATGAAGAAGAGGCCGCCGAGGAGGTAGTTGAGACCGAGAGCTTTGAGGAAGAGGTAGCTCCGAACGAGGACAGGGAAGGAGAGACATCCGAGGAAGCTAAGGGCGAGGAGACCCGGAGTGAGGAGGAAAAGCCTGAGGAGACTCGGACTATGGTAGGGGGCGAGGAAGCTTCGGAAGAAGCGAACGAGGATGATCGCTTAGAGGAAGAGGCAGCAAAGACTAAGGGCAGCGAGAACGAGCCGGCCGGGGACGTGCTTTCTGAGGAGCGCAAGGATATCATCGAGGAAATAGTAGCATCTGTCCGCAAGTCGGAGCCTCCTAAGATTACGACTCTGGAAGAAGAGCTGAATGAGGAAGATGATTTTGCCTGGGGTGAGGATTTCATTGAGCAGGAACTGCTGGTTGAGGACAGAGAAGAAGGGGGAGAAGTATCTGACGATGGGAGTATCGATTTTGAGAGTCTGCCGGAGGATGAGTTTACTGTTGGTGGAGACGAGGATATCCCGGAGACGGATGGAGAATTAGAACAATTCCAAGCTCTTCCGAATGAGGATGAGTCTGTGAGTGCCGAGGAAGAGACGGACGATAAGGCAAAAGAGAATGTCGGGGATGACGCAGAAAATCGTACACGGAAGAAGGCTACAGGGCATTCTGAGGACAGCGGGGAGGCTTCAGAGGGAGAAAAAGAGAATCTGGACGAGGACTCTGAAGAGTCTGCTGAGGAAACTGCCGGAGAAGGCGGGGTGACAAGAGCCCTGACAAAGGAGGAAGAGGAGATCTACGGGTCCTTGGTACAGGGACGCGGTGCTACAGAACAGCTTGTCCGGGCAATCGATGCCATCAGTATGGCACCATTTACAGGTAATGTTGTCATCACGGGCGAGGCAGGTATGAATACCTTAGAGCTTGCCAAGAAGATGATTTATGAAGTCAAGATGAGTGACAGTAATTTCTCCGGAAAGGTGGCTAAAATTCCGGGGGCATCCTTGAATAAAAATGATGTGACAAAGCTGTTGGACGGATTGAAAAACGGTGCGTTGATCATTGAAAAAGCATCTGCATTATCCGAGCGCTCGGCTAAGGATCTGTATACAAATCTTCAGAGAGAGAGCTTTGGTATTATTATTGTCCTTTTGGACACCAAGAAGGGGATGGAAGGATTCTTTAAGAAGTACGAGAATTTAAAACCTCTTTTCAATGCAAGGATGCATATGAAGCCGCTGAGCAATGAAGCGCTTGCATTTTATGCAAGACAGTATGCAAGGGACAACGAATTTGCGATTGACGACATGGGTCTTCTTGCACTGCACACGCGGATTGATGAATTACAGACGGCCAATCATGCTGCTAATTATGAGGATGTTATGGCTATCATGGACGATGCCATGTACAGTGCTTCCCGTAAAACCATCGGGCACTTCTTTGATATTCTTTTTGGACGGCGGTATGATGAGGAGGATATGATCTACATTACGGAGAAGGATTTTAGATAACATCGAAATAGCGATAGAAAGCGGGGGAACGGAGATGTCAGATTCCAACGAAAAAGTCTTTATTTCAAAGACAGATCAGTATCTTTTTGGTCAAGGGACTCATTATGAGATTTATAAGAAGCTGGGAGCACATCTCTCGGAGGAAGATGGCGTAAAAGGAACCTATTTTGCAGTATGGGCGCCTAACGCATTGACAGTGCATGTCATAGGTTCCTTTAATGATTGGAATGAGACAAGCCATGAGATGAAAAAGCTCGGTGAGATCGGTATTTGGGGCTTATTTGTTCCGGAGGTGGAGGAAGGCACATTATACAAATATCTGATCGGCACACGGGACGGCGAAAAGCTATATAAGGCGGATCCCTTTGCCAATTATGCTCAGAAGCGTCCTGAGACAGCGTCCATTGTAACGGATCTGGAGGGCTTTCACTGGAAAGATAAAAAGTGGATGGACAAGCGTGACTCCCTGGATCCGAATAAGCAGCCCATTGCGATTTATGAGTGCCATGTGGGTTCCTTTATGAAGCATCCTGACGGCACGGAGGATGGATTTTATACCTATCGGCAGTTTGCGGATCGTTTGGTGGAATACTTAAAGGGTATGAAATATACCCATGTGGAGTTGATGGGAATCGCAGAGCATCCCTTTGATGGTTCCTGGGGATATCAGGTGACGGGCTACTACGCTCCCACCTCCCGCTACGGTGCACCGAAGGATTTTATGTATCTGGTGAACGAGCTTCACAAGATCGGCGTGGGTGTGATTCTGGATTGGGTGCCCGCCCATTTTGCCACAGATGCCCATGGCCTGGGAAAATTCGACGGAACCTGTATCTTCGAGCATCCGGATCCAAGGCGAGGTGAACATCCTGACTGGGGAACCAAGATTTTTAATTATGGCAAGCCTGAGGTAAAGAATTTCCTGATCGCCAATGTTCTGTACTGGCTGAGGGAATTCCATATAGATGGCATTCGCGTTGACGCTGTGGCCTCCATGCTGTATCTGGACTATGGGAAGAAGGATGGGCAGTGGTTGCCCAATGAATATGGCGGTAACGAGAACTATGACGCTATAGAGTTTTTCCGTCATATGAATTCCGTGGTGAGGGGAACCTATCCCGGTTTTATGACCATAGCGGAGGAATCCACTGCATGGCCCAAGGTAACCGGCCCCATCGGAACGGATAGCCTTGGTTTTACCTTTAAGTGGAATATGGGCTGGATGCATGATTTCTGCGAGTATATGAAGCTGGATCCCTTCTTCCGCAAGGGAAATCATTATGCCCTGACCTTTGCCATGACCTATAATAACAGCGAGAATTATATTCTGCCTCTTTCCCACGATGAGGTGGTGCATTTAAAGTGCTCCATGGTGAATAAGATGCCGGGCTATAGCATTGACAAATATGCAAATCTCCGCACAGGGTACACCTATATGTTTGGGCACTGCGGGAAAAAGCTCCTGTTCATGGGGCAGGATTTTGGACAGGAGAGGGAGTGGAGCGAGGCCAGAGAGCTGGATTGGTTCCTTCTGTCCGAGAAGAGCAACCGGGGTATGCTGGATTATATGAAGGAGCTTTTACAGATTTATCGCAAGTATCCCGCTCTTTATGAGTTTGATAATTCCTGGGAGGGCTTTGCCTGGATGAATGCGGATGACAAGGATAACAGTGTGTATTCCTTTGTGCGCAAATCCTCCACCGGGAAGAACAGTCTTTTGTTTATCCTGAATATGACGCCGATCAAGAGGGAGGGGTACCGGGTGCCGGTTCCCCAGAAAAAGAAGTTTAAGTTGCTTCTTAACAGTGATGAGGAGCGGTTCGGCGGCTTTGGCAATGCAGCTCCTGCGGAGATTCAATCGGAAGCGCGCCCGTACCACTATCAGGATTTCTCCCTTAATGTGGATCTGCCACCCTACGGAGCATTAATCTATGTGTTCTGACGCCGGGTAAAGTTTTTGAATAAT
Organism: uncultured Lachnospiraceae bacterium; assembly: GCA_902766425.1. GTDB lineage: Bacteria > Bacillota > Clostridia > Lachnospirales > Lachnospiraceae > Acetatifactor. The sequence goes on from CACXDS010000045.1 coordinate 3,588, forward strand.
ATTCCGAAATATAAGGTGAGTGCCAGGGATGGCACCCACCTTTTTTGCAGTGAGCAAGGAAAACAAGCGGTAGGAGCGCAGAAATCATCGATTTCTTGGCCATATATTTGTTTTTCGAGCGTACATGATAGAAAAATGGTTGATTCTAATGAGTTTTCAGTATGAGTATCAGTTCAGATCACAAAGGAATGTGTCGGACTGGCGCAGCGGATCGAAATAGAGTTTGAAGTGAGGATGAGCCATGCAGATACATTTTCAAAATATTCCCGATCAAAAAACAGAACAGCTTCCCGGAGGACGGCAGCAGATGGAAAGGACAGCTTCCCAGTCCTTTCCCAGTCCGGATATGGGAAAGGTCCTTTCGGGTGCCATTCGCATAGGCGGAGATTCCATGGATAAAATGCTGGCGGGAGCGCAGGAAGGGCGTTTTAGTGGGATTGACAGTGTGGCAAGCCTTCAGAGCATGGCAGGAGCCATGGATGGGAAGGTTCAGCAGGATTATATGACACTTATGTCAAATACCATTTCCGATGAGGATTATGCTCAGCTCATAAAGGATGGATTTTCACCTAAGGATATGCATCCGGAGGAGACAGTGACAATCCTGGATAAAATCAAGGCAGAATTGGCAAAGGCCGGAAAGCAGGTGGCGGGCTATAACGACGATCTGGACCGGGAAACACTGGCTGCGGCTCTTGGGAGCGAGACGCTGGCTCAGGCTGTAAGCAAAAGCTTCGCGGAGGGAGATATTCCTCTGTCAGAGGATATGGTGCAGGAGATTGGTAAGGCGTGGGATATGGCGTCGGCCCTCACCCAGCCCACGGATGGAGCGTATCAATACATGCTCCGTGCAGGGTTGGAGCCCAGAATCGCAGATCTTTACAGAGCAGAGAACAGCGGAGCGGGAAGGGGCAATCAAAGTAGTGCCCTGTATTATGAGTCCGGTGTGCAGGGCTATTACACGCAGTCCGGCACAGCTGATGGTCCCCTGGAAGGGGATGCGCACTTCAAGGAGCAGGTGGATCAGGTGATCCGGCAGGCGGGATATGAGGTGACGGAGGAGAGCAGGGAGAAGGCACAGTGGATCCTGGAGAAGAACCTACCGCTGACTTCAGATACCTTACAGGCATATTCTGAATTGACAGAAATGTCATTTCCTGTGAAGGAGGATCAATTTGCACAGGCTGTGGCGGAAGCTGTGCTTGAGGGCAGAAGACCTGTGTATGGCAATCTGGCAGACGGCTCTCGGGGGACTATCTATGAGAGGGCCAACAGTCTGGTGGAAGAATACAGTAATCGGGAGATGGCGGATCGAAGGATACTGGAGGAGATCCGGCTTCACATGACAGCGGAGGTGAATATTAAGCTCTTACGCAGCGGTTTTGCCATAGATACCGCTCCCATGGAGGAGCTGGTGGAGGCCCTGAAGGCTGCAGAGAGACAAGTGGCGGAGGGTTATTTTCCGGAGGCAAAGGATCCGGTCTCCAAGTATCAGAGCTATCGGGAAGTCAATCAGGTTATCAAGGATTTCCCAATGCTTCCTGCGAAGCTCCTTGGAGAAATCCGGATGGAAGCTGGTGGAGGCTTTGGACAATCCGGAGACGGCCAAAATCCGACAAATATGTCAGAAGCATACCGCACTGGGCGGGAGATGCAGCGCGAGCTGGAGGCTGCAAGAGAAAGCTATGAGACATTAATGACAGCGCCGCGTGCAGATTTGGGTGACAGTATCCGCAGGGCTTTTGCAAATGTGGATGAGATCCTGGCAGATCTGGGGTATGAGACAAGCGATGTGAACCGGAAAGCGGTGAGAGTTCTGGGTTATAACCGGATGGAGCTGACACCGGAGAATATTGACCGCGTGCGGGAAGCACAGCGCGTGGTAAGCGATGTCATAGATAGAATGACACCTGCGTCGGTTTTGAAAATGATCCGGGATGAGATCAATCCCATGGAAAAGAGCTTTGGGGAGCTTAAAGCCTATTTGGATGAGCTGCCCAAGGAGTATGTGGAAGAATCGGAAAGCTACAGCAGATTTCTGTATCGTCTGGAGCAAAGCCGGGATATTACCACACAAGAGAGAGAGAGCTATATCGGGATCTACCGTATGCTGCACCAGATAGAGAAGAGGGATGGGGCATCCATCGGCATGCTGCTGAATACCGGCGCTGAGCTTGGATTTGAGAATCTGCTGGCGGCGGCCAGATCGGGAAATTTCGGCTTCTTTGATGTGAGACTTGGCGATGAGGAGAAGAATTATGTTCGTCTGGTAAAGGGAGAACGCTCCATCGATGAGCAGATTGATGCGGCATTTCGCCGGATGGACAGGGAAATGATCCGCGAGGCTGCGGGTGCATCACAGGAAGCGCAGGAGCTTCTTCAGAGAGCAGGGCTTCCCGGTTCTGCAGAGTCATTGCTGGCGGCGGAAAGCTTACTGGCGCAGGAGAAATCTAACAAACCAGAGGAAGCGACAGCCGGAAAACGCAGAGCCTTTGGCGTGTCGGAGAGAGCACATGGGGATGGAGCAGAGAATGGTCCGTTCGTCGAACTTACAAAGCTATGGTCCCGTTTGGGAGAGGAAGGATTTTCGGAGCTTTGCGGCCGGGAGCTCACCGAGGCAAAGGAATTTGCGGAGCGGCAGACCTTCCGTTCGGATGAATTTATTGATGTGAGAGACCTTCAGATGCAGGTGAAGCAGCTTCATGTGGCTGCAAAGCTGGCGGCCGGAGGCGAAGAGTTCTTTCTACCCATGGAATTTGGGGAAGAAGCGGGAAAGCTCCATTTAAGGCTGGAGCATGTGGAGGGAGAAGCGGGCAGAGTTTCCGTGGAATTGGATACGCCCTCCGGCAGAACCAGAGCAGAGTTCCGGCTTCAGGAGGGAAAAATCTCCGCAACTCTTTGGGGACATGGAAGCTCGGAGGTAATGAAACTCTCCCGGGCCGCCGATATAATGAATGGTGAGCTTGGAGAAGCGCTTGGTCTTCAAATGGATGGCACTCCGATCATTGTGGATCTGGAGAGAGCAGGGGATGGAAGAAGCGCCGGTCCGGGCGCACGAAATCGCATGGAGAGAGTAGTGCGGGGTATGGAGCTTAGGGATAATCCTGCAAAGCAGATACGAACCATCAGCTCGGAGGATTTGCTCCGGGTGGCAAAGATATGGATCGGTGCAGTGTCACAGAAAGAGGTGGATTATGAGAATCAATTATAATGTATCAGCTATGATTTCAAACAATATGCTGGCGAACAATGACAGCGCTCTGGCAAAATCCCTGGAGCGGCTTTCCTCCGGATTAAAGATCAATCACGGTAAGGATGCGCCGTCCGGGCTGGCCATGGCGAAGCGAATGAATGCCCAGATCAAAGGGCTGGAGGTCGCGGGCCAAAATGCCAGTGACGGCATCTCCATAATTGAGACGGCGGATGGTGCTTTGTCGGAAGTGAGCGATATGCTTCATCGTATGAATGAACTGGCCGTGAAAGCTGCCAATGGTACCATGACGGATGATGACAGAGAGATCATCCAAAAAGAGATCGATCAGTTGAAGGATGAGATCAGCAGGATTTCGGATGTGACGGAATTCAACGGACAAAAGCTTCTGAATGGTGAATTTTCGCTGAAGGGCTATACCACAAAGGATGATGTCAAGGTGAATTCCTATTCCGCCGATGTGGAGCCACAAAATTACACCATAGACAGCTTGCCGCTTTCCTGGAATACGGAAAAAGAAGAGTTTGAGCTAAGCGGTGAGGTGACGCTGGGTTCCGAGTTTCCGGATGACGCTAAGGTGGAAATGAAAAATAATCTGCTCACCATCACCGGGGGAAATGGTTTTGAGATGGTACTGGATGTATCGGAAGCAGATCCGGAAACCTACGATGGGAGCATTCCGTTCCAGATCGATGCAACAGGTGTTGGTCCCATGAGACTACAGGTGGGCTCCAATGAGGGACAGATTCTGGCGTTGGATATTCCGGCGGTGTCCTTAAAGAATATGGGGCTGGAAAAGCTGGATGTCACTACGCCCGAGAAGGCTCAGGAGGGAATGGAGGCCATCAAGGGAGCGCTCAACTATGTCTCCTCTATTCGGGGTAGCCTGGGCGCATATCAGAACCGCCTGGAGACCACTGTGAATCGTCTGGATATTACCAGCGAAAACATGACCGCAGCCTATTCCCGAATTATGGATGTGGATATGGCGGAGGAGATGGTGGACTATTCCACCAACCAGGTTCTGACTCAGGCAGGTACTTCTATGCTGGCACAGGCAAACGAGCGTCCTTCCCAGGTACTGCAGCTGCTCCAGTAAAAGAGTGTGAATGGGAAGGAGGTAGCTTAAATTGACAAAGGAAATCAAACAACAGTTTACCTTGCGGATCACGCAGGCAAATCCGACACAGCTGGTCGTGATCCTGTATGAAATGTGCCTGGAATACCTGGGAGAGGCAAAAGCGGCACTGCGGGCAGGGGATATACCTGCTTTTCGGGAGAGTACCAGAAAGACAAGGGGGTGCCTTACGGAGCTGATGCAGTCGCTGGATCTGGAGTATGAACCTGCTCCGGCTATGCTTCAATTGTTCCTGTTTTGTGTCAGAAGGCTTGCCTACAGCGAAGTTCACAAGGATGAAAAGGCACTGGAGGAGCTGGAGCATGTGCTTCGCCCCTTGCATGACGCCTATGCCAAGATTCAGGATCAGAACACTGCAGGCCCTGTGATGGGAAATGCGCAGACGGTATATGCGGGGCTTACCTATGGCAGAAACAGCTTAACTGAAAATACGGGCGATCCAGGATCGAATCGGGGTATGTTTGCCTGATTTTTCTGCCGGAGAGAATCCCTCTCTTTCCGCCAGCTGTGACAGGTGGCGGTATCTTTGCTGAAGGGCATTGATCTCAAAAATATAACTGTCGATCATATCAAAATCGGTGGCGTTGTTAAAACCCGCATAGGCTGTGTCCAGAGCCTGGCGGGTTTTTTCCATATCGCGCCGAAGATCCGGGGGGGCCAACTCCACATCCAGCGTCAACGGCTCCAGATAATCCTGTTTGTATAATATCATGACTATGTTCTCCTTGATCCCGGAATTTCTCTCATCCCGGCAATACTTACCGAGGATATATAAAGTATAAGAAGAAAGCCGGAAAAATATTCCTCTTTTGACATCTGTTTTTTTCAATAAATTCAAGGCGTCCATCCTGTTTTTTATAATGCACGGATATTATGATATGTATAATTTCCACAAAAATTGAAAATTTTGATTACGGCTCTTGATTTTTTTCCCTGACTCTCCTATAATCCGTCTTACAACGAATCTTGATTCAAGTAATTCATTGTTCCGGAACAGTATCGTTCCAAATATTCTTTGAGACCGGTTACGAAATTCGAACTTTGAAAACAGAAGAACAAACAGGAAATTGGTAACAATATTTATGCAATGTATGGATTGAAAATAACTGAAGCAGATGGGAGGTGCGGATTTGGTCATTTTGTGTTTTTTTCTATGCATCGCCTGTTATCATGATTACCGACGGGGCAGAATCCCCAACTGGCTTGTGTTGGCCGGTCTGTCTGTCGGGCTCTTAAGAGCATTTTATCTGGGAGGACCGCAGGCGGCAGTCGGTTTTATCATTCAAGGGTGCGTTGTGATCCTAGTCTTCTATCCCTTGTTTTCCATAGGGACATTCGGAGCAGGAGATCTGAAATTATTTGGGGTTTGCTGTGGATATCTTCCGCAGGATCGCATTCTTTCTTTTCTTTTTTTCGCGCTGCTTTTCGCAGCAGTTCATTCCTTTATCCGCTTTACAAGACGGGAGGACTGCATTGAGAGATTTACCTATTTTTTTTCATATCTGAAGGAGGTGGCAGACAGTGGTGAATGGAAATTGTATTGGCATGACCGGAATGAGATGAAAAAAGCCAGCGTCTGCCTGGCAGGACCTATTTTACTGAGCATGATCATGTATATGGGAGGTTTGTATTGAAAAATTCGGAGGAGATCATTTTGGCATTTTGCGATGAGGAGGAAGAATACGCCGGACTGATGACGGAGTACATGGAGAGACAAAAAAACCTCCCCTGGACCGTGCATACATACACGGATAAGCAAAAGCTGATGGAGGAGGAAAGGAATGTTGATATGCTATTGGTTTCGGAGAGCGCCTACTGTGAGGAATTGGGGGGGCTGCAGGCAAAAAGACTGATCGTCTTAAACGAAAGCGGGATCGTACGCAATCGCAACCTAAGATATGTGAATAAATATCAGCAGGCAGATCAGGTATTAAGGGAAGTGTTGGCCATATATTTGGAAATAGCTGCTCAGGTTCTGCCCAATCTGGGAATGGATGCAAAAACCGGATTCATAGGCTTTTTTTCTCCGGTGAGAAGGTGTCTTCAGACATCCTTTGCGCTTACCATGGCGCAGCTCCTGTCCAGAGATTATCGGACACTTTATCTTAATTTTGAATATTTTGCCGGAAGACAGGAGCTTCTTGCAGACATGGAGACCAGGGATCTCGCGGATCTGCTCTATTTTTTGAATGCGGAGAGGGATAAGTTTTCCCTTCGGCTTCAGAGTATGGTGAAGCAGGTGGGAACCTTGGATTATGTGCCTCCCATGAAATTCGGGCAGAATCTTCTGACCGTCACTGCGGAGGAATGGATGCAATTCCTGAAAAAACTACAGGAGCTGGGAAGATACGAATATGTGGTGATGGATCTGAGCGAATGCATGCAGGGACTTTTTGACATATTGCGTATCTGTCAGAGGGTCTATACGATTTCCGGGGAGGATCGAAGTGCAGGGGACAAGCTTTTGCAATACGAAAGATTATTGGAACAGAACTCTTTCGAAGACATTTTGGAAAAGACGATCAAATGTCAGCTGCCCAGATTTCATCACCTGCCATCTGATCTGGAGCTCTATACCAGAGGAGAATTGGCGGAATATGTGGAAGAGCAGCTACAGGATCTGAAGGGGAGGCCGAGGGGTGAAAATTGAGTTGCAGGAGAGAGTGTTAAAGCAAGAACTTCGGGAAAAAATACGCGGACGGATGGATTACGCCAGAGATTATTCTGACGAAGAGGTGGAGGAGCTGATCGATGAGGAGCTATTGGACAATAGGTCGGTCATGTGTCTTAGTGTGGAACAAAGGAGACGCTTGAAAAAGGAGCTTTTTGATTCCATGCGCCGTCTGGATATTTTGCAGTTTTTTGTGGAGGATAATTCCGTGACAGAGATCATGATCAATGGAATGGATCATATTTTTGTGGAGCGGGAGGGGAGGATCATCCCGTTGGATATCACCTTTGAATCAAAGGAGAGGCTGAAGGATGTGATCCAACAGGTGGTGGCGGGGTGTAATCGCGTTGTAAACGAGAGCGCTCCCATCGTCGATGCACGGCTTCCGGACGGAGCCAGGGTGAATGTGGTGATGGATCCCATCGCACTGAATGGTCCGATCGTCACCATCAGACGCTTTCCGCAAAATCCCATTACCATGGAAAAACTAAGATCTCTGGGTTCTATTTCCGGGGAAGCAGCTGATTTTTTGGAAAAGCTCGTCAAGGCCCATTACAATGTCTTTATCAGCGGTGGGACTGGGAGCGGAAAGACAACATTCCTAAATGCTCTGTCGGAGTTTATCCAAAAGGATGAAAGGATCATAACGATAGAGGACAGTGCTGAGCTACAGCTTCTCGGAGTCGATAATCTGGTGCGATTGGAGACCAGAAACGGAAATGTGGAGGGCTGCCGGGAGATCAGTATTCGGGAATTGATCCGTACTTCGCTGAGAATGCGACCGGATCGGATCATCATCGGGGAGGTTCGAGGTGCAGAAGCCCTTGATATGCTCCAATGCCTCAACACCGGACATGACGGGAGTATGTCGACAGGTCACGCCAACAGTGCCAGGGATATGCTATCCCGCCTGGAAAATATGGTTCTCATGGGGATGGAGCTGCCTCTGGCAGCCATCCGGCAACAGATCGCTTCCGGCCTTGATATTATTGTACATTTGGGAAGATTGCGGGATAAAACCAGAAAGGTGCTGGAGATCGCTGAGGTGATTGGGTATGAGGAAGGACAGATCAAGCTGGCCACTCTGTTTTCCTTTGAGGAACAAGGGCAGGATGAGGGCGGCAGGGTGTTGGGGAGACTTGTCCGAAAGGGGGAACTCTTGCATGAGGGAAAGCTCAGGGCAACAGGATTACAGACAGTATGAATTTGATAAAAGAGAATGGATTGCGGCATTGGCGTTGGGTGGAGGGGGGGTGCTTTTTCTTGCATGGTTTTTTTACAGGAGTATCTGGGCCGTTCTCCCGCTCGCCCCCTTGGGGTATTTTCTGATAGGGGAGATAAAAAGAAAAAAAGGTGAAAAACGCAGGCTGGAGCTTACGGAGCAGTTTAAGGAATGTATCTTATCCGTATCTGCATCACTGCAGGCGGGATACGCAGTGGAGAATGCCTTTTTAGAGAGCAGGGAAGATATGAAAAATCTATATGGGGATAGCTCTATGATCTATCTGGAGCTGGAAATCCTTCGGAGGGGGCTGGTGATGGGAAAACCATTGGAAGAGATGCTTATGGAATTCGGTGAGAGAAGTGCTTGCCCAGAAATCGAACAGTTTGTGCAATTGTTTGCGGTGGCAAAAAGGCGGGGAGGAAACCTGCCGCAGATGATCCGGACCAGTGCGGGGCTTATCAGTCAAAGATTTGAGGCAAGGCAGGAGATCGATGTGCTTCTCTCCGGAAGAAAAATGGAACAGAACATTATGAGGTTGATGCCCTTCGGGATCGTATTTTATGTGGGGAGTACCTATACGGACTATTTTTCTCCGTTATATCATTCGCTGTCCGGTATAGCGGTCATGTCTGTCTGCCTGGTGTTATACATTGCCTCTGTGTGGGTTGGAGAGAGAGTTTTTCAAGGAATCTGGGGACGGATGAACGGGGAGGGAAAAGAGGAAAGACTCCTTCCCATGGAACTAGGAGGGTTCATGATAAGGCTGGCAGGCATAGGGGAGTCCCTCTACTCAAGGCTGGAGAGCTTTGTATCGGATCAGTCCCGCAGAGAGGAGTTGAGAGGATACCTGGAAATACTCTGCCCTGAGGAACCCAGAGAGAAAGTACTGAAAAAGTATTATGGAGGAAAAATGGCGCTTTCGGCATTAATCTTTCTGGCAGGGTCTTTGATCGCAGTAATTCTTAAGCTGAAAGAGATTGCGGTGGGCGGGGAGGAAAGCACAAGCTTTACCTTGTGGATACTTTTCACAGGGGCAGCAGTCGCAATTTTCTTCCTCATGGACAAGGATCTGCGTGATCAGATACAAAAAAGAAGGGAAAAGCTTCGCATGGGTTATTCGGATCTGGTTCATAAGCTGGCTTTGTATCTGGTGGCCGGAATGAGCGTTCGTTCAGCTTTTTTTCAGATCGGTGGAGAGAATGAGCTGGTGGGATATGCCTGTCGGGAGATGAAGGCAGGGCAGGCGGAGCAACTGGCATATGAGCATTTTGGAAAAAGAGCAGGGGCGAGAGAGTATGTAAAGCTCAGCACATTACTGTGTCAAAATCTGAAAAAAGGAAACAGCACTCTTCTGGCCAGGCTGGAGGAGGAGGCGGTGATCAGTGCGGAGGGAAGGCTCCAGAGTAGTAAAAAACTGGGAGAAGAGGCAGGAACAAAGCTATTGATCCCCATGGTGATGCAGCTTGCTATGACCATGCTGATGATCATGGTGCCGGCATTTTCCATGATGGGAGTGTAATGTGAATTCCCAGCAGGCATGTGTCAACTTAGATTTTGGAGGGATTAAGGGTGAAGGGTATTTCTTTTGAAATAAAGCAAGGGTTAGGAGCAGATTAGGTGGAAGAAGGCATGGGCGGATACACCCTTGGGGGAGAAGTCATTGGAACAGAGTAAGCTATTAAAGCAAAAAAGATAGAAAAGGAGGAGCGGCATTATGGGAGCATTGAAAAATTGGAAGGATTTTATCCGTGAGGAGGATGGCATGGGAACGGTGGAGGTGATCCTGATCATCGTGGTGCTTGTGGGGCTGGTATTGATCTTTAAGGAACAGATCACAAAAATCGTGAATTCTATTTTCAGCAAAATTACAAAACAGACGGAGAAGGTGTGAGGAATTGAAGAAGCTTTCCGGATATCTGACAATGTATCTGGCATTAACACTGGGTGTGCTTGTGACTCTCTGTCTGGCGCTGATAGAAGGAATCAGGCTGAACACCATGCAGCTGGAAGCGGTCTGCATAGCGGATATTGGAGTGGACAGTGTGATGGCGGAGTATCACAGGGAACTGTTTCGCAGATTTAATCTTTTGGCCATTGATTCCTCCTATGGTTCCGGGGTGGCGGGAAGGGACAAGGTAAGACAGAGGCTGGAATACTATCTTACGCAAAATTTAATCCATCCATCCGAAGAAGTATTGGGAGATGCGTCCGGTCTGTTTTTTCGGGATTTTCTCGGCATAAGACTGCAGGAGGCAGAGCCGGAGGGATTGCTTCTTTTGACGGATGGGGACGGGTTGGTCTTTCGAAGGCAGGCTATAGAAGCGCTGCGGGATGATATGGGGATCACTGCCATACAGGAGGTGGCTGGTTGGCTGGAGACGGTGAGGGAATATCAATTGGACACCAGAGATGTGGAGGCGGAAAAGAAGGAAGCGGACGAAATCATTGCATCCTACCAGGGCAAGGAGATTGAAACAGAAGGAGATGGGAAAGAGATACTGGATTTTGAGGATCCTACCGTGGTGGTGGAAAACCGGAAAAAGAGGGGAATCCTCAGTCTTACCCTCGGAGACAATGAACTTTCGGGGAAAAGACTGAATCAGTCCGTGCTTTTGCTGGAGAGAAAAAAGGCGGGAAAGCTTTTGAAGGGTAACCTTCCCTTGCCGGAGGTGAGCGACACTGAGAAATTGACGGAAAAATTAGAATTCTCGGAGTATTTGATGCGCTATTTTGGAAGCTTTACAGACATGGCGGAAAACAGTGCATTGGACTATGAACTGGAATATCTCATCGCTGGGAAGGATGCAGATGCTGACAATTTGAAAGGAGTATTGCATCGGCTTCTTGCCATGCGGGAGGCGGCCAATGCGACATATCTTTTTTCGGATAAGGAAAAGTATGGCGAGGCGGATCTGGCCGCTCTGGCAGTCAGCGTTGTCTTATTGGTCCCGGAATTGCAGGAGGTTTTTCGAACGGCCATTATTTTGGGATGGGCTTATGCGGAAAGTGTCTATGATCTGAAGGTGCTTTTGGAAGGCGGACGGATTCCTCTGATCAAAACATCCAAGACCTGGCATTACGGGTTGTCGGGAATTTTGGCCGATGCATGGGAGGAGCTTTGGAATAAGGAGCAGGCCATGCAACAGCAGGATGGTCTTACCTATGAGGATTATCTGAGGATCCTGATCTTGTTAACGGGAGAGGAGGATCTGACGCTTCGGGCCATGAATCTTGTGGAGTCAGATGTACGCCAGAAGGAGGGAAATCAGCTCTTTCGACTGGATGCATGTATTGTTGCACTGAAATGCAGGATTTCCGTCGCAAGCGGGTATGGGTATCTGCTTGAATGGCGGGAGGAGAAAAAATACTGAGGAAAGGAGGTGCGCAGCGATGTCCCCTTTAAGGAAAAACAAAAAAAATAAAAAAAAGAAAGGATATTATGCCGAAAAGAAATTTCAGGAGTTGATGAATTGCATATCTCATGCCCAAGTTATATGCAGGTTTTTCTTTGGATCGATCTCCCAAAGGTTTTCCATACAAAAAAAATCCTTAGAGGGGACTTCGCCGCGCATGTCCTGCAAGGTATTTGCCAGTATGACAGTGGAGGCGGCGCTGGTTCTTCCGCTGTTTATGCTCTTTTTCCTGAATCTGGGAAGCGCAATAGAGATCATGCGATTACACGCCAAGGTGGAAATGGCAATGTGGGAAACAGGAAGAGAGATTTGTCTTTACGGAACAGCTTTTCGCGAGACGGGAGTCTTTCCTGATACTGTGAATGGGGAGAGCGGTGCAGAGCTTGCCACGGTCTTGGAAAATATTGCGCTCACGCAAGGCTATGTCAGAGGACGCATGGAGGAATATCTTGGAAGCGAATATTTAAATAGCGCGCCGCTGGAAAACGGGAAGGCTGATCTGCATTATCTGGGGACTGAACTGCTTACGGCTAACGATCAGGTGGAGCTTGTTGTAACATATCCGGTCTGTCCCAAGTGGCAGGTTCGGGGATTTCGAAGCTTCTGGCTGGAGAATCACTACAGTGGCAGGCTGTGGACAGGATATGATATTTCAAAGGAAAACGGTATTGTATATTATCTGGCGGAGAATAATGAAGTCTATCATTTGGACAGGGATTGCAGCCACTTGAGACTGAACCCCCGGATGATTTTCGCTGAGGATCTCAAAGGGGCCAGAAATGCGAAGGGCTGCGTTTACCGGGCCTGCCGGAAATGTATTGGGACCGAGGAGCTCGTACAGGTCTGGATCTCGCCTGAGGGAGATTGTTATCACTCTCTCCGGAATTGTCCAGGACTGAAAAGGACGGTTCGGGCGGTTTCATGGGAGAAGGCCCGAAGGTATCGTCCCTGCTCCAGATGCGGGCACGGATAAAGGATCAGAATCAATCTGTAAAACAAAGACAAATGAGAGGAGGAAGGCATGAAATTACAGCTTCTGGCATTAGCCTATCTGGCATTTTTGTCCTGGCTAGATGTGAGGGACAGGGTATTACCCTGCTTTCTGTTGGCATTGGGGATGATTCCCGCGGGCTTTGCAGCGATGCATGGGATTTTTGTGATGGAACAGCCCTGGGAGACTCTTGTGTTCGGATTGGTGCCTGGTCTGTTGTTTTTGTGTTTGGCCGGTCTTCGGTTGGGGGCAGGAGCGGGAGATGGTATTGTATTATTGCAGATGAATCTCTATTTCTTTTGGGCAAAGATAGTGTTGGCCTTTGGAATCAGTCTTTTGCTCATTGGAGCGTTTTCGCTGGTAATGCTTCTGACAAAGCACGGGAAAAAAGATACAAGGCTGCCATATCTTCCATTCTTGTGGCTGGGGTGCTGTGGGGCAATGCTTCTCGGGTGACAAAAACACAAAAAATGTGTGCAGGAAGAATGGGCAAGCAGGCGAAGGAATCCCCGGGTGTTTAAGGAAAGCGAAAGCAACAGACGGGGTGAAAGTAAGTGGTATAAAGGAAAATGGAGAGAAGAGAAGAAAGGAAGGGAAAGATTATGAGAAAAAAAAGAACCGTTTCTGTCGGAGGATATTTTACTGTGGAAGCATCGCTGGTGCTTCCCGTTGTGATCGCCAGTATTGTTTTTATTATATATGTGCTTCTCTATTGGTATGATCGCTGCCTGATGGATCAGGATACCGCAATGCTTGCCATGCAGGCAGTGATCAGAGAACAGGGGACGCTGGAAGAGACGGGACGGGAAGTAAGGGCCTGGAAGGAACGGAACATGACGGACAAATATGTTGGATGGCAAATGGGTGAACTTGTTTTAACACAGGGAAGGGGCCGGATCAAGGCTTCCAGAGAGGGAAAGCTTGTGACGGATCATTCCCTTTGGCAGGCGCGCAGCTCTTATGAAAACAGGATACTTCATCCCGCTGCGTTTTTAAGGCTTTGCCGTAGATGGGGATGATATGGGAGAGCCGGATAAAGAGTCCCCAATTTGGGAGGGATAATATCTTGAAAAAAATGCAAAAATGATCATATAGGTAAATGAACAGGTTGATACGGAGGAAGAAAGGAATGAACGCAGAGTATATCAGAAATCTGCACAGCAATTATGTGCGGATACCTTTGGATAAAAAGCCGGAGGAGAAAAAATATCAGTACTGTATTTTAAGTAGGGGAGGTATAAAAGGTTTGTTGCCCTGCAGCCTGCGTTATCTGGATGGGGAGGCATATCTTTACTATGACATAACTTCCAAGCAGAATTTGGTTCAATTTCATCAAAAGGGTAATATTACAAGGGACTGGCTCTTGGATTTCGTAGAGAATTTTCGTAATCTCCAACTGGAGCTGGGACGCTTTTTGCTACAGGAGGACAATGTCATCTGGGAACCACAGCATATTTTTCAGGATCTTGAAAGTAATGTTTTTTCGTTTTTGTATGTTCCATATTATGCCGGTGAAAACCAGTTTATTCGATTGTTGGGGTTCTTGGTGGAAAAGGCGGATTACAGTGATGAGGTCTTGGTCGAAACAATCTACAAGATGTACGAACAGGTGGAGAAGAATGGAGTAGTGTATTTACAGGAACAGATTTTCAAGGATGTCAAGGTGTTGGAGAACAGAACGCAAAATGCAGAAAAGCAGTCATCTCGCCAGGAGGAGCAGATAGAAGCTCTTACAGCCAGAACCTTGGGAGGAGAACCTGGGCCGGATAATGCTGAAGCGGAGGAGGGGGAAATACTGAGGGAGCTTGAACCGGAGGCTTCGGAAATATCAAGCGGAAGAGGAAGAGTGGCATACCAGCCGCTGCAGAAGGAAAACAGTGCGTCCAAAAGGATTTTCGGAATATTCGAAGGGAAAAAAAGCAAGAGACAAAAGGAGCAGGAAAAAAGAGAGGAATACCGGGAAAGCTTTCAGAAAAGCCTGGATGGTTATGCGGTTGCGGAGGATCTGAATTACGATGAGGAATATGGTCGTACACAGTTTCTCACTGAGAAACCTGAAAAGAAGGAAATGGTGCATCGTTTGTATTATGCAGACGGAAGGAAGGCGTCCGAATTGGAGACATCAAACCTTCTCATCGGAAAATATAAGGAAAAAGTGGATTTATATCTGGAGGATGAATCTGTGAGCAGAATGCATGCCAGAATTCTAAAGGATCAGGATCAATACTATCTTGAGGATGAAAACTCCACCAATGGTACATATTGCGCCAAGATCAGGCTTCAGCCCTATGAGAAAAAGCGGTTACAGTCGGGGGATGAACTGCGGATCGGGAATGTCACCCTGTTTTTCAGATAATAATTAGATTGTGAGTGGGTTGCCTAAATGAAAAGCTTTGTGCATTATCCGGCATGGTTAGAGGGTTCTAACAAAAAAGATTTGCTTTTTCCGAGTGCTTACCTTATAATACAGTGAGATGGTTGGAAGGGAATATAGCTTTATGGCTCTCGAGATGCCATCCAAGAAGAAGTATAAGAAAAAGAACGGAAGCAGGAGGATCGAAGATGGAAGAAATAGAATATCGCTATGACACGCAGCTCTTGATTGAGGGGACCGGACTGGATGAGGATGAGATCACAGAGTACATCACAGAGCATTTTGTGGGTGACTGTCTGTTGGCAGTTGGGGATGATGAATTGATCAAGATTCATTTTCATACCAATGAGCCTTGGAAAATTTTGGAGTATGGCAGGAGCCTTGGCGAGATATATGATATCGTGGTGGAGGATATGGATCGCCAAGCCCGCGGCCTACAGGGTTAGTCGAAGATTTACGAAGTAAATCTTCGATCCGGAGCGAAGCGTAGGACACACGAAGTGTGCTAGGAAAAGTCGAAG
>CACXDS010000046.1 GCA_902766425.1 uncultured Lachnospiraceae bacterium
CCAATGGAATCCTTCCACTGCCATGCGGACACAAAGTTTCCTCCCGGAAGCCTGCAGGCCGGCATGCCAGTGCCTCTGAGACCATCTATAAAATCCGTCCGGAATCCCTGCTCATCCGCTGTGGGATGCTTGGGATTATACATTGTCCCATTCACCATGGTGCCGATGGGCTCCAAGAAAGTACTGAAAAGCCTTGGAGAGATCTCCCCGATTTTGAATGATGGATGCGCCGTGATCGTGACTTGTTCTGCCATGCGTTAACCTCCTGAATTGATTTTAGAATGCAACCCCCAATATTTTTTTCAGATCAATCGTTGCTCGGTATATACTTTAATTGTAGCATGTAAATCGTTATATCTCAATCCTTTTCTGACTCTCTTTCACACCTCTAGCATGTAACTGAAAGTTTTTCACTCATAAAATCCAGCTGCCTTCGGCATCTGTCGCTGCTTCGCAGCTTCCGATTTTATTTCGTGTACGCTCGGTCGAAACCAAATGCCTGCTTCGCAGTCGCTTGGTTTCGTTCCTCGCTACCAAAACAAGCCACAGGCATTAGCCCGTGGCTTGTTGATTAAGTGTTTAGCGCGGATATCTTTGGTTTTCAGCGCCGCTTGGTTTCCCTTTGCGGCTTGCGAGCCCAAAAGATGGCTCGTCCCTCCCTTCGGTCGGGATCGCAAGCATAGCTTGCGACATTTACATCACAACTATGACTTCGTTCTCGGCTTGCATATCGGCTGCGGGTACATAGGGCTGATCCAGCTTCTTGCCGTTTAAGTAGAACTCCTTAAAGCCACACTGCGCACCGTTATCATTGCGGACGGTGATGTGAAGCTTCTTACCGCGGAACACCTTGTCCATGGTCATTTCCTTCCAATCGCTGGGGATGGTCGGGCAAACCCAGAGGCCGTTCAAGTCAGGTCTCATACCACAGATGCCTTCCACGCAGCCAACCATACAGGTGGAAGCAGTACCGGTGAGCCAGTGTACATGGCTTCTGCCCTCGAAGGGAGAGTCAACGGACTCGGTGAACTGTCCGTGTACATAGGGCTCCAGTCTTCTGGTGTCCGCATCATTGTTCTGGGACGCAGGGGAGCTCTCGGTGAAGTACTCATGCGCTCTGTTACCATGACCCATCAAAGATTCGGCGAGGATGATCCAACCCTGAGGCTGTGAAAAGATACCGGCATTCTCCTTGGTGGAAGGGTTAAAGAGCAGTGCCAGTGCGCCGTCAAACGCGTGATCCACATAAGCAGGAGCCATAACACGAACGCCATACTTGGTATTCAGCTCGCGGTGAACGCTCTCCAGCGCCTTCTCCGCCTGCTCCTTGGTTGCCAGTCCGCTGATGACCGCCCAGGACTGAGGATTCAGCCACATATTTGCCTCGGGATCCTTCTTGGAGCCGATGACCTGACCATCCTCCTTAATCCCCCTGACAAAACGATCGCCTTCCCAGCACTCCTTATTGATGATCTCGCCCAGCTCCTTCTGGGTTGCCTCCAGATAAGCCAGATACTCGGTATCATTCAGATCCTTGGCAAAGCCCTTCATTACGGTAAATGCATAGTAAAGCTGAAGTGCCACGAAGGTGGATTCGCCTTTCTTTCCAAGTCTCAGACAGTCATTCCAGTCCGCATGGAGACCCGCAGGCATCTTATGATCTCCAAGACGCTCCATGGAGAAATTGATTGCTCTCTTTAAATGATCATATACCGTTCCTTCATCCTTATTTGCGTAAGGGATCACCTGCTTGATATAATCCTTGTTACCGGACTCGGCAATATATTTCCAAACAGTCGGGAAGAGCCAGAGTGCATCGTCCGCACGGTATGCGGGATGTCCGGTAGCGCGTACATAGGACTCATCATCCGGAGTATCCTCATGACCGGGATTATGATCATACTTTACAAGGGGCAGTCCGCCGCCGTTATCCACCTGCGCAGAGAGCATGAAGGTGATCTGCTTTTCTGCCATCTCAGGATCCAGATGAATAATACCCTGAATATCCTGTACAGTATCGCGATAACCATAACCGTTACGCTGTCCGCAGTAACTGAAGGACGCTGCTCTGGACCAGGTAAAGGTGATGAAGCACTGGTACGCGTTCCAGGTATTGATCATGCTGTTGAAGGCAGGGTCGGGAGTATTTACCTGGAAATTCATCAGCTTGCTGTGCCAGTAATTGATCAGCTCCTGCTTCTCCTTCTCCACTACGGCAAGATCCGCATAGCCCTTCAGGATCTCATCTGCCACCCAGGGCTCAGCCTGTCCCAGAAGGAATGCGACCTCCTTGGTCTCGCCGGGCTCCAGGGTAATGGTGGTGTGCAATGCCCCACATCCGTTGGCGTTATAGTTCAGCACATTGTCGCATGCGCCGTTTACCACGGCAATGGGATTACCATAGGAATGATAATTGCCGATGAAGGCCTGCTTGTCACCATTGTAGGACTTCACAATCTGCCCGGCCATGCCAAAGAATCTCTCCCTGTGGTTAGAGCCGGTCTCATCCTTGCCGGTGTTGGCATTGATGGTCTGATAGATCTTATTGTTCTCGAAGAAGGTACGGGTGATGAACTGGGTGTACTGCAAGTTCACCTGATCCTGCTCATAGTTGCTGTCATTGGTGAACTCAGCATATCCAAATACAGAAATAGTTCTCTTCTTAGAGGACTGATTGGTGATCTTCGCTGCCCATACCTCATATGTCTTATTCAGAGGCACATAATACAAAACCTCGGAATGAATGCCCGAATACTCTGCGATCATATTGGAATAAGCAGTTCCATGATGACATTCACTCTTATAATCGTTCAGATCCTTGCCGACAGGCTGCCAGGTAGCGGACCAGAAGTCCTTCGTGTCATCATCTCGCAGATAAACATATCTGCCGGGAGTATCATCGCTGTTAAAGTGATAACGGATGATTCTTCCGTTAGCGCCGCTTTTCACAAAGCTATAGCCGCCCGCATTGTTGGAAATGATAGCGCCGTAAGCCGGGGAACCCAGATAGTTTGCCCAAGGTGCCGGGGTGTTGGGCTTGGTGATGACATATTCCTTATTCACCTCATCAAAATAGCCGTACTGCATAATTCGTACCCTCCTGAATTTTTCTCATTCTGATGCCTTTGTGCCTGCGCACTTATGATTCTATTCTAAATGTATTTTCTCCAATTTGCAATGGAGAATTTTGTCCTGTCGAAAGTCTCTGCCG
>CACXDS010000047.1 GCA_902766425.1 uncultured Lachnospiraceae bacterium
AAGCAGGAGCAGGCCAATCAGCGCAAGGAAGCCAAGCGCCGTGCCAAGGAGATCGCAAAGAAAGAAAATGAACTGGAGGACGAGGGAGAACGGAACGGGTTTGTCACTTTTCTGGCAACGCTCTTTATTGTGATTCTCTGGCTGGCTGTGGTGTGCGTGATCATCAAGATGGATATCGGTGGCTTTGGAAGCACTGTGCTCAGGCCTGTTCTGGAGGATGTGCCGGTTGTCAATAAAATCCTTCCCGGAGTATCCATGACTGAGACGGCAAACCCGGAAAGCTACGGAGGCTATACCAGTTTGAAGGATGCTGTGGAGCAGCTAAAGACATTGGAGTTGGAGATCGATCGGCTTCAGACCATGGGAAAGACCAAGGATGAACAAATTCAGCTGCTCAGTGCCGAGGTATTAAGATTGCGGGAATTTGAAGAAAAGCAGGTGGATTTTCAGAGGATCAGAGCGGAGTTTCTGGAGGAGGTAGTCTATGCGGAGAAGGGACCGGGGCCGGAGGAGTATAAAAAGTATTATGAAGCCATGGATCCTACAACAGCGGAATTTATTTACCGCCAGGTGCTGATCTCTTTGCAGGAGTCCCAGGAGATTCAGGATTATGCCGCAGCTTATTCTCAGATGAAACCGAAGCAGGCAGCGAGCATTTTTGAAAACATGGAAGACAATCTGGCTTTGGTGGCCAGAATCCTCAATGCCATGGATTCGGAGAGCAGGGGATCGATTCTGGGAGTGATGAAACCGGAGGTGGCCGCAAAACTTACGAAAATTATGGATCCGGAGTCTTAAGGCATCGGGGAAAAATACCGATAAAAAAAGAGAGGAAAGGAGGCGAATAATGGTCACAAAGGGCGTAAATGAATCAAATGCCGGAATTATGAGTCTGGCGACAAGCGCCATGGCAAAAAAGCAGGGTCAGTCAAACGCAGATGGCGCCCAAAGCTTTCAGAAGGTTTTCGACAGGCAGACGGGGAAAGGTGCGGAGCAGGTCGGCAATAAGCCTGGCAGTTCGGAAAAGTATGTAAAAAAGAAGACAACCGGACAGGCAGAACGCTTAAATGAGTCCAAAAGCAAGTTGGAAGCCGGAGACCGTACGCAGGAAGAGGATCTGAAGGAGCCCTCGAAGGTGAATGAGGCAGCTGCCGCAGCAACGCAGGAGCTGATGCTTAAAATGGCGGATTTGTTTCAGGTATCGTTGGAGGATATTCAGGCTTCGATGAAGGAATTGGGGCTGGAACCTGCTGATTTGTTATCGGAGATGGAACTGAAGCAGATGGCGATGGCACTTGGAGGTGCGGAAAATCCATTGGATCTGTTGACGGACGGAGAGCTGTTTGGAAAGCTGCAGGAACTTCTGGAGTTCAGACAGGAAGCCTTGGAGGGAGCAGGCGGGGATCTGCAGCTTGAAGCAGAGGAATTTCTGAAATCAATTCGCACAGGGAGTGATCCGGAGGGCAACAATCCTGGGAGCGATGTATTGCAGGGCGTGGATTCGGCAGCTAAGCCGCAGGTGATGGCTTCGAGGGATGCCGGGGAAGGCGGACGGGAAGAAGGCGGGGAGCAGCAAGACGATGAGACCGGTAATCTAGTACTGCAACAGACCCTTCAGGAGGCTGAAGAACTCACGGCTGATTCTGCTATGGAGAAAATCGATGGACCACAGCGTGCCGATACAGAGATGATCATGAGACAGATTCTGACACATCTGAAGGCGCAGCTGAAGCCGGAGGTATCCAGCTTGGAAATGCAGCTTCACCCCGCAAGCCTTGGGAATCTTCAGGTACAGCTCACCAGTAAGGGTGGGGCAGTGACAGCGCAATTTTTTGCGCAGAATGAAGCAGTAAAGGCGGCACTGGAGACGCAGATGATCCAGCTTAAGGAAAGCTTTGATGAGCAGGGAATTAAGGTGGACGCCATCGAGGTTGCTGTACAGACTCATCAGTTTGAACAGAATCTTGAGGAACAGGGCAGAGGAAGGCAGGAACAGCAGGCTCCCAGGAGTCGAGGCTCCAGAAGATTACGAATCGATGAACCGCTGACACCGGAGCAGCTTGATGAGCTGACACAGGATGACAGAATCGCTGCTGAGATGCTACAGGCCGGAGGCGGAACGGTGGATTTCACAGCGTGACGAAAGCATGCGGTGCATCAGAACCGATTGATCAGACAATCGGAAAAATGAAAAGCAAATCCGAAAGTGTATTAAAAACAGATGGAGAAAGGAGATTAGGAATGGCTGGAATTGCACAGGTTAAGGATGGCCAGATCGTGGAGACAGCCTCTCAGGCTTCGATGTCTAAGGCGCAATCCTCAAGCAACAATGGCATGGATAAGGATGCATTTCTTCAGTTGCTTGTGGCACAGATGAAGTATCAGGATCCGTTGGAGCCTACCTCTAATACGGAATACATTTCCCAGTATGCTCAGTTCTCTCAGGTGGAACAGATGCAGAATATGGCAGGCAGTATGACACTTCAGAGAGCCAGCGGGCTCGTGGGAGAAAATGTGATCATTGAATCCACCACATCATCCGGAAACACTACATCCATACAGGGGCTTGTGGATTATGTCACCTACGAAAACAATAAGGCATTTGTATCGGTAAATGGTTCCCTGTATTCCATGGATGATGTCAAGAATGTTGTCGATAAGACTTATCAGGCTGCCTATGACAAAGCGGTTGCGTATGTTGGAAAGACCAATAAGCTTCCTTCGCTTGACAACCTGAAGCTGGATAACGCGGAAACAGTGGAGCAGGTCCTGAAGGAGTACGATGGTATGAGCGATTATGAGAAGGGCTTTGTGGCAAGCGATGTAGTATCCAAGCTTTCGCTCTATACGGAAAAGCTTAAGGAAATGAGAGCTTCCAGGGAGGATGCGGACGAGGAAAACGGTGAGATCACTGAGGCATAGGAAGACTGCCGGAACGCAGTTTTGAAAGGACTGATGGAATATGGATATTCAAAGACAGGGATTCCTATCCATTGATCAGCTGACGGAGCGCTATCATATCGGTGGAAAGGGTGTGCAGAACAATACGGCTCCCACCGACGGAGCGACTTTCGGGGATATTTTGAAGCAAAAAGGTCTTGACGGTGAAGAGATCAGGTTTAGCAAGCATGCTGCCGGCAGACTACAGGACAGAGGGATTGAAATCTCCGACAGCCAGATGGAACGGCTCAGTGATGGCGTTAAAAGAGCACGGATGAAGGGAATCAAGGATTCGCTGGTGATCGTGGATGAGTTGGCATTCATCGTCAATGTACCGAATCAAACGGTGGTAACTGCGATGACAAGCGCAGATGCAAGAGAGAATGTATTTACCAATATTAACGGAGCGGTGATCAATTAAACCGGACCTTTTAGGGGGTTTTGTTCTTTTGACTGACAGAAAAAGAACCCCGCTCCTGAAAAAACAGTTCACAGGAGGAAAACTATTATGATGAGATCACTTTTTTCTGGTGTGGCCGGACTGAAGACACATCAGACCAAGATGGATGTAATCGGTAACAATATTGCCAATGTGAATACGACAGCCTACAAGGCCAGTTCCGTTGTGTTCAGTGATTTGATGAGCCAGACCACCCAGAAGGCCAGTGGGGCCAACGCCACTACGGGTACGGGCGGTATTAATGCGAGACAGATCGGTTTGGGCGTTAAGACCGGGGCGATCACTATCAATGTGGCTGGACAGGGTGCCAGCCAATCCACCGGAAATGCATTTGATATGATGATCACCGGAAGCAATTTCTTCGTGGTCAGCAATGGGCAGGATACCTATTTTACCAGAGACGGTGCTTTCTATGTGGACGGAGCGGGGAATCTCGCTATGTCCAGCACGGGTTATAATGTAATGGGATGGGCAGTGGATGAAGAGACCCAGACCGTTAAGCAGGATTCCGTCAC
>CACXDS010000048.1 GCA_902766425.1 uncultured Lachnospiraceae bacterium
AGTATGCCACGCTGGGGATCCAGATCCTGGCGGGGATCATTGAGAACGCCACGGGGGAAAGGTGCATTGATTTCGCAAACCGGTATCTGTTTTTGCCGTTGGGGATCCCGAAGCATGTCATTCACGGCGGCAGCTCCAAGGAGGATCAGTTTGATTTCTTTATGAATAAAAAGCCAAGAAAGAACGAGTGGTACTCCGATCCTAAGGGGGTAGTCACTGCAGGCTGGGGACTTTGCATGTCAGCCCGTGACCTTGCGAAGCTTGGTGCCGTGGTGGCAGAGGGCGGTATGTACGGCGGGAAGCGGATCCTTTCGGAGGGTTATCTGAAGGAGATGACCGCGCCCCATTTAAAGCTTGGTGAGAGATTTGGCAACATGAATTACGGATACCTTTGGTACAAGCCCTATGATGACAGAGAGGTCTATGCAGCCATCGGAGATTCCGGAAACATTATTTATGTCGATACCGAAAAGCATATTTCTGTGGGTATGACAGGGACATTTAAGCCCAGGATCTTTGACAGAGTCGAATTTATTGAGAAGAAATTGTTGCCCATGACCCCGCTGGCGTAGGGTAAGGGCAGAAAGCAGAAAACATGTACTGAATCGGTAGTCGACAAGAGTTCGAAATAAGGGCTTTCTTTTTTCGCTGACCTGCTTTTATGTGCTGTTTCTACCCGTAGAGCTTATTATGTTTTATGCCATGGGGATTTTTCAGGGCAGAGGAAGCATTCTGTTCTGGCTGATTTTTGGGGGGATCATTGCAATTATGTATGTTGTTTCGCTGCTGATCGATATGGTGATCATGAATCGCCGGGCGGCGGACTACACTGCCAAGCTGGAGGAGTACAAGCGAAGCGGAAATACAGAAAGGGATTGACTAACCTTAAGAGGTAGAATATAATAGACTTGAATATTGTATACAATGTACAGTGAGCAATGAGGAGGATTCCGATGGAGCGCTGCGTGAAGGAGGCTTATGCAAAAATAAATCTGTGCCTGGATGTGACAGGGAGGCTTCCGAACGGCTATCATCAGGTGCGGATGATCATGCAGACGGTTGGGATTCATGACACGCTTTCCTTTGAGCGGACGGAGGGAGAGATCCGGATCACTGCGGATGGCGGAGAGCTGCCGCTTGGACCGGATAATCTGATCTATAAGGCAATCCAATTGATGCGGGAGGCCTATGGAATAAAGGAAGGCGCAAAGGTACATTTGGAAAAGCGGATTCCCATTGCGGCGGGCATGGCCGGGGGAAGTACGGATGCGGCATGTACATTGAAGGCGATGAATGCATTGTATGATCTGGGACTATCGGATGAAAGCCTGATGGAAGTCGGCGTGAGGATAGGAGCGGATGTACCCTATTGTATCATGGGCGGAACAGCCCTGGCGGAGGGCATCGGTGAAAAGCTGACAAGGCTGCCTGATGTGCCGGAGGCGGTGCTCCTGGTGGCTAAGCCCGAGGCCTTTGTCTCCACAAAGGAGGTCTATCAAAGGCTGGACAGTATGCAGGAAGGGATCCATCCGGATGTGGATGGTATGTTGGCCGCTCTGCAAATGCGGGATCTGGCCGGTATTGTGAGCAGGCTTGGTAATGTGCTGGAGCCTGTGACGGTGGGGATGGTACCTGTGATCGAAACACTCAAGCAAAAAATGCTGGAGGGTGGTGCACTGGGAAGCCTTATGAGTGGCAGTGGGCCGACTGTGTTCGGAATATTTGAGGATCGGGCAAGGGCGGAGCAGGTTAAGTCTTGGATTGAACGAGAGGCACTGGCCAAGCAGATATTTGTGACAAGGTGGGGCGGCAGAGAGGGTTCTTTTTAGTGGGGAAGAAGGAGAAGGCTTCTGAACCGGAAGGGATTTGGGTATGCAGGATTTTCAGTTGAAGATGGATGAGTTTTTGCCGCTTCGGGATGTGGTGTTTAATACATTGCGGCAGGCTATTTTGACAGGGGAATTAAAGCCTGGAGAGAGGCTGATGGAAATACATCTGGCCGAGAGGCTTGGGGTGAGCCGGACGCCGATCCGGGAGGCAATCCGAAAGCTGGAATTGGAAGGTCTGGTGACTATGATCCCCAGGAGGGGGGCGGAGGTTGCTCAGATCACGGAAAAGAGCATGAATGATGTGCTGGAGGTGCGCCGGGCGGTGGATGCGCTCTGCGTGGAGCTGGCATGTGAGAGGATCACGGAAGAGGAACTGGCGGCGCTGAAGGAGGCCTGCGACAAGTTTGCAGAGGTGGTGCGGGCAAAGGTGAAGAATGTCAAGCAGATTGCCCAGGCGGATGTGGCACTGCATGATATTATTGTGCAGGCCACGGGGAATCAGCGTCTCATCCAGCTGGTAAATACCCTGTCTGAGCAGATGTATCGCTATCGATTTGAGTATCTGAAGGATTTCAGCCAGCACGAAAAGCTGGTGGAGGAGCACAGGATCATTTACGAGGGTATTGTGCGAAAGGATAAGGAGACGGCCTGCGAGGCGGCGAAGCTCCATATCGATAACCAGAAAAAGGCGATCATTCAGCAGATCCGTCTGGATAAAGAGAGACGATAATTCGAAAGAGTAAGTATATCGTATTTACAGGTTCCCTGTTTAGAATGAAATAATGCGTCCATACTCTCACAGAAAGGTATAATTGTGGGAGGTTGGAATATGAATAGTCAGAAAGGAATTCTTTTGCGTTTTCTCATAACAGTCTGCATGATGTTTATCGGCGGAGGGATTTTTTTCCCGGAGCTGATCTGGAATGAGGATGTCTGCAGAGGTTATATCTGGGAAGATGGGGAACAAAAGGAGCTTTCCCTATCGGGAGAGGAGCTTCACAGGGCCGTACTCGGTGCCGAGCCGGGGGAGCTGGAGGTTCACAGCCTTTTGTGGGATGCGTGGAAAGCCCTTTGGAGAAAACGAAGCAGAAAGGTCACTGTTATGGATTCAGAGCAGAGAAGTAATCAGGATGCTCCTATTGGGGTGTTTGATTCCGGTGTGGGCGGTCTCACCGTTGCCAGGGAGATCATGCGTCAGATACCGAATGAGAAGATTATTTATTTTGGAGATACGGCGAGGGTGCCCTACGGCAGCAAGTCAAAGGAGACTGTGACCAGGTTCTCGCGTCAGATCGTGAGATTTCTGCAGACCTATCGGGTTAAGACTATAGTGGTGGCCTGCAATACTGCCAGTGCTTATGCCTTGGAGGATCTGGAGCGGGAGACGGATATTCCCATCATCGGTGTGGTGAAGCCGGGAGCAAAGGTGGCCGCAGACACTACAAAGAATGGTAAGATCGGAGTGATCGCCACAGAGGCCACCATCGGTAGCCGTATCTACAGTCAGTACATAAAAAAGCTTAGTCCCGATGTGACCATATACGGAAAGGCGTGCCCTCTTTTTGTGCCGCTGGTGGAGGAGGGACTTTGGGAGGATCCTGTGACGGACGAGATCGCCAAGCGATATCTGGCAGAGCTGATTGATATTGACATTGACACCTTGATCCTTGGGTGTACGCATTATCCGTTGATCCGATCCACAGTGGCAAGGGTTATGGGAGACGGGGTGACGCTGGTCAATCCTGCATACGAAACGGCAAGGGAGTTAAAGGAAATGCTGGAAAAGCAGGGGCTGCTCAACAACACTCAGGCAAGGCTGGGCGAGAATAAGTATCAGTTTTATGTAAGTGACGGCGCGGAGAAATTTAAGAATTTTGCCAATTCCATTATCAAATATGGGATTCTCAGCGCAAAAACAATCAATATCGAGGAATACTAGGGGGAGCGAGGAGCCCCCAAAATGATGATACCGGGGCTGTGGGGGATACAATGGGAGAGGAATGGCTGGAGCTCAGTGAGGGCCTAAAGGGAGAGGTGGAGCTGGAAATCACCGGAGGGCAGGGCGAGATCAGAACAAATTGCAAGGCGGACTGCTATTTTCGTAACGGTTGCTTTTATCTGCTCTTTCAGGAAAATATTGCGGAGGATGGAAAAAAGGGGGAGTTAACCTTCTCCAGCAGGCTGAAGATCAGCAGGGAGCAGGTGGTTTTGCATAGATCCGTTGTGGGGGAGGATGGCAAGTCTAAAAAGGTGATGGATATCACCTATCGGGAGCTTCTGCCGCAGGAACGGGGACAGGTAATTGATTATCCAACGCCCTACGGAAGTCTGCAGTTGGAGCTTTATACAAAAGAATTGACGGTGGAACTAAGGGAGGGACAGCTTCAGGCTGATATTGCATACCGACTTTTACAGGGGGAGCAGGAGGCAGCGGTGGATCGGATCAGAATCCGGGCGATCAAACCGGTAAGCCGGGTATAAGAAAAGAAGTGTAGGGATCGGAAAATCGGATATGAAAAGCAGAATATCAAAAAACAGTCCGCATTTCGCAGGACTGTTTTTGCTTTTACAATGTTTTGGAGTAGAAAGCTATTTTAAGGGCTTGGCGCCGGCTTTTTCCTGAGCGGCCTCCAGCGCCCGTTTGAAGAAGCCTTTTTTCTTCGGGGGTTCCACTTCAACCTTACCATGGAGTCCCTTGACGCCTGTGATGTAGATACCGCTCACGGTGGCCTTGACTTCTTTCTTCAGAGGAATGGAATCGAAGATCTTTTCATCGCTGATCAGATTCATGATCTGGGGCCCTACCTTTACCTTAACGATGGGGAGCTTTGTGCCTCGCATGAGCTTTGGCGTCTGATCGATGACTGACTGCGGAAGGCCGGACTCCTTGATTTTCATACGCTTCTTATCGATGATCAGCATGGAGACGGTCTGTTTGTTGGCCTCCATAAAGGCCTGCTGCTCCGCTTGCTTTTTCTGTGCCTTCTTCCCAAGGAAATAAAGGGCGATGATTGCTGCAATGATGAGAACCAACACCACGATCAGCACGATGAGCCAGGGTTTAATGGCAGCCACTGCACCTATGTAACTGTTTCTCATATACTTGTTCCTTTCTGTATTTTTATCAAAACTCTTACCAAATCCAAAATACATCATAGCATAAGTTTTTCAAATTCACAACAATACATTTCTTTATTTAGAGAGTTTTTATAAATATTTTGGGTGCCGATTTGTTAAGAGAAATTTCATTTTTTTGGCTCTTTTTTATTTGGGAGGGATGTGGTATGCTTAAAAAGAGTTTTCCGCATTGGCAGGAAGCTTGAGGATATAGAAGCTTTATATCAGTAGCGACAGGAAAAATGAGGACATAGGAATGAAAAATAAGATTGTAACAAGAATGATACTTGCCCTTGCGGCAGTTTTGACAATGGGCAGCCTGGCGGGATGTGGTAATCAGAAGGCAGAGGGAAATCAGTCCGGCGAGAGTCAGGCGACGGAAAGCCAGACGGTGGAGGTGACCTCGGATCCCGGTGCGAACAGTGCAGGAAATACTTCATCTGTTAAGCGTATTATGATCAGCGACATTGATCCCGATCAGTATGTGAAGCTCGGGGATTATCAGAGTCTGCGGGTGGAGAGAACGGAGGTGACGGTTCCGGAGGATGAAATTAAGGCCTCAATGTGGAAGGAATATGTGGATGGTTTTCCCGAGGAGCTGGGAGTAAAGGATCGCGCAGGAGCTCTCGGGGATGCAGTCAATATTGATTATGTGGGAAAAAAGGACGGCGTGGCCTTTGATGGAGGCACAGCAACGGGATATAATCTAACATTGGGCTCCGGAAACTTCATAGCCGGCTTTGAGGACGGATTGGTGGGGGTTATGTCCGGGGAAACAGTGGATTTGAATCTGGTATTTCCTTTGGGCTATCAGAATGTGAGTCTGGCGGGTGAAGCGGTTGTCTTTACGGTAAAGGTGAATTATGTGATACCGGCGGAGATGATGGATGAGGCGGCTGCAAAGCTTGGAATCGACGGGGTGACAAATGTAAGCGAGTTTCGTCAGCATGTATATGATGATCTGTATGAGTATTATCTTCAGAGAAATGCTGAGGATTATGAAAATGCAATCTACAACGCCTTTATGGAGCTTTGTGAATTCAAGGATCTGCCGGAGACATATCTGGAGAATGTGAAGGCGCGCATTGAGGAATATCTGACCTCTTCGGCGGCCCAGTATGGAATGGACGCCGATACCTTTGTCTCATATGCGTATGGGACTGATCTCGCAACCTTTATTGACTATTATGCAAAGGATGCAGCTAAGCAGAACATTGCCCTTTATCTTGTTGCGGTGAAGGAGGGGCTGATTCCGGAGGATGAAAAACTGAAGGAAACTGCGTTGGAGTATGCGACCAGCTATGGTTTTTCGGATGTCGACAGCTATTTTCAAGCATTGGGTGCTACTATGGAAGAGTTTCGTGAGGATTATGCGGTTTCCGAGGCCTATGACCTTTTGCTGGAGATTGCAGGACAGTAAAGAGAATTGTGATCAGTTTTTTCTCGGATGACGGGAGGCACGGATGAGAAGAAGTACGAAAGAAAAAAAGGGCATCAGGAAATCTGTTTGGTGGATCCTGGCGGCAGTTCTGGTGCTTGGGCCCTGGAATGCGAGGAATGCGCAGGCCAGCAGTATAGAAGAATTGCAAAAGCAGATTGCGGTCCATCAGCAGGAGGTGGCCAATGCCAATGCGAAGGCTGACAAATTAAAGGATCAGCAGGGGCTCATTGAGGAGTTGATCGATGATCTGAATGCAGAGATCTTAAATACCATGACCTGTATCGGGCTGAAGGAAGACGAGATCGCGGAAAAGCAGGAGGAGATCGATGGGAAAGAGGCTGAGATCGAGGCAACTCAGGCCCATATCGAACAGACGGAGCAGGAGTACTATGATGCTAAGGCTAAGGAAGAGAAGCAGATCGATGATATGCAGATCAGGGCCAGAAGGATTTACGAGACGGGGACTTCCTCGGTTTTGAACATGATTCTGCGGGGAAGCAGCTTTGGCAGCCTTTTGAATCGGATGGACTATGCGGAGCAGGTATACTCTTATGATCGAAATCAGAAGGAGGAGCTGCAGGCCACAAAAGAGCTGGTTAAGGATCTCTGGGAAAAACTGGAGGTTGAGAAAGCAAATCTGGAGATGCAGAAGACTGCTTTTGAAGGAGAGAAAGCGGCTCTGGAGCTGGCTAAGCAGGAGTTGAAGAACCAAAAGGATGATCTGGACAGGGCTTTGGCGGTCCGGCGGAAGGAAAGCGCGGATTTTGAGGCGCAGATCAAAAAGGCCCAGCAGGAGGCGAGCGTAGCCAAGACTTTGATCCAGCAGGAACAGAAGGCTCTGAAAAAGCTGCAGGACGAGCAGAAAAAGGGAAATACGGCTGCTGCCAATGCCACTTATGCGGAGACAAGTTATTCCGCAATAGTGGATAACGCCACCGGAAGTGAACTGGGTAAAAAGATCGCAAAATATGCCCTGCAGTATGTCGGGAATCCTTATGTGCTGGGAGGGACCAGCCTGACAAAGGGAACGGACTGTTCGGGCTTTACTTACCGGATCTATTCGGATTTTGGATATACCATAACCAGGACTTCTACCACACAGCGCAGTGATGGCAAGGAGGTCAGCTATGCTAACGCTCAGCCGGGAGATATTATCTGCTATAGCGGACATGTGGCTCTCTATATCGGCGGAGGAAAGATTGTCCATGCCAGCAATAAAAGGGATGGTATTAAGGTGAGTAATGCCGCTTATCGAGAGATTTTGACCGTGCGACGGATCATATAATTCTTTTTATTCAGAAGGAAAATACAAAAATTCTTGTTATGCAGAAAAATTCAATAACATAAATTATTTTTCCATAAGGACTGGACAAATAATCTATCGCGTGTTAAAGTAAAGTCACGGGTTTCTACCCCGCGACTTTTTCTTATGTTTCAATTTTATAGTTTTCCTTGATGCATCGATCAAATAATTCCGGCGTGTTTCACATATTGGGAAAGAACAAGAGAAAAACAACTGAAAAATAACAGAAAGAACAAGAGAAAAACAACAGAAAGAAGGGATGCACTATGACATATGAGACCTTCAAGAAGCAGTTATTTGACAGCCTTTTGGAGTTGAAGGCTACTGATCAGGCAAAGCTTGGTCTTTTAAAAAAGGGGGAGTCATATGAGGATGAGACTGTCAGGAGAGTGATCCGGGCGGTGAATCTGGCGGAGCATGGCAGGGAGGAGGAACGGCTGGACTGTGACCTTTTGTATGCCGTATGGGATGAGAAGGCGGGAAAGGACTATGACTGTATGCTTTATTGGCCTGTGAGGATGTTTTATGACCGCTATAGGGTCGAAGGATGGCAGGGGGTATTGCCGGAGTTGGCGGCCGCTATCCGTCGGGATGGAAGCTGTGGGGGAGCGTTGCCTACACTATATGATACTTATCTGAAGCATCGGCAAAATTTAATTCTGCGCCCCGTCTCCTATGAGGAGAGAAAGGAAGAGCTGGAAAACTGTGTCTATTGGCTGATGGGGGATATTGCGCTGGCATTGTATCTTTTGGTTTACGATGATCCTTCGAATTTTCTGTCCATGAAGCTGGAGAGAACAATCACGGAGCAATGGCATAAAAAGGATGCGGTTCTCTTGACGGGAGCGCTTCTCAATTGTATGTCGAAGATGCCGCCACGGCTTTACTTTGCTCAGACTTCAATGGAGTACTATGACGAAAAAGGGGGCGTCTTTCTCACGGGGGAGAAGGGCGTCCCGATCAAGATCGATCCCAAGGATCAGACTCAGGGAAATGTTGGTTATTATTTGACTACCACCAGGCGGATCAATGGGGCAATCGCAATTTTTTACCCCGGCGTAAGAGAACGGTTGGCCGAGCTCCTAAACGGGGATTACTATGTGGTCTTTGTCAATGTGAACGGAGTAAATATCTATCCTTTGCGACACAAGCTGCTTTCCGACCTAAAGGAGGAGACTTTGCGGGAGAATGCTCTCCTGGAAAAAAGACAATTTCTATCCGGACATATTTACCGTTATGTGGAGCTAAGGCGGGAGCTGGTGGCGGTCACATGAAGATTTCCGGGGGAGAACATTGTTGAGGTGAGCTACTGTTAAACAGATAAACAGAGCTCAACGGTGAACAGGGTTTCCCCCCGGGGCGTGATCACTGTTAAGCGGTGATCACGGTTCCGGTTTTACCCTTGATGGCGGCAGTTATGCTCCGCTGGTTGGTGATCAATACCTGCCCTGAAGGAACTTTGTCCAGATAAGAAATGGCAGCTTCGATCTTTGGCAGCATGCTGCCGATTTCGAACTGGCCCTCCTCCATGTATTTTTGCGCTTCACTGACAGTCATGCGAGAGATAGGGGCCTGATCCTCCTTGCCAAAATTGCGATAGACGCATTCCACATCGGTGAGGATGATCAGTTCATCGGAGCCAAGCTCAGAGGCCAGCTTACCTGCGATGGCATCCTTTTCGATCACGGCGGAAGCGCCCTTTAGGGTATGCTTTTGCTCAATGACGGGGATACCGCCGCCCCCGCAGGCTATCACAATCTGATCTGCAGCTGCCAAAGTGCGGATCGCTTCAATTTCGACAATATCAAGTGGCTGGGGGGCAGCCACCACACGACGAAAGCCCTTGCCGGGGTACTCCTTGACATAATTGCCTTTTTTGACTTCGGCTTCCGCTTCCTCAGCGGTCATATAGCGGCCTATGACCTTGGTGGGTTCATAAAACGCTTCATCATAGGGATCCACTGTCACCTGTGTCAGGATCGTGCTGACAGGCTTGGAAATCCCACGGGAAAGCAACTCGGAGCGAAGGCTGTTTTGGATGTCATAGCCCACATAGCCCTGACTCATAGCGGAACATACACACATGGGAGCGGGAGTATAGTCGCTATAGACGCGGCGCAGTTCAGACATTGCCTTATGGATCATGCTGACCTGGGGACCATTGGAGTGGGTTATGGTCAATTGGTAATCTGCCTCCACCAGGTCTGCCAGTGCTTTGGCAGTGATCCTTACAGCATCCATCTGCTGCAGCGTGGTATGTCCAAGGGCCTCATGCCCTAACGCAACGACAACTTTTTTCTTGCTCATGATAATAACCTCCGGCTGTTCTGAAATAGATAGTAACACCTATGTGTTATTTTAACATTTTCCGAAGAGATTGGAAAGAGTATCTTCCAGGACTTCAAAATAATTTTCGAAGGTTTTGCGGCAGCACGCGGGATTATCGATGACAATCCCGGGGGTGCGCAGACCGATCAGGGAAAAGCCCATGGCCATGCGGTGGTCCTCATAGGTATTGACCTTGCCGGAGTGAGGAATTCCAGGATAAATGGTCAGGGAATCCTCACCGCATTCGCACCGAATGCCGAGCCGTGTCAACTCATTGCAGATGGCACTTAGCCTGTCACACTCCTGATGGCGGATGTGGGCAATTCCGGTAATGGTGGTGGGACTGTCTGCAAAGGGGGCTATGGCGGATAAGGTAATGGCCTGATCGGAGCAGGCACTCATGTCGATATGGATGCCGGAAAAGTGTCCTGCTTCCGGCGGAAGAAGCACAACACCGTCCTCCTCGTCCCTGCGGGTGCAGCCCATCCGGACCAGAATGTCCAGGAAAGCCATATCACCCTGCATGGATCCGGATGTGATATGATTGACCTTAATGGGAAGCTGCAGGAGGGGACACATGGCATAAAAATAACAGGCGGCGGAGACATCCGGCTCGATCTGATAATCCCGAGATTGATAGTGTTGCCCGGCAGGAGTAAGGAAGGTCCGGGGATCGGGAGCTTCCACAGTCACACCAAATTCTTTCATCATTCTTCTTGTCATCTCTATATAAGCCATGCCGTGGGAACCCTCCAGGTGAATGGAGAAATCCTTTGGGGATAGGCAGGATGAGATCAGGAGTGCGCTCAAAAACTGGCTGCTGTCATCAATGTTGACAGTAGTGACATTTTTTTGAAAGCCGTGGGAGACAAGGGTGAAGGGGAAGTATCCTTCTGAATTATCGCAGGCGATATGACAGCCCAGCTGCCGCAGAACCTTCAGGAGGGGAGCCATGGGACGCCTTCGCATCTGTTCGGAAGCGTCCATATGATAGACGCCGTTTTGTACACCGAGATAAGCAGTGAGAAATCTGGCGGCTGTCCCGGCTGAGCCCACATAGAGGGAGCATTCCGGCTTGGGAACACGGCCGCCCAGACCGTGAACAGTGACAATATGGTTTGCTTCATCCACATGTGTCTCAAAGCCAAGCTCCTGAACACAGCTTAGAAAGTGTCTGGAGTCATCTGAAAACAGGACTCCGCTTAAAGTAGAGACGCCCTCCGCCAGCGTCGCCAGCAGGAGGGCACGATTGGTTATGCTTTTAGAGCCCGGAACTGTAATGGTATGGATTCCGGGAAGGGGGACTTTTTTTGCCACGCAGGGAACGGAGTAGGTTTCTTTCAGTATCATGTGTGAGGTCTCCTTTTTGTCCTGGGCTTTTGACAGATGCATAGCCCATCCTCTATGGTTAAGGTGTCAATCCAGGTTTTGCCTGTGGGGGTAATGCGGTACAGGTCGATTGTGCCGTAGGCGGAGCCCCCGGCTCGCACGGTTCGTTTTGAAACAGATTCTCTGAGATCACTGTCAGGATTGTCATATTTTAAGACTTTCATATTTGCTTTCAGAGAATGCATGGTTAATTTCAAGGCAGAATTCTT
Organism: uncultured Lachnospiraceae bacterium; assembly: GCA_902766425.1. Taxonomy (GTDB): domain Bacteria; phylum Bacillota; class Clostridia; order Lachnospirales; family Lachnospiraceae; genus Acetatifactor. The sequence continues at coordinate 11,617 of CACXDS010000048.1, forward strand.
ATTCTGAGCCTTGATCTGCCAGGTCACTCTCGTTCGCTCCTCCTTGGCCCCCAATTTGATCATGCTCCTCTGAAAGGGACTTGGGAAGGAGTAGCAGAAATCTTCTCCGGTATAGGTCAGCTGCAGGAAGAGCTTTGGCTTAAAACGGAAAAACAGGAATCTAGGGCAACAGCCGTTTACGGCAAGCGCGGAGTGCTTAAGGAATCTGTCGGTCCTTTCGCTGTAGAGACGGCAGGAGGCTAACTGGAGCCAGGGAGAATTATAGGCGCTTCCCCAATGCTTATCCGCATATCCAAAGCATGTTTCCGGCTGGATCTCAAAGCTTTCCCCATTACATTCGACAATGCCCCGGTACTGGGTGCGTATGCCTTCCCCATGCCAGAAGCTATCCAAGGCATTTAGGGCGCAGAATAGGGGGGAGGCGAAAATACCGGTATGACAGGCAATGGTTTTGTGCACTTCGATATCCCATTCCATAGTTCCTGCATCGGAGCCGGTCAGTTCTCCTTCGGTTTCCTCAGAGCTGATATTTACGGAGCCGGAAAGCCTGTTTTCGCTAAGATAGGTATCTTCCACGGAGAAGTACAAAGGCTTGGAGGCGTACTTGGCTGCGCTGATGGGGTAGTAGGCCGAGAGGGTCATCCCTTCATAGGTTTCGCTGGGAAAAGCTCCTGCCATGATCCGCACATAGGAGGCTTTTTGCGGTCTGCCTTTGGGGGACACTTTTGCCAACGGATTGAGAATAAGATATTCGAGGAAAAAAGTGCGTTTCTCCCCTGTGGCAATACTGTGTCCGACAAAGGAATGCCACCAGCGCAGGTATCCTTTTCTGGCCAGAGGACCGCATAGCATATAGGCGTTTCTATCCAAATCTGATTGGTTCATTTGTATCGGCTCCCGGGATAATAAGTGACAATCGTGTTTATCAAAATGACGGTGCGCTCAATTTTAGTGCATGATGTTTTTGAAAGACCAGATTTTGAGCTTACTGAATTATTATAATACAAGATATTGCGAATGACAAGAGTGTCGTTAATTTTTTTCGGATCTGTGGATAAGATTTTCCCAAAAGAGAAATATGACAGAAGTAATCCACAAAAAATGACATGTTATCCACAAAAAAAGTGGATAAGTGATTTCGCAATTTTTTTGATGCCAAAGGCAATATTCAAGTTGCGTATTTGGGGGGGCGGGTGCTATACTGATACTAGGAAAAAACTATAGCATACTGAACCGTTTCGCCTGGATTTTTGTGAAGAGGATTTTTGTGAAGATAAGAAGAATTCACTTCTTTTCTGTTGGCACATTGACCGGAGAAAGGAGTTCAGAAAGAAGGAGGGTTTTATGCTTTATATCGGCGTTGATCTGGGTACCTCTGCTGTGAAGCTGCTTCTGATGGACAGCGAAGGCAAGATCAAGAATATTGTATCCAAGGAGTATCCCCTTTATTTCCCTCATCCCGGCTGGTCGGAACAGAAGCCTGAGGATTGGTGGGAGCAGGTGCAGGCAGGGATCAAGGAGCTGATTAAGGACGCGGACAAGTCCCAGGTGGCCGGCATCAGCTTTGGAGGACAGATGCATGGCCTCGTGATCCTGGACAAGGATGACAATGTGATCCGTCCCGCAATCCTTTGGAATGATGGAAGAACCTATGAGGAGTGCGATTACCTCAATAATGTGATCGGCAAGGACAAGCTCAGCGAGTATACCGCCAATATTTCCTTTACCGGATTTACGGCGCCCAAGATCCTCTGGGTAAAGAATAAGGAGCCGGAGAACTTCGCAAAGATAGAGAAGATCATGCTCCCCAAGGATTACATTGCATATAAGCTGACGGGAGTACATTGTACGGATGTATCCGATGCCTCCGGTATGCTGGTATTTGATGTTAAGAACCGTAAATGGTCCAAGGAGATGTGCGACATCTGCGGGATCAAGGAGAGCCAGCTGGCAAAGTGCTATGAGAGCTATGAGAAGGTTGGCACGGTGCTTCCCGAGATCGCCAAGGAGCTGGGCATTCCGGAGACCACCGTCGTGGCAGCGGGCGCCGGTGACAATGCCGCGGCAGCTGTGGGCACGGGTACCGTGGGTGATAATATGTGCAACATCTCTCTGGGAACAAGCGGCACCATCTTTATTTCCTCTAAGAATTTTGGCGTTGATAAGTTCAATGCACTGCACTCCTTTGCACATGCGGACGGCAAATATCATCTGATGGGCTGTATGCTGAGCGCTGCATCCTGCAATAAGTGGTGGATGGATGAGATCATCGGAACCAAGGATTATGCGGCAGAGCAGAAGCAGATTGAGAAGCTGGGCGAGAATCATGTTTATTTCCTGCCCTACCTGATGGGTGAGCGCTCTCCTCACAATAATCCGAATGCCAGAGCAACCTTTATCGGTATGACCATGGATACCACCCGCGCCGATATGACGCAGGCTGTTTTGGAGGGTGTCGGTTTTGCTCTTCGTGATTCTCTTGAGGTGGCCAAGTCCCTTGGAATTAAGCTGGAGAGAACCAAGATCTGCGGCGGCGGAGCGAAGAGTCCTCTGTGGAAGAAGATGATCGCCAATATCCTGAATCTGAAGGTGGATGTGATCGAGTCCGAGGAAGGTCCTGCCATGGGCGGTGCTATGCTGGCGGCGGTGGCCTGCGGAGAGTATAAGTCTGTGGAGGAGATCGCTGCTAAGGTTGTGAAGATCATTGACACGGTGGAGCCCGATCCCGAATTGGTAGCTAAGTATGAGAAGAGGTACGCACAGTTCAAGGAGATCTACCCGGCCTGCAAGCCTGTGTTTGAGATCATTACAAAATAATCCCTCCTTTCGTGATCTACCCCATTACGAGAGCCAGGGTTTGACAATACCCCATCACAAGCAATGTTAATAAGATAAGACTTTGGCAATACCATCACATGAGTATTTGAAAGGAAGAAGACAATGAAAATCTATTCTGTAAATGATGCGGAATTCCGCAAGTATGGTCGCATTGTGTCCAATGTTGACTTTTCCACCCTGATCGATGCATTAAAGAAAACAGAGTTGCCGGATGGCGTAGCATATGAGCCCAGTGTGGCTTCTCTGGAGGCTACGCCTGTGATGAAGGCTCTTTCTGAGACTACCTATGGCGAGATGCCCATTCAGATCGGTTACTGCAATGGCCACAATAACAAGCTGAACGCACTGGAGTATCATCGTGATTCCGAGATCAATGTGGCGGCTACGGATGCTATTTTGATGCTTGGGCTGATGGCTGAGGTGGAGCCTGACTTTACCTATGACACTTCTAAGGTAAAGGCTTTCCTGGTACCCGCCGGGACGGCAGTGGAAGTATTTGCCACCACCCTGCACTATGCTCCCTGCGGCGTAGACGGCGCAGGCTTCCAGGTAGCCATTGTACTTCCAAAGGGAACCAATTACCCCCTGAAGGCCGCACACGCAAAGGTGAATGCTGACGGCACTGCTCCCAGCGAGGATGCTCTGATCACAGCGGTGAACAAGTGGCTCATCGGTCATGCGGAGGGCGGCCTGGACGAAGGAACCTTTATCGGCTTAAAGGGTGAGAATTGTACCCTGTAATTTAAGCCTGTGCTCCGGGCAGTAGAGAAAAGAGCATAGGCATCCGGGCGGCAGATCGACCTGATGTCCGGAGATCAGGAATCAGTATGTTCCCCTGCGCAAGCTGCGAATAAACTTGGCGCAGGGATGCACATAAAACAACAAAACAACACATGAATTAAAGGAGGAAGTTACAAAATGAACAATTTACCCCAGGTTAAGATCGGTATTGTAGCGGTAAGCCGTGACTGTTTCCCCGAGAGCTTGTCAGTAAACAGAAGAAAGGCTCTGGTGAAGGCTTATACCGACAAGTATGGTGCAGCGGACATCTATGAGTGCCCCATCTGTATCGTAGAGAGTGAGATCCATATGGTTCAGGCTCTTGAGGATATCAAGAAGGCAGGATGTAACGCACTTTGCGTATATCTTGGAAACTTTGGTCCCGAGATCTCCGAGACTCTGCTCGCTAAGCATTTTGATGGTCCTTCCATCTTTGTTGCTGCCGCAGAGGAGAGCCAGAACGATCTGCAGGATGGCCGTGGCGATGCATACTGTGGTATGCTGAATGCTAGCTACAACCTGAAGCTTCGCAACATTAAGGCATATATCCCCGAGTATCCCGTTGGTACTGCCGCAGAGTGTGCCGATATGATCAATGAGTTCGTTCCCATTGCCCGTGCTATCATCGGACTGAACAACCTGAAGATCATTTCCTTCGGTCCCAGACCTCTGAACTTCTTGGCTTGTAATGCTCCCATCAAGCAGCTTTACAATCTGGGCGTTGAGATCGAGGAGAACTCCGAGCTGGATCTGTTCGAGGCATTCAACAAGCATGCAGGGGATAAGAGAATTCCCGCTAAGGTTGCTGAGATGGCTGCAGAGCTGGGGGCAGGTAATAAGAAGCCCGAGGTTCTGGAGAAGCTTGCTCAGTATGAGTTGACTCTGCTTGACTGGGTGGAGGAGCACAGAGGTTACAGAAAGTATGTTGCCATTGCCGGAAAGTGCTGGCCTGCATTCCAGACCCAGTTTGGCTTCGTTCCCTGCTATGTAAACAGCCGCCTCACCGGCATGGGTATTCCCGTATCCTGCGAGGTTGATATCTATGGATGTCTGTCCGAGTTTGTCGGTACCTGCGTAAGCGCAGATGCTGTTACCCTGCTTGACATCAACAACTCCGTGCCTGCTGATATGTACAAGGAGGCAATCGAGGGCAAGTATAATTATACTCACAAGGATACCTTCATGGGCTTCCACTGCGGTAATACCTGCTCCAAGAAGTTGGCATTCTGCGAGATGAAGTACCAGAAGATCATGGCAAGAAACCTTCCTATCGAAGTTACCAATGGTACTCTGGAAGGAGATATTGCTCCCGGCAAGATCACCTTCTATCGTCTGCAGTCCACCGCTGATTGCAAGCTTCGCGCATACATCGCACAGGGTGAGGTTCTTGATGTTCGCACCAAGTCCTTCGGTTCCATCGGTGTATTCGCTATTCCTGAGATGGGAAGATTTTATCGCCATGTGCTGATCGAGAAGAATTTCCCTCATCATGGTGCAGTTGCATTTGGACACTTCGGAAAGGCTCTGTATGAAGTATTCAAGTACATCGGCGTTCCTGTAGAGGATCTGAACTACAATCAGCCCAAGTCCCTGCCTTATCCTACCGAGAATCCCTGGGCGTAAGAGGCTGTTTGAGTAAAAGGGATGGTTTGCAGAGCCGATTTAGCGCAGGAGGCTCCGAATAGGAACAAATAATATGTATTTATAATGAGAATAAGGCTGTCACACCGATCCGGTGCGGCAGCCTTATTTCGTGAAAAGGATGAACCACAGTTGCTAAAGGATTCCCAGCATTCTTGAACCAAAGATAAACAGAAAGAGGGTAAGGATGGACAGAAGGGATGTCCAGACCACCAGCTGAGCGGCCAATTGTCCGTCGTTTTTCATTTCATCCGCCATGATAGCGCTGGAAACAGCCACGGGGGTTCCAAACAGAGCGATAAAGGCAGCGATAGCAGCGGGCTCGAAATGTGTAATATTGCTTTGCATCAATAGGTAGGCGCCGCCTATGCCGAGGAGCGGCGCAATCACGGTTCGACCAAGGGTCGCCACAAGGATCTGTCGTCGATAACCCTTTACGCTGTGAAACTCAAACTGCCCGCCCAGAACCAGCAGGGCCAGCGGTGTGGCCGTTCTTGAGAGGTAGGACAGGGTGGTTCGCAGGAAGGAAAGGCTGCTCACAGCTGTCAGGACCGGGCTTGCAGCAAAAAACTGTTTACACAACAGTGCAGCCAGACCAAGCATGACTCCGATGATCAGGGGATTTTTGGCGATGGCTTTCAGCTGTTTGGACAGGGATTGGTCACTTTTTGCCTGAATAAAAGAACTGAGTACGATCACGGCCAGAATGTTGTATAGGGGAATTGTAAAGGCGGATAGGATGGCAGCGATGGTCACCCCCTTGCTTCCGCCGATCATTTCCGCCAGGGGGATGCCGATCAGGGCGAAATTAGAGCGGAAGATACATTGCATCATCACCCCTTTTTGTGTTTTGTCTTCAGCGACAAAGGTGGAAAAATAACCGAGCAGTACAAGGACGGCGATGATGGCAAGCACAAAGAAAACGGCATTCACAGGAATACTGCGAAGGTCTTCCAGCTCGGAGATATTGCAAAATAACAGCGTCGGCAGACATACCCGGAACACCAGTTTATTTCCGATTTTTAAGAATTCCTTTGAAAGCATGCCGATCCTTTTTAGGATGTATCCCAACAGGATCAGCAAGAGCAGTGGCATAATGGCGTTAATCGTAAAGAGCAGGGTTTCTTGTATATTCATGAGAACTCCTTTTGCTTATTTTATGCGAAGGTATCCTCCCACACCGCCTATGCGAAGGTATCCCCCAATTCCGCTCCTAACGGAGCGGTTCCGCACTTCGTGCGAATTGGGTCCCCCTTCCGCCGGGCGGTGCGGGCCCCTCCTTCTGCTTATTATATCATGGTTTTGCAGAAATTGGCTACGGGTTCTTTGGGATAGCAGATAATTGGCTGCAAATTTTTTTGATCAGCAGATATTTACCGCAGCCGCTCAGAAATTCTCTCGGGTTCATCGCTGAAGGTGGGCCAGGCAGGAGGATTGCTGAAAAGAGAAGGGACGGAAAAGAGGAAAGATGGGAAATGGCTGAGGAAAGACTGCGGAAAGGCAGAGAAAAGACGGGAATGTCAAGATTGGGGATTGCAATTCGGGTTCGGTATCGGTATAGTATACTTTATAGTACCTAATGACAGCAAACGATTTTAAGAGATGGAGGAGAAGAGGCGTGGCAAAACTGTATGTGAATCCCAAGGTGAAAAAGGGTCATATCAATCCGGAGCTGCAGGGACATTTTTCCGAGCATCTGGGGAGATGCATTTATGAGGGGATCTTTGTGGGCGAGAATTCCGATATCCCCAATGTGAACGGTATGCGTAAGGATGTAGTGGAGGCGCTTAAGGAGATCAAGATCCCTGTGCTTCGCTGGCCAGGCGGCTGTTTTGCAGATGAGTATCACTGGAAGGATGGCATTGGCCCCAAGGAAGGCCGTAAGAAGATGATCAACACCCACTGGGGCGGTGTGGTGGAGGACAATAGCTTTGGTACCCATGAATTTATGGAGCTCTGCAGGCAGCTTGGCTGTAAGACCTACATAAACGGCAATGTGGGAAGCGGAACCGTGCAGGAGATGAGTGAGTGGGTGGAGTACATGACCTTTAAGGGAGTTTCTCCCATGGCGGATATGCGGGCGAGAAACGGTCATGAGGAGCCCTGGGTGGTGGATTATTTCGGCGTGGGAAATGAGAACTGGGGCTGCGGCGGTAACATGCGACCCGAGTACTACGGGGATTTGTACCGGAGATATCAGACCTATGTGCGGGGCTATGACGGTGCTCATCCCATTGCGAAGATATGTTGCGGGCCCAACAGTGACGATTATGATTGGACAAAGAAGGTTCTTGCCACCTGCTTTGATCACGGTAACGGCTTCATGAATGGCCTTTCACTGCATTATTACACTGTTCCCAATAATTGGGAACACAAGGGTAGCGCCACGGGCTTTGACAAGGAGGAGTGGTATGCTACCATGGATAAGACCATGTACATGGAAACACTCATTAAGAGGCATAGCGCCATCATGGATCAGTATGACCCGGAGAAGAAGATCGGCATGATCATTGATGAGTGGGGAACCTGGTATGATGTGGAGGAGGGAACCAATCCCGGCTTCCTGTATCAGCAGAATTCCGTGCGCGACGCTCTGGTGGCGGGCATCAACCTGAATCTCTTTAATAAGAACTGTGACCGCGTGAAGATGGCTAACATCGCGCAAATGGTGAATGTGTTGCAGTCCGTATTGCTCACGGAGGGCAATAAGATGGTGAAGACTCCCACCTGGCATGTATTTAATCTGTATAAGGTGCATCAGGACAACGAGCTGGTGGAGTCCATTCTTCTCGGAAATTCCAAGGTCGGAACGGAGAAGCATCAGGCGCAGAAAATCACGGAATCCGTATCCGCAGACCAGAACGGAAAGATTTATGTGACTCTGACCAATGCATCTCTGGATGAAGAAGAGGATATGACTCTTACCTTTGCGGAGAGTAAGGTGAAGTCTGCGGTTGCGCAGATTGTCACCGGTAAGATGGATGCACACAATACCTTTAAGGCTCCCAATAAGGTGGTCGGCGAGGCGTTTGATGTGAAAGCCTGCAAGGATGGCGTGGATTTCCTGCTGCCGCCCAGAAGTGTGGTGAAATTGGAGATCGCTCTGAAATAGGAGAGACAAGAGTGTCACAGAGAAGCGTCGGTATATTTTGATCAAAAAAGCCCCGGGATAGAGTATATCCCGGGGGTTATCCATTAAGCGCATAAATTAAAGGCTGTCGGAGAAATCCTCCATTTCCTCCCGGGCTGTCTCTAGGCATTGCAGCAGCTCCGGATTGAAGGCACCACATTCTCCGGTCATGATCATGTGATAAGCAGTATCCTTGTCATAGGGCTTTTTATAGGGCCGCTCACTGACCAGAGCGTCATATACATCGGCTATGGAGACAAACTGAGCGGAAAGCGGGATCTGATTCCCTCTTAGGCCGTCCGGGTAACCGCCTCCGTCATGTCTTTCGTGATGATGCCGACAGATTTCATAGGCAATATTGTGCTGCTCCAGATCCTGTACATCCTTTAGGAAATTCAAAATCTCACAGCCCTTTGTGGTATGACTCTTCATTACATTTCGCTCATCCTCAGTCAGTCGCCCGGGCTTAAGGAGTATGGCGTCGGAAATAGCAATCTTCCCGATGTCATGTAATGCGGAAGCTTGAACGATCATATTGATCTTTGCCGGCGTCAGACCCTTCTCCGGGAAAAGCTTCATGTAGGTTTTTGCGATAATCTCTGTGAACCCCTTGATCCGTCTCACATGCTCCACAGCCTCCAGATTGCGGGATTCCACCAGAGAGCTGATAGCCTCCAGAAGCCTGTCATAGTACTGATTCATACGCTTCTGCTGGTAGCTCAGCTCTGCCTTCATGGTGGTAATGGTATCAGCAAGGGCCTCCGCCCTTTGATTTGTTTCTATGGCTCGGGTCACCCTCAGGTGAACGGTTTGTGCCACCAGAGGCTTGGCCAGGATAGCGGCGGCGCCAAGGGAATAGCAGGCCAGCTCGATCTGGGTATTTTTCTGTGCTGCCAGCAGGATCACTGGAATTTTTTCCGAGATCTTCTTGGAATGAAGGATCTGGAGGATCTGATAGCCGTTCATTGCCGGCATGACAAGACTTACCAAAATGGCAGCCAGATTCTGCAAGTGAGTGGCTATATAAGAGATCCCTGTCTTTCCGTCCTCTGCCATAAGGATGTCGTATTCATTTTCAAAAAGGTTTCGCAGCAGTTCCCGGCTGGCTTCATCATCCTCGATGATCAGAATGCTTTTCTTGTTCATATTTATATGCCCCCCATATTATGGCAACTAACAGGGCGGATCAGTTCTCGTCCGCACACAAATTGGTAGCTGTCAAGTTCACATTATAGACCGGATTTTCAAAAAGCTTTTTGACTCCGCAGATATTCACCATTACTCCGGCCTGCAGAGTGCCTGTTACCTTTAAGTAAGAAGTCATGGTATTCTGGATGATGGTCTCGATTCTGTCAATCTGTCCATCCAGCTCCACCAATTCGTTTTCCTTTTGATCCAATGCCTGGCAGGTCATGAGGTAGATGTTTTGCTTCGCAGCAAGCTCCGGCCCGAAGATCTGAAGGATCTTGTATTTTCCGTCGCGGAGCTTACGGATCTCGTCCGTGGTTTTGGTGATCTGCTTGGTGACAGATTGCTTGCGCATCAAAAGGTCGGAGGTGTTACCAAGGATGATATTGGTTTTGGCTCCGCCATAGGTCCGGATATGAAAGGCTTCCACACCTAAAACAGCGGAAATAGTTCCACCCTGGATCAATGCCTTGCCGCCCCCTGCAATCAACTTATTGTCAGTCTGAATATTGCACCCCAGAAAATAGGAGCCGGAGATTTTGCCTCCTGCCTTTAGATTGGCAGATTCAAAAAAGCTTCCGGTGATATTTCCGCGAGCCTCGATGAGCCCCTTGTTGTCTGCATTGACGCCGCCTCGTATGACAATATTGCCGCCGGAGTAGAGGTTGGCGCTTCCCACCATACCTTCAATGATGATGTCGCCTGTGGCCTTGATGTGAGCCATGTTGCGCACATCTCCCTTTACGAGAACCGTTCCGTCATATTCTGTGCTACCGGTATATCTGGTGCAATCACCATCGATGGTGAAGCTCTTCCAGACATTCAGGGTGTATTTTTCCTGATCAAAGGTCACATTGCCGGCATACTCTGCGAAATAAACATGGGTCTGTTCATTATATTGAAAGCCCTGTCCGGTAAGACGGGGAAGCTCATGTCCGCTGCCTTCTGTCAAGGGAATCCCGGTAACGGTGCTCCCGGATTCGCCCTGAGTTGCGGGGTGGTAAATGACAACTGCCTGACCGGCCTTTACTGCCTCCGTCACTCTTACGCGGGAGTAATCCACGGTTCCGTCCTCTTTGATCGTGGGAGCGGAGGTAGTGGGATCTGCAGCCTGGGATTCATAAAAGCCATCAGTACCCTTTCTGGGCTTCTTGCCATGGGCAATCTTAAATTCCTTATTGCGAGGACAATCCTTACAAAAACGCTCCAATTCGGCCTGCAGGATACCGAAGGTAATCTCCTGCTGACGCAGGATCTTAGATATTCTGGGCACACTGAAGCGCCCCTTTGCATCCTCCGGCAATAGAATAAAAGCGTCCATGCAGTCATCGCTGATACGGATCTGCAAACCGCTGTTTTCATCAATTATTTTGCGGCCGTAGCCGGTTTGACGATTATGATATGCCTCCGAGGTCAGCTCCATACGAATCTGACGCATATCCGTTGCGGAGAGCATGAGATTCGAGAAGAGCTTTACATCCACTCCATTCAGAAGTCCCATGCGGAGCTCATGCATCTGATCCACGCTGTAGAGGGGATTTTCGTAAATGGTGGTGTCCAGGCCGTCCTGCAGCCCCATCCTTATTTCTTGCATCTGCTTCCAGGTAAAGGAGAGCTTCGCATAGGCCATGACAGGCAGATCGGCCTCCAGACCAAGATTGATCTCGGAAATCTGGGGCTCATTAAATCCGGCCTCCTCCAGAAATTCAGCAGAATGTAATTTTTCAGCTGTAATCTCGAGGGCGGGGCCATTCCCCGGCTGCGCTTCGGGCTGGGGAGGCGGCGCAATCTTCGGCTGTTCCGGCACCAAAAGCCCATCAATACTGCTGAGCAGGGATTCTATATTTTCCAAAGAAAATTGCTCGTCCGTCATGTTAGCCATGGTCGATGGTATTCTCCTTTAACAAAAAGGCATATATATTATTATTTTATCCTTTCTCTATAGAGAAGTCAATCTGTTTTGGCACAGATGACTAAAAATGGTTGACATTTGTTCCGATGGGGCTACTTGAAAACAGTTGACATTTGTTTCGGCGGGAATCCGGAAAAAGGGTGTTGATAAGGAGGGCATAAGGAAGTAAAATAAAGAAGAAAAACGGAGGCAAAAACCTATGGATAGATATAAGAGTACCATGAACATGATCCTGCAGAGAGAGGTGGAGAGCGGGGGAGCACCCGGGGTGAGCGCTCTTGTGCTACATGGCGATAAGGAGATTTATTACGGTGCCTTTGGCATGGCGGACCGCGAGGCGAAAAGACCCATGGGGAGGGATACCATTATAAGGCTTTTTTCTATGACCAAGCCTGTCACCGCTGTGGCAGTCATGATTCTTGCAGAGCACGGACTCATCGATCTGAGGGATCCCATTTCCTATTATTTGCCGGAATTCGCAAAGCAGAGGGTCTGGCGGGAGGGGGGAGAACCTGTCCCGGTGAAGCGTCAGGCTACCATTTTGGACATGCTGAGTATGACATCGGGCATACCCTACCCCGATGATTCCCATGAGAGCGGAAGGCGCATGGGAAAGCTCTTCGGAGAATTGATCGATCGCAGATTGAAAGGGGAAACAGTTACAACAAGGGATTATGTCAGGGAGATTGCCGGAGTGCCTCTTTGCTTTCAACCGGGTGAAAAATGGATGTATGGGCTTTCGGCGGATGTGCTGGGGGCTGTGGTAGAGGTGGTTTCCGGCATGAGATATGGGGAGTTTTTAAAAAAGGAAATCTTTGACCCTCTGGAGATGAAGGATACTGCATTTTATGTCCCGGAGGAGAAAAAGGATCGCTTTGCACAAATCTACCTCTGGGATCAGAAAAAGGGCGAGGTGGCCCCTTCTCTGGATTGTCATTTGGGAGTCTACTACGGGGAGGATGTGGCCTTCGAATCCGGCGGCGCAGGACTGGTTTCCACACTGGAGGATTATAGCCATTTTGCGACAATGCTGTCAGGGGGAGGAAGGTATGGCGGAAAGAGGATCCTTTCCGAGAACACGGTGAAATATATGCGAAAAGACGCGCTGACTCAGGAACAAAAGGTGGATTTTGTGTGGGACAGTCTTGTGGGATATGGGTACGGATGCCTCATGCGGACACTGACAGATCCTGTGAAGGAAGGTGTCTGCGGAAATGAGGGAACCTTTGGCTGGGATGGTTGGACCGGTAATTTCGTGGTCATGGATCCCAAGGAGCAGTTGGTACTTCTGTATTTTGTCCAGAGGGGTGACATCAATAATCTGCGCACTGTGAGAAGGCTGCGCATGGTCACAATGGCAAATCTGGAGGAGCTTTGATGCGGCCTAGCCGATCCGGAGCTTCTTATAGTAAGGTGTAAAGAGTAAGGTGTAAGGCCGATCACAGCATGAGATCATGCTGCTGAGATTGGGAATGATTGATCAATCCTCATCGTCGTCCTGGTCTGCGGCAACAGCGCTGACAACGGAGCTGACAACGGAAACCACTACGGCGATGAGTATGATCAAAAGTCCACCGCCCAATACAAAGAAGAGTTGCATATTCTGTGCGTCCATATCTGTGTCCTTTCGTAAAGCTTTAGTGATAATCTTGTTATGCTATGTCTAGTAGTATATCATTTTTAAAAAGAGCAGGCAATGTATTTTTTAAATATAAATTTTTCATAAACTTGGAAATTTCTATTGACATGTAACCATATATCGTGTATAGTTTCAATTACTTGAAGCAAAACTGATTTGCTTTGAGTCTGAGATCGGGCTTATCGGCCAAAGATTCAATACAATGGGCAAAAAACTGAATAGAGATCTGAACGGATAAGATTGTGACAGGACGGGTATCGCAATCTTTCAGAAATCTGGATTGCTAAGGAGATTCGCAAAACGAAGCTTTAGCAGGTGTATTTTTTGCACCCCAAAACCGGACGATGGCGCCGTTGAAAGGGTTTGGGGAGGTCTAGGACGAAAACGCTCGGGAATCAACTGGAAGGGAGGAGTAAAAGAAGAAAATGAAAAATACGGAAGAATTAGCGGGGGAGAGCAAAAGCGTGGCGCATGGGAGACTGACGGAATTGGTGAACGATTATCTCACGCAGAAACAAGCCGTGCTCATGCAGGTAAAAAAGGGAAGCATGCGCAGGGAGGATTTTTTGGAGGAGGTCAGGATCCATATCGCACACTATTATCCCATGCCCGTGAGACAGCAGGAGCGTCTTTTGGAGAGCTTTGAGCAGTATGTCTTTGGCTATTCCATTCTGTCTCCGCTGATCGATGACGCGGAGATCTCGGATATCAGGGTTGTGGCTTATGACAATGTGCGGGTAAAACGGCTGGGTTCCCGAATGGACGCCGGGGTGCAGTTTGAATCGGAAAAAGAATACAGACAGTTTGTGGATTATGTGGCGACCAAGAATCAGGTGAACATTTCAAATATGAATGCCATTCAGAGATTTACGGACAATGACAGTCATCCGGATTATATTCTGCGTTTTACGGTTTCCATGCCTCTGGTCAATACCTATGATCAGCCCTATCTCTGTATCCGCAAGGTGCCCAAGGATTTTCCTATGCTGAAGACGCTGATCGGCAGGGGTATGCTGGATCAGGAGACGGCGGAGCTTCTGGCACTGCGCTTTCGAAGCGGCTCAACCCTGATCTGCGGCGGTAATTCTTCCGGAAAAACAACGATTTTGAATGCGTTAAAGGAAACTCTGCCGGACAATATGGCAGTCTTGGTGACGCAGCAGGCTGATGAGCTGACCACTATGTATCATCCGGATATGATGTTTCTGCATTCTCTCCCGGGGAGCGGCGAGAGCCAGATCAACTATGATCTGAAGGACATCAGTATAGCAGGTCTGACCATGGATGTGGATTATTTCATCATCGGCGAGGTGAAAGGCGGGGAAGCATTGTATCTTCTGAATGCCGCTTATACGGGGCAGCTCTGTGCGGCAACGATCCATGCGCCATCGGCGGATAAAGCCTTGGATAAGCTGGTGGATTACTGCCTTTATGAAAGCAAGTACAATAGAGATGAGTTGATGAAAATGATGGACTGCTTTCAGACGGTGGTTTTTATGGAGCATTACAAGGTGAAACAGATCTTTGCCTGTAAGGGGTGGAATGGACAGACCCGCAGTCTGATGTACGAAAGGATTCTGTAGGGGAGGACGGGAGAATGAGATGGATATTAGTGCTATTGCTTTGGACCGGTTTTTTCTTCCTTTTTATCCGTTTAGGAAGGCTTAAGACCTTGCAGAGGTTAATGCAGAAAACAAAGAGTGGTATGGAGGAGGCAGCCAGACGAAGACTTCTTTTGAGTCGAAGCAATCTCTCAAAGCTGCAAAAGGAGGAGGGAATTTGGTTTTTGCTGGAGAGACAATTGTGCTACAGCGGTCTGAAACGGCGATTTCCCTTCCTGGGAGTGGAGGTCTTTATGCTGTTTGTCATATTGATCTCATCAGGTCTGTTTTTAATGGTAACGGTTCTGGGAGGTCTTTTCTGGGGAATCGCAATTGTGGGATGCTTTTTGGCTGCGGTCTGGTTAGTTATTACTCTCGGAAAAGCTGCAGAAATGCATTCTGTCAACGATAATCTGATGAAATTTTTGGACTTTTTGGGAAATTACAGTGTGACTGCGGGAAATGTGATCTCTGTCTTCGGACAAATCAGCAAGTACATGGATGAACCAATCCGCAGTGCGCTGGAGCAGTGCTGTGTGGAGGCACAGACTACGGGGGATGTGGGAATGGCCCTTTTATCCATGGCTGATCAGGTGGAGCACCCTCAATTCAAGGAATTGATAAGGAATATTGAGGTCAGTAGCAGGTACAGTGCAGATTTCAGTGTTCTGGTGGCATTTTGCAGGCGTAGTCTGAGAGAATTCCTAAAAAACGGACAGGAGAGGAAAAGTCTGCTTCGGGAGGCAGGAATCAATATGGTTCTGCTCTTGGGAATGTCTGTCTTTGCACTGGTAACGGTAAATGGTCTTTTGGGGGTTTCGGTGTGGACGATCCTGCTCCATACCTGGCCGGGAAAGATTGCCATGGGAATTGTGGGATTGATCCTGCTGTTGTTTGGAATGCAGGTCTATCATCTGGAGGGATAGGATGGAAAGGGAAATGAACGGATTTTTTCTGGGCGGTTTGCAAATGCTCCCCCTGATCGCGTCGGGATTTCTGGCGCTGGGAATGATGCTTTTGTGCGCATTTGCACAGGGAAATCGAGGGAGTTTGCGGAGTGGCTATAGGAGAGCCGTGGAGAGGATCGCGGAGAGGGGGAAAAATCTGGCATGGTATGAACGGACGAGGATATGGCTGCTTCGAAATGGCGTGAGCTTCCATTTGGGAACGGAGCTTTCACCGGCAGCATATCTGGCAGCCAGGGTGATCCTGGGGGCGGTTGGCTTTGGGGTTTTTCTGACCTTTGCCCCGGCATATGGAGTTCTGGCCGGATTAGCCCTATTCTATCTTCCGGCTGGCTTGATCATTTATCTGAACAAGCGGGATAATCTCCGTATGCTTCCGGAACTGAAGCATATGTACCATGCACTGGAGATTCAGACAAGGGCCGGAGTCTATGTCACGGATTCCCTAGCGGAGTTGTACGGCAGCGTGCAGGAAAAGAGATTGAAGCAGGCTCTTTTGGAGCTGGCGGGAGATCTGGTCATGCGGGCAGAGTTAGAAGAACAGTTGGTGAAATTTCAGGGAAAGTTCGATAATCGTTACATTGATTCATTATGTATGATCCTTCTTCAGGCAATGGAATCCGGGCAATCCGTGGATCTCTTGGGAGATCTTTCAGAGCAGATCAAGGATATGGAGGCAGCGGTGCTGGGGCAAAAGAAGGAGGCGCTGGATCGCAGTGTCACCTTTTATCAGTTGGGGATATTGGTTGCTGTCATGGGTTTGGTGCTCTACGCCTGTGTTACCCAGATGTTTACTGCCGTTACGGGATTTTAAGTGTTTGGGGTGCAGGAGAGATCGGACAAAGATATGAAAGTATGGTAAGAAATAAGGAACTATAGAGCAAGAAGAATGATAGGATGCAATAACAGTGAATGCAAATAAAAAATGTAAAACAAGAAATGCAAAACAAGAAATGTAAAACAAGAAATAAAGCAACAATGCAAAACAACACAAAATAAGCAAAGAGAAAGAGGAGGTATATCAACATGAGAAAAGAGAAAGAAGAATTGATGCAGGTGCAGGCGTGGATGGAGCAGAAGAGCAGAAGGGACAAGCTGATGCAGATGTATTATCGTTTTCGGATGACGGGAATCCGGTTCTGGAACGGATTGACGGAGAAAATGACAGATCTGCAGACGGCTGCGGATCCCGGGATCGATGGGATTTTGGTGACAGTGGGACTATGCATCATTGCGCTTCTTCTTTGCGTGGTGATGAAGAACAGTCTTACGGAATTTATTCAGTCCATAGTTTCATCCATGACTAAAGAAGCATCGGATATTCTGAAGGGAACCAGAGTATAGAAGGGAGGCCGCTATGAACCTGAACGGGATTTGGAAAGCGGCCGATGAGGAGAACCGACAGGAGGGAAGCATTGGCGACCTCCTGTCGGTGGGTCTCTGTATTCTGGCCATGATCTCTGTGACTATGGCGTTTATGGAATGCGCAGGGCTTGTCAACCAAAAGACTGCCATCAGCCAGACTGCGAGGGAATATATCCTTAGAATGGAGACAGTTGGATATCTGACCTACGCCGATGAGGAGGAGCTGGTGGGCAAGCTGGCGGCGGAAGGCGTGAGAGAAATCAATCTGTCCGGAACAACCAGGGATCAGGTAGGATATGGTTCCGAAATCGTGTTGAAAATAGTGGGAAAGATAGGGAAGGATTATGTGGTGGAGGAAAAGAGGGTCTCTACGGCAAAGCATTGAATCGGATGAGGGGCAGATCACATTGACATCCGGGTTGTTTTTTGTACTTTTTTTGTCTGTCTTGCTGATCGCGCAGCTTCAGCTTGAAATGTTTCGTTCCTCCAGCGCATATCTGGAGGATGCCCTTGCTGCGTCCGGATTGGCATCTGCGGTGGTGGATATCAGGGAGTACGGGTATTCTCATACGGTAATGATCAAGCATACAGATGAAGCGTATGAGAAATATAGGAGTAGTTTGAAGGTAAATCTGGGATTGGATGATAATTGGGTCGGAAACAACAAAAACCTTATTTCGGGAAAGGTGAAGATAGAAAATTATACGATTTACAATGTGAAGGGAAATATGGTTGAAATCTGTAGACTGGACAGGGGGAAACAGGAAGTTGAGAGCGGAGCCTTGGGAGAAATCTGTGCACCCAATGGTCAGGAGATCAGCCATACGGGGATTTACAGTGAGATCAGCTTCCCTGTACAGGGTTTGTTTGGGATAAAGCTTCAGGCACATAAAGGAAAGCTTGTGGATATCATCGGACAGGAATGACGGGAGTGATTTTGGATGAAATTTCGAAAAGCAGGAGGAAGGGAAAATGGGGAGAGAAAAGATAGCAGGAAAAGAAAGGGACAGAGGGCAGGGGACGGTATTCAGGGCGGCAAGATTCTGGGCGGGGGCTGCATTTGCAGCTTTTTTGGCCGCCGCAGCAATTTATCTGGTTCTGGTGCAGGCGGAGAAATCCATGCTGGAGGGATATGAGAAGGGGGAGGTTTATTTTGCATTGAAGGAGATTCCGGAGGGCCAAATGATCACTGAGGCCAATATGGATGAATTCTTTTTATTGTCCAGCGTGGATGTGAGATGGATACCGGAGACAGCGTTGCAGGATCCCTTGCAGGTGAAGAATCTGGTGGCAGCAGGAACAATTGAGAAGGGAGTCCTGCTTACAGGGGGGATGTTCCAACCGGTGGAGGAAATCACTAAGGGAATGAAGGAGCCGGTCATTGCAGGCTTTCGGGCAGAGGATCTTTACCAGGTGGTTGGGGGAACCTTACGGAGCGGAGATCGCATACATATTTATGGATCCGAAGAAGATCTGGGGACCTATCTGATCTGGGAAAATGTTTATGTACAACAGGTTTTTGACTCCGGAGGGACGATCATAGAAAGCGGCGATACCTCAACGGCAGCTCAGCGCGTCAATATCTTTTTGGACAAAAAGGATGTGGAAGCTTTTTACACGCGTTTGGAGCAGGGGAGTCTGAGGGTAGTCAGGATCTGGTGACAGAGCTGGAATGAGGCGGCATGCAAGACATATAGAAATAGAGGGCTGGCATTGGATATGGTAATGGAAATAATGCGATCGTGGTGTCACGGCAAAGGGGCGGAAGGGATCTGCTGCAGTGTGGATGGGGGATGAAGGGTGCACAAGGAAGGATGCAAAAGAAAGATGTAAAATGTAGGCTTCTACGCAAAAAACAGGAGGGCAGGTGTATGGGGCGAAAAAAGAATATAAGGATTGCACTGCTGTATTTTGTATGCAGTGTTTTGATATTGATCGGACTGGAGAGTTCTGTATCTAAGGCAGAAGGGTTTTATGAGAACGGCTTTCTATCCTTTTCGCCTGATCATGGCGCATGGACTGTGCGGGAGGAGCTTCCGAGAGTTGATGATGCAGAGAATAGAATAAATCCGTCCTGTTGGTATGGATGGAACGAGGTGATTCTGACTGAGAAAACATCGAGTAATGAGGAACCGGAAGCATGGGAGCATTTCTATAGGTACAACAGAAAAGGGCTGGTTCCGATTTGGAAATGGACACTGGCACACCGGGAAGGAAGGTGTATTCATAAGGAGCAGTTTCCTTTTCATAATTTGGATTATACAAGCTTTTGTTGTGGGGCCAGTTATTATTCCGGCTGGAATGCTTATTGCGCTGATTGCGGAGAAAAGGTATTGGATTTCAATGTATATATAAGCAAAAGTAAAATCGCAAGGATTACGGAGGTTGACACAAGCCTGGACTATTATTATCTTTGTCCTACCTGTAAACATTTGGAGCAGGGGAGGGGCGTACATCACATATGCAGAGCGATTTCCGCAAATCGATATCGTGTTCAGTATCTGCCAAACGGTGGAAATGTGGCTGGCTTTATGCAGTCAAGCTTTCATATGTATAATAACGAAGAGTGGTTTGAGGGAGAGAATGTCACACCGGTTAAGAAGTTAAACAAAAACACATTTTCAAGAGAAGGATATCTATTTACCGGTTGGAATACTGAATCGGACGGTAGCGGTCTGGGCTTTGCGGATGAACAGGAAATATGGAATCTGACAGCAGATAATTATGACCCGGACTCAAATAAGGGAACGGTGTCTCTGTATGCGCAATGGAAAAAGGTTTCCGGGATCTTGGAGATCGATCCGGCGGGGGGGAGTTATCTGGGATTGGATGAGATTTCGACTGTATCGGTAGGCTATGACCAAGAGTATCAATTGAAGCCTTCCTACATTACGCCGCCGCAGGGATATCTGGTCAGCTTTGAGGTAAGGGGCGGAAAAGCGTTGGAGGATCAGAGAGAACTAAGAAGCTTTTGCGGATGGAGCTTGCAGAGTCCTTCTAATGGATCACTGGAAGGAAACAGCTATCGATTCTGGGGGGATGAGGGCGCAAAGGATCGCGTGAGCGCACTTTACACTTCGGAAGGGATTTGGTTGCCTTTGCCTTATAAAGAAGGCTTTAGCTTTGGAGGTTGGTATTATGACAATGAGAATACAAGGCTCGCAGGAGGAGCAGGTGACAGGTTTATGCCTCAAGGGGATCAGACTCTCTATGCCTGTTGGGTGGAGTTGGTATTACAGGCAGATTTGAATTTGCTGGAGCATGGTGGGAAAGGAGCTGTTGACCTTCATTGGCAGCAGCCGGACGGAAATAGAAAAGCGTATCTGCTCTATCAAAAAAGGGAGGGGGAGGATTTTCATCGGATTTATGAGGCACAGGATAAAGGGGCTGAGGAAGAGCCAGGGACGGAAGAAATCCTGCAGAGCATGAGTTATCCTGTGACGCAGAGCGGATTTTATCAACTGGTAGTCCGCGGGGCGCAGGGACAGGACTGGGAGGAATGGCAGGGGGGGCTTGGAGGATATGCTGAGGGCATTTTTTACCTGAAAAAAAATGATTTGCTTTCCGTAAATGTTGGAGCGAGAGAAGGAGAACGCGCAGGTGGTAGAGGCGAAGAGTATGGTGGAGGCGGAGGAAAAACAGAGATTATTTCGAAAGAATTGGGAACCTTGCTGACAGCGGGTGGGGGCGGCGGAGCAGGCCCACTCGGAAATGGGGGAGCCGGGGGAACAGAAGAAGGCTTGCGAGCGGATGGGAAGGCCCAAGGTGAGGATGGACTGATGGGCGGCGGAGCAGGCTGGATCGGCGGGAAAGCCGGTATTTATCTTAAGCATATTCATAGCCGTGAATGCTTGCATGTGCATGTGGGGAGTGAGATTTCGGGCGGTGATTGTTATGAATTGATATCAGAAGAAAAGAAATGCCATGTTAAGGTGAGCGGACCATATGTTGAGAGGAGTCTGAGTGATAATTGTGACGATTGTATCCGGGCCGGCAGAAATGGATATAACAGTATGCATCCCCGGTGTTGGTGGGTAGAGCATTCCGGGTGCGGTCAAGGAAAGGAAATGGGACACTCAGGCTATTGGGTCTGTGATACCTGTGGGCGGATTGGCTATTGTTGGGGATCCGGGAAGGAAAAACCTAATGTATCCGATCATAACTATCATGTAAAAAAATATATTCTGACATGTACAAAGGAATATGATTGCGGTAATCCTGTTGGCAGATTCTTGAATTCCTATGGAGGGAGCAATTACATAAATAAGGAGTGTGTTGTTTCATATTCCTCTGTCTGCGGAGTCGGCGTAGGGGACGGGTATGCAAGTGTGCAGCCGATCAATGTGGGATTTCGTGAAGAGATGGAATTATTGGGTGCATATGCACCGGATTTGGCAGCGCCAAAGCAAATCGACCCCTCAAGCGTACGGATTGAGGCATTGGGAGATGGTACCATCGTGGTGCTTTTCCAGAGACCAACGGATTGCGGGACGGATTATTATCATCAGGTACACAGTTACCCGGCGGGCAAGGAGGAGATTTTGTCATCCTCCAATATTACGCTGACAGAAGTTGTCACAGGAATAGCGGGATACTATTATCTGTTAGACGAAAATGAGAAGAAGGACCTTTCCATCTATGAGGGGAAGGAGCTTACCTTATGCAGGGAGGAAAAGATTGTTTTATCCTATCCGGAAGGCAGAACTTATCTTCATGTCGCACCGGTTGATGGCGCAGGAAATATCGGCGGAAGCATAGCCATCGAGCTTTCGGATAACACAGTGGTTAATTGGAAGCTGGTAACGGATCCAATCACGGTTGATTCTGTTATAGCCGGCATAGATTATGAGAATGTGGTGCCCGCGGAAGGGATGGAAAATACCTATTATGTCAAGGCTGACGGAAGGACACCTTTTCTGCTGAGCTTTCGGGGGAGAATGCTTGGATCGGCCCGTCCGGATTATCAGATCAACAGAATGAATTTTGAATTCTCAACAGGAGAAGGAGCAGCGAAGGGCTGTTATACGGTTCTCCTACCGCTGGGGAGTACGGGCGAAGCAGAGCAGGAAATGCCTGGGGAGACATTAGGATACCAAACCGGCGGACTGGGTATTTTGCAGGCGGGAATGTATGGCAGAGCATCCAGAGAAAACTGGATGAGAGATGCGTGGATCGCACATAGCTTTTGTTTGGACATTAATTTCCACAAAAAGAGAATTTATGTGTTTCCTACTGTGGAGGCGGTAACGGAAGAAGGACATGGATTGTCGGAGCGAGAAGAGGATGAACGGAACGGGATCACTTTGATCGGTGATGGCGCGGCTCCCATAGTATTGGGGCTGGAGGAGGCGGACAGATTATTGCGGTTGCGCGGTGAAACAGTTCGGATTGATCTGGAAGCCAAGGATACGGAAAGCGGTGTAGCGGAATTTGAGGCAATACTTAAGAATCTTGATAACGGAGAGGAGGCCGTATATCATTCCGGAACCGATGGTAAGATTAGTATTTTGCTGGAGGAAGAAAGCCCGATTTTTATAGGAGATCTGCAGTTGACAATCAGAGCGGTTGATAAAGTGGGGAATGAGGCTTCCGTGCAATGCGGCGCCGAAGATTTCGGCGTCAAGGCGGAGGTTATCAGAGTGTTAGCCCCGCATACCCCATTATTTAAGAGGGGAGAAAGCGGTATGCTGATTGTTAAAGCCAGGGGGTATGTGGAAAGGATTGAGGTAGAATTGCCTGATATTCTGGCGGAAGGCGGGAAATACTATGAATTCTGCTATTCAACGCCAAAGGACTTGGTGCGGGAAGAACTTCTGTTTATGGTTCCCCTGTCGGTAGATGTGGATGGAGAGTACAGTATATTGGTAAAGGCTTATAAGGGAGAAGGAGTGCTTGCAGATGAACCACGGCTATGCACACTAAAGGTTGAGGATACGGTTTTGGGCGAACTTCGCACTCGATTGCGATAGCAAAGCTTAAGAATGGCAGGGGGAAATGATCATTATAGGAGAATGGGTACTTTTGGGAATGTTTGTAATATGTCTAATCCGGGCTACGGTGGAGGATTTGCGGTTTAAGAAGGTACACCGTCGCATTTGGTGGGATGCGGGAATCGCAGGTGGGGGCATGATAGCTCTCGGAATACTTTCTTTTCGATGGAAGGAAAAGGGGTTAATAATTGGGTGTCCCGGGGCACATTGGCTAGAAATCCTTCCCTATGGTATATCTGCCGGGAAATATGGAGAGATGATCCTTGATCTTGTTTGCTTTGGACTGCTACAGAGATTTCTTTTTGCCAGAATGTATGGCAGGGCTGATGCCTATGCTTTTTCAATGTGTAGTCTTGTGTGGGCATCCTTTGGCGGTGGATTGAGGGAGGATCTGATTCATATGTTGGTCTCTGTTATTCTTTTGGGGCTGGTTCAAGCGATAAAAAGGAATGTGGCATCAAGTGGGAATCTGAAAAAACCGGTGGCTTTTGTTCCGTATATTTCGGCGGGTTTTCTGGTCTGTCTTCTTGGCGCAATACGGGGGATTCTATGAGGAATCTTATGGAAAAGCTTTGCCTCCTGAAATTGATATTGTAAAATGATCGATGGATATGCTATGATTAAAAAAAGATTTTGGACTGGAGCGGAAATATGTCAAAGGCAGAGGTTTTAAAAAGCGAGATCATGCGACAATATCGCAGTGTGAGAGCTTTTGCGTTGAATATGGGGATACCATACAGTACCCTGGTTACGGCGCTGGAGCGTGGGATAGAAGGAATGGCCTACGGCACTGTGATCAGTATGTGCGATAAGCTTGGTTTAAATCCTGTGGATTTTTCTCCTTTGGAGAGTGATGTTTCTCTGGGAGCTCAGTTTCTCGAAAACCGAGTTATGCAATCCTATTTGAAGCTGAACGAGGAGGGGCGTGCTAAAGTCCTGGATTTGATGGAGGACTATTCCTTGATAGAGAAGTATCGTGCACCTAAGCCGAGATCGCGCAGAGGTCGGGGGAAGGCAAAGAAAAAGAGTGATCGTTAAGTGATTTTATAAGAGAGTAGAGAGTAAGAGACAAATGAAATATGATTATTTGATTGTAGGAACAGGTTTGTTTGGCGCAGTGTTTGCGCATGAGATGAATGCGGCAGGTAAGAAATGTCTGTGTATTGACAAAAGAGATCATGCCGGGGGAAATATCTATACCAGAACTCAAAATGGGATACAGGTACATCAATACGGAGCCCACATTTTTCATACCTCGGACAAGAAAGTCTGGGAATATGTGAATCGGTTTGCTGAATTTAATCATTATATCAATTCGCCGGTTGCAGTTTATAAGGAGGAATTGTATAATTTACCGTTTAATATGAATACCTTCAGCAAGATGTGGGGAATCAGGACTCCGGCTCAGGCGCAGGAGATTATTGAGAGGCAAAGGGCCGAATGCACTATCGGGGAACCGCATAATCTGGAGGAGCAGGCTCTGTCCTTGGTGGGCAGAGATGTGTATGAGAAGCTTGTGAAGGGCTACACCGAGAAGCAGTGGGGGCGAGACTGTAAGGATCTGCCTGCATTCATTATCCGGAGACTGCCTGTCAGGTTTACCTATGACAATAATTATTTTTCAGATCGTTATCAAGGGATTCCCATCGGAGGTTATACGGGGATTATTGAAAAGCTTTTAGAAGGTATACCGGTCCGGCTCGGGATGGACTATCGCAGCTTTGTCGCCCAAACAGGTGCAAAGGTGCCGGGACGGGGAGGCTTGAATTGCAGTGGGGAGCTGGAATGTACGGATCGAGGTGACAGCTTTGAGAAGGTACTCTATACCGGGATGATCGATGAGTATTTTGGGTATGAGCTGGGAGAACTGCAGTATCGTTCTCTTCGCCTGGAGGAAGAATACCTGCCCGATTGCGAAAATTATCAGGGAAATGCGGTGGTAAATTATACGGATAGGGAGATTCCCTTCACCAGGATCATCGAGCATAAGCATTTTGAATTCGGAAAAGGCGAGGGTACTGTGATTACCAGGGAATATCCCGCTGAGTGGAAAAAAGGGGATGAGCCATATTATCCTGTCAATGATGAAAGGAATAATGTGCTGTATGCGCAATATCAGAAGCTGGCTGAGCGGGAAAAGAATGTTTTATTTGGGGGAAGACTGGGGCAGTATAAGTATTATGACATGGATAAGGTGATAGCCGCAGCATTGGATATGGCAGAAGCAGAGAAGTGTTGAAGGCATGCGATAAAGGCATGCGATAAAGGCATACAACAAAGGCATACAATAAAGGTATGTGATTAAGGTGTGCAATTAAAGATAGGCAATCGAAAATACATAATGAAGATGCATAATATGAAGATGCACAATAGAAGGTGTGTACTTGAAGGTGTGCAGAAAAAAATTGAAATAAGAAGAAACGAGAAGAGGTTTCCTGTGCTTCGGGCAGGAAACCTCTTAACAGTAGAAATTAAACATCATACCGCTGTAATTACTGGTGGTGTAGGGGGATACATAATTGTGCCCAGGATTCTTATAGGCGACAATGGTTTTTTCCACATATTCCATGGGATTTAGGGAAACCTCATCGCTTTTTTGAAGAAGGGACTGGGTGAAATCCTTCAAATAATCGAAGGTCTGGCCGGCATCCCTGGTCTGCTGGGCGGTTTGCCTTAGCAGATCTGAGTTCACGGAGATGGTTCCTTCGGATGTGACATTTAAGCCCAGGGCCTCCATTTCGGAGCTGTAGCTGCCAGCAATGGAACGCATTTCACGGATCAGGGTCTTGCTGCGGGACTGTGTCTCCAGATAGGAAGAGGCAGCCTTGATAAAATTGTTGTAGCTTCCCACGAGCTGTTTGATGTTGTCAGTAACAGATTCCACATCCGTCTTCAGACCGATCTGAGTCTCCACACCCGGCTCACTGACTCCCTTGAGCTCCAGATCAAACATTTTGGATACGGTAAAATGATTCGAGGAAGCGCTTCGCTCTTCGCCATTGATCTTAAATTTCGCATTTTCCGGTTTGCGGGATATGTAGTCCAATCCGAAATA
Organism: uncultured Lachnospiraceae bacterium; assembly: GCA_902766425.1. Taxonomy (GTDB): domain Bacteria; phylum Bacillota; class Clostridia; order Lachnospirales; family Lachnospiraceae; genus Acetatifactor. Next base: position 37,721 of record CACXDS010000048.1, read on the forward strand.
ATCTACAGTACCCTTGGCCTTACTGGTGCGTTCGTCGCCGACAGTGAAGATCTGCTGCTTCCCGGATGGAATCCCGGTGGATTCCGAGGTCAAGGTGAGGGAACTGCGTTGATCCTCTTCCAACACCTTGGCTTTGATTCCGATAGAGGAATTATTGATCAGTCTTGCGAGGCGATCCTGAACATCTCTATTTGTCTCATCCTCGCCAATGGAGAACTGGAACTCATAGTTCATGTCATTGATGGATATTTCGAAGGAATAGGTATCAGCGGGTAGGCCGATCTCTCCCTCGGGCAGGAAGAGCCCCATGTTTTCCTGCTGAGAAGCTAAGTTTTCTATTTCGATGCCAAATTCCTCGGGGAATCCCGGCGGAATCTCTCCTCCTAAGAAATTAACCGATACCAGGTCGCTATCAGAGGAGTATGCACATTTCTTCTGGAGGGCCGCATTCTCATCCATACCGCCTAATTTGGCAATGGTATTGTGGAGCTCCCGGGCGTTTTCCTTCAGATCGATGGCATAGTTCTGGGCTTCTTTACTGGTGGTAGGAAGATACCAAGGCGAGTCTTTATTGATTTTGACAATGGAATTATAGACATCGCGAAGCTCGCTCTTTTTATGAGCGTCATAGCGTGTCGGACTCTTTTTGGGAGTATATGTGGTAAGATAATTATTATATAGAGAGTTGAGTACCATGCTCATTGTCCCGCCTCCTTTCTTCCATGAAATAAAAGCGAAATAAAACTTTAATCAGTCCGGGTAGAACCGAAATGCATTTTATTCCCTTAAAATGCTTCTAATATTTTCAAATATCTTCTATAATAGAAAAATAAATAATAGAAAAATAATTAGTAATAAAACAATAATCAATTAATAAAAATCAATTAATCAATATCAAAGCAAAAGCTACTAACCCACTTTTATAGTTATTATCAGAATAGCATATTTTACTTTTAAAGGCAAGAGTTATTTCAAAAATTTTCTAATAATTTTTTGAATTGGGCTGCAAATCAAATGCAATAGAGAGAAATGTGCGACAACAGCGGAGGGGGAAATCTAAGATATGGTAGAAAAGGATGGGACGGCCATCTATATCTTGTTGTTTTAAGGCGGTTACGGATCGTGCAGAGCACCACAAACGACTGTGATCGGAAAAACGAAATTTTGGCAAAAAATAATGGAAAACTGTGAAAAAAATATTGACGAACCCTACCCACCTATGTTATAGTGGTCAAGCGAGATGAAGTTTGGCTCTTTTTTTTTGACTAAAAATTTACTCTATTCGATATGCGGAGGTAGAAAAAATGCGTGTAAAGATCACATTGGCATGTACGGAGTGCAAGCAGCGTAATTACAATACGACCAAGGAGAAGAAAAATCATCCTGACAGAATGGAAACCAAGAAATACTGCAGATTCTGCAAGAGACATACTACTCATAAGGAAACCAAATAATTAAGTCCAGTAAGGCAACCAAATTAGGGAAACCGACAATCAAACCAATCAAACCAGGATTTGGAGGGCGTTATGGCGAATAATTCTTCAGAAAAGCAGACTCAGCCTGCTAAGACCAGCTTTTTTCAGGGGGTAAAGTCTGAATATAGAAAGATTACTTGGCCTGACAGAGAATCTACCTTAAAACAGTCTATTGTTGTTACTGTTATTTCGATTGTGCTGGGATTGATCATTGCTGTAATTGACTACGCAGCCAAATATGGCGTGAATTTCCTTACTTCACTATAGAGAGGTTGATTTATATGGCAGAGGCAAAGTGGTATGTGGTTCATACTTATTCCGGATATGAGGATAAGGTAAAGTCCAATATCCAGAAGACGATTGAGAATAATCCCCATCTTGCGGAGCAGATCTTAGAGGTTCGGGTTCCAATGCAGGATGTGGTGGAGATCAAAAAAGGCAAGCAGACCATTGTCAAGAAAAAAATGTTCCCGGGTTATGTTTTACTTAACATGGACATGAATGACGATACATGGTATGTGGTGAGGAATACCCGTGGGGTAACCGGATTTGTGGGCCCCGGAAGTAAGCCTGTTCCTTTGACGGATTCGGAGATCAGAGCGCTCGGCATTCAGATGGAGGGCGCGGCCGGTGAGGATGGTTCCAAGCCTGCCAATATTTCCATTGATTTCGCTGAGGGTGATTCCGTTGCTATTATCGCGGGTGTCTGGGAGAATACGGTGGGTGTTGTCCAGAGGATTGACATGGGCAAACAGACTGCCACCATCAATGTGGAGTTCTTCGGCAGGGAAACACCCGTCGAGATCGGCTTCGCAGAAGTGAAAAAGATAGATTAGGAGTAGGTATTTTCAGGGCTTGTCTCCGGGACGCCCTGCAAAATATAGAGTGGGAGCAGAAGCGGATCCCCGCACGCTGCGCCAAAGTTACCACATTATAGGAGGTGCCATATGGCAAAGAAAGTAGAAGGATACATTAAGTTACAGATTCCTGCTGGCAAGG
>CACXDS010000049.1 GCA_902766425.1 uncultured Lachnospiraceae bacterium
GCCAGAAAAAAGAAAATCTGCTTTGAGGATACTATAGCATTTCCCCAAAGCAGATGCAAGGACTTTATAAACATTTTAGAATTTTAAAAACTGCATAACTACAACCGAATTCTCCACAGATTTTTGATTTGGAGGGTATTACTTACAGGTACGCATGGATGTGAAAGGAGAGCTTTTTGCCAGCTAACACTTTATCACATGTTCAGGAGGTCTCCCAGTCTCTTTATTCATTTTCCGACAAAAGCTTTACGCTGGTGCCAACCACTTTTCACCGAAAATTCCAAAACATTTGACATCCCGGAAAACCCGGTCGGAAAAATATTTCAAAAAAGAATTGACAACTCCGTTGTATCATTGTATTATTTGTTTAATACAATAGTACATCAAGGAGGTACATCAATGTCATGGAAGCTTGATACGGATCGCCCCATATTCATTCAGCTGGTGGAAATCCTAAAAACAGACATTCTCTCCGGAAAACTGAGCCCCGGCGATAAGATCAGCACGGTAAGGGATCTGGCACAGGAAGCGGCGGTGAATCCCAATACCATGCAGAGGGCAATGACAGAATTGGAGCGGCTTGGCCTCGTCTATACGGAAAGAACCAGCGGAAGATTTGTGACGAAAGACGAAGAACTGATCAGGACCTTAAAAAAAGAACAGGCAGAAATTGTCATCAAAGAATTCATCGAAAGGATGAACCGGATCGGATACCAAAATGAGGAGCTCCCGGACATCCTGAAGGAAACACTGAAAAGAATTGAAAGGAGCAAAGAATGAGCACATTGATCAAGTGTGAAGAGCTTAGCAAGAAATATGGTAAAAAAGAAGCTCTGCGCAATATAAATCTAACCATTGAGGGCGGTCACATTTATGGACTTCTGGGACCCAACGGAAGTGGCAAGACGACATTTATCAAAATATTAAACGGTCTTTTGACCCCCACCGAAGGCCGGATCACCATTAACGACATGCCCATCGGTCCGCAGACCAAGGCCATTGTCGCCTATCTTCCGGATCACACTTATCTGGACATGAACAGGAAGGTAAAGGATGTCATTTCCTTTTTCAGCGATTTCTATGCGGACTTTGATCAGACCAAGGCCTATGAAATGCTTGAAAAGCTGGAGATCGACCCGGAGGACAGGATCAAGACCATGTCAAAGGGCACAAAGGAAAAGGTGAATCTCATTCTGGTGATGAGCAGGCGGGCTCAAGTTTATGTGCTGGATGAGCCCATCGCCGGCGTGGATCCCGCTGCCAGAGACTTTATTTTGAATGTGATCCTGTCCAATTATAACCCGGAGGCTGCAGTCATCATCTCCACTCATTTAATCGCAGATGTGGAGAACATACTGGACCAAGTGATTTTCATCAAAAAGGGAGAAATCATCAAAACCGCTTCCGTAGACGATATCAGGGAAGAAAACCACATGAGTGTGGACGGATATTTCAGGGAGGTATTCAAATGTTAGGAAAATTGATCAAGCATGAATTTAAGGACACCTACAAACTCATTTGCGTGTATTATGCCGTGTTGGGCCTGCTTACGATACTCGGCATAATAACCGTAAAAGGAACCTATTCCATGCAAAGCGCCAGTGTTCTATTGCGAATCCTCATGGTCATCAGCGTCGCAGCCTACAGTGTCATGATGGGCATTTTAGGAATTGTAACCATTATGGTGCTCTGCTCCCAGTTCGAAAAGACCATGTATGGTGACAGGGGTTATCTGACCCATACCCTGCCCGTTAAAAAGGGAGAGATTCTGGCGTCGAAATACATTGTCTCCGTTGTATGGTGCATCGCTTCCCTGTTTGTGATGTTCCTCAGCCTGATGATCTACGGGAGTTTTTTGTCGGGAGATAACCTATTCCACATGCTCTTTGCAGAAATCACGGATTTGCAGTGGCAAAGCATTGACAGATTTGCGCAGGAAAACTTTGGCTGTGGGTTGATCCCCTTTCTCCTGCTTGCGATCGTTACATTGATCGTAGCGGTGATGCATCTTTTTTCCTTCCTCTGGGCCGCCATCTCCATCGGACAGCTGGCAAATGAGAGGAGGAAGCCCTTGGCCATTTTCACCGGGATCATTCTCTGGTTCGCGGAATTCCTTATAAAAAGAGCGATTCAGGATATCCTTCATCTCTCCTATTACGGAGGAATTATGGAAATGATGGTAGAGACTGCAATACCCGGTCCAAGGGCCGACCAGGCAATCCTCCTCTACTTGATCATGACGCTGGCATTTCTCTCCATCGAAACCTTTATCACCTGGTTTATCTCCAGCAAGAAGCTGAATCTGGCGTAGGGGGTAACAGTAGGTACTTTCGTTTGTAGTCCCCCTGCATAGCAGGGGGATATATGGGACTGCCTCAAAAAACCTATTTTACTAATCTTTCTATCTTACACTCATGTGTTTTTTCTTTTCATCGTAGCTGATACCTACAAAAAGGAGATTTCCTTCATAATGCGTCAGCGACTCAAAATACCTTCTGTCCCTGATCTGGACAAGTGCGCTTTCCGCAGTCTTTCCATGCTTAAGTTCTATGATCATAGCCGGAATATTAGGCACATATGGTATGAATACGACATCTGCAAATCCCTTTCCCGTTGTCATTTCCCTGACTATGGTATACTTGTTGAGCGCACTTAAATATGCCAGATAAATAGCACTCTGCATCGCATCCTCATTGTTATAGCTGCGGTTGGAAGTGACATGCATATGACTCCAGCGCCTTGGCAACGGCATCCTCATCCCCTGCGAGAGTGCTTTCAAGCAGCGCATCCGATGCCTTGATGATCGCATTTGTCATCTCATACCCCGGCTCCTCCTCTATGGCGTTGAACCACTCCCGACGCACCTCACCGTTTGGAATCCGACAGGCTTTTCCCCCTTCATCATATGCAAGATACCCTAAATGAA
>CACXDS010000050.1 GCA_902766425.1 uncultured Lachnospiraceae bacterium
AATTTCCTGCCTGCAGGGGCGGAGTGAAGAGGCACATAATGGGACACCGCATAAATCCCATTCTCCGCCTTCAGATACTCGTCCATAAAGACCTTTCTCTCCTTTGCATCCGCCACCTTCAGATAAAACATATGCCCATTGTGAACGCAGCCCTCCGGCACCACGGGCAGCTCGATCCTTCCGGCCTTTGCCAGAGGCGCCAGGCTCTCGTAATATCTGTTCCAAATGGCAAGTCTCGCATTGTTCATCTCATCCGCCATCTCCAGCTGAGCATAGAGATAAGCGGCATTCATATCGCTGGGCAGATAGGAGGAGCCGTAATTGATCCAGGTATATTTATCAATCTTTCCCTGGATGAACTTTGTCCGGTTGGTTCCCTTCTCACGGATAATCTCCGCCTCCTCCACCTTCTCGGGGTCACGGATCAGAAGGGCGCCACCCTCGCCCATGCTGTAATTCTTTGTCTCATGAAAGCTGAAGCACCCATAATCCCCAAAGGTTCCAAGCGCTTTCTCTTTATAGGTCGCCATGATTCCCTGAGCCGCATCCTCGATCACCATAAGACCGTGCTTTTTTGCGATCTCCATGATCTTATCCATCTCACAGCCCACGCCGGCATAATGCACGGGGACAATGGCCCTGGTCTTCTCCGTGATGGCGTCCTCGATCAGAGTTTCATCGATATTCATGGTGTCCGGCCGAATATCCACAAACACTGCCGTCGCGCCCCGTAGCACAAAGGCATCTGCAGTGGAGACAAAGGTATAGGAGGGCATAATGACCTCATCCCCGGGCTTAATATCCGCAAGTAGCGCCGCCATCTCCGTAGCATGGGTGCAGGAGGTGGTGAGCAGGCATTTTGATGTACCTGTCTTCTCCTCGATCCAGGCATTGCACTTTTTGGTATAAGCCCCATCGCCGCAGATCTTTTGATTCTGCACACATTCTGCGATGTATTTCATGGCATTTGCCCCACAGGGGGGTACATTAAAATTGATCATATTTCTTTTTCCTTTCTCCTTCTCTCTTCCAGGCACCTTCCACATTTCCGCGGACATTTTCCGTCACACGGTTAATGATATATTTCGGACGCCCCTTTACCTCCTCATAGACTCTGGCAATATAATGCCCGATGATCCCCAGGCTCAGCATAATAAAGCCGCCGATGATCAGGATCAGTAAAATAACCGTAGTAAAGCCCTCCACTGCCGTACCGGATAAGTATTTGACCATGGTCTGAATAGCCAGAATGATGCTAAAGCCAATGGACACCATTCCCATAAAGGTCACCATCTGCAGAGGCAGTGTGCTAAAGGAGGTGGCATTGGCGATCGCATAGCGCATCAGGCTGAAGAAGGACCACTTGCTCTTGCCATATTTGCGCTCCTGAACCTCATACTCCACCGTCCTGGTGTCAAAGCCCGCCCAAAAGGTCAGCGCCCTAAAGAAGGTATTGCGCTCCGGGAGTTCCAACAACACCCGTACCACCTTCCGGTCCAGGAGTTTAAAATCCGAGGAGGAACTCATATCCATCTTGATCAATCCGCTCATGATCTTATAGAATAGCCCGGCAAACATGGCATGAAACAGGCTCTCTTTCCCCCTGCTGGACTTCTTGCCTTCCACCACCTGGGCTCCCTCCTGCCAGAGCTTCCACATCTGTGGAATCGCCTCCGGAGGATGCTGCAGATCACAGTCCATTACCACCACTGCGTCTCCGGTGGAAAGCTCCAGTCCCGCAAAGATTCCCGCTTCCTTTCCGAAATTTCTGGAAAACTCGGCTCCCCTGATCCTGGGATCCTCAGAAGCCGCCTTCATTATTTCGGCAAAGGTTCTGTCAGTGGAACCATCGCTGATCAATACCAGCTCATACTCGATCCCCTCTCTTTCCAGGATCTCCTTCAGGGTGCGCACTGTGTTTCCGATATTCATTTCCTCATTATACGCAGGTATCACCACTGATAACACAGCCATTATCCTTCTCCCACTCATCTCCGTTTGTTCTCTGTCTTTACATAGAGGATGCCGTTCACCACCTTGGTGGAATCCGGCGCCGGAAAGCTGTCCATTTCCACATACTCCTCCGTATAATAGATCTCCCCCATGGTCTCCACATCCACAATGTTCAGCGTAGCCCCCAGATAATTCCGGATAAACACCTCATAATTTTCTCCGGTGTAGAGGAGCATGTCCCCGGAGAGACCGATCATATTCCCGGTCACATCCCCGGTGATCTCTGTCTTCGGAAAAGGATCCTCACCCACCACTCCCACCAGAGCCACGGGGATCCCCTGATAATAGCCGGGGGTCTGTTCGATCCGGTCCAAGAGTCTTAAGCAGTACGCATAGGTCTTCTCGTACTTTTTTTCCAGATTTGTATATGCAATATTGTCCGCAAGTCCATAGCAAAAGAGGATCACCGCCCCGCAGATCAGAAGAACCCATTCCGTCAACGCCTTCTCCCCCTGGGAACCGTTCCAGTCACATTTCTCCAGATGAGAATCGCAAAAGGCCAGCAGACAGATAGGAAACAATACCCACTGATATCGCATGAGCAGGTGATAATTCAGCTCAGGGGAGACCAGTCTGATACAGCTTGTACACATTGGCAACGCCAAAGGTGTGAGCACTGCAATCACATAAAGAAAAGGCTTTCTCCACCATTTTCCCAGATTCGCCAGGCGGATGAGCACCCAGACTGCTGCCAGAAACAAGCCCGCCAGAGCTGCCAGGGAAAATATATTTTGGAACAGGATACCTCCCTTCAAAGTAAATGCGGCAAAATCCACATAGATCGCCTTGATGCTCTCCAAAAGTCCCCCTGCGGTGGATGTCCCAACCTCTCCGATCCCCTGATAGGAGGCCAGCTCCTTGCCCTGGACAAGAAGGAGTACTTTAAGGATCACATAATAGAGCACAGCACCCAAGCCCCCCATGCCGAGATACTTCAGAACCTTTACAGCCGCCTTTCCCGCATCCTTCGAAAAAGCTCCATCCGCAAATAGCAGGAGCACCTGATACAGACTGAGTAAAATGGCAAAGGGAAGATATGCCTGATAAATCCCCATACTAAAGGCCAGACATATTGCCCCGACCAGAAAGCCTTTGTCATATTTTTGGGTAAAATACACAGACAGCACCGCCAGAAACAGAGCCAGCATATAGCCGTCCAGAGTAAAGACATAGGCAAAGGTGGAGGCAAGGGCCGGAAACGCAACCAGGATCCCCCCGCACAGCGCCGCTGCGACTTTGCTGCGAAGCTCCATAACCTCTGTCAGAACCATTGCAGTGCAGCCCAGGAAAA
>CACXDS010000051.1 GCA_902766425.1 uncultured Lachnospiraceae bacterium
CAGACAAAAATTTATTTACCTAGAAACAAACATAAATTTTATGGAGGAATTCAAAATGGCAGAGATAGAGAAGAAACCGATTAAGATTACTGAGACCGTCCTTCGTGACGCTCACCAATCCCTGATCGCAACCAGAATGCCCACCGAATTGATGCTCCCCATCGCTGAGAAGATGGACAAGGTAGGGTATCATTCCGTAGAGTGTTGGGGAGGGGCAACCTTTGATGCATCCCTTCGTTTCCTGAAGGAAGACCCTTGGGACAGACTGAGAAAGCTTCGTGACAAATTCAAGAACACCAAGCTTCAGATGCTGTTCCGCGGACAGAATATTCTTGGTTACAGACCTTATGCGGATGATGTGGTGGAGTACTTTGTACAGAAATCCATTTCCAATGGTATCGATATCATTCGTATTTTTGACTGCTTGAACGATCTGCGTAATCTCCAGGCAGCCGTTGATGCTACCAACAAGTTTAAGGTGCAGGAGGGCCGGGGCCATGCACAGGTAGCCCTTTCCTATACCCTGGGCGATGCTTATACCATGGAGTACTGGACCAGCACCGCCAAGAGAATCGAGGAGATGGGTGCTGACTCCATCTGTATCAAGGATATGGCCGGTTTGCTTGTGCCCTATAAGGCGCAGGAAATGATCGCAGCGATGAAGAGCGCTACCAAGCTTCCCATTCAGCTGCATACCCACTATACATCAGGTGTAGCCAGCATGACCTATTTGAAGGCTGTTGAAGCAGGAGTGGATGTGATCGATACCGCCATAAGTCCTTTCGCTATGGGTACTTCCCAGCCAGCAACCGAGGTTATGGTGGAAACCTTCAAGGGAACCCCTTATGACACCGGATATGATCAGAATCTTCTGGCTGAGATCGCTGATTACTTCCGTCCTTATCGTGATGAGTGCCTGAAGACAGGTCTGTTGAATCCTAAGGTAATGGGGGTTGATATTAAGACCCTGCTGTATCAGGTACCCGGTGGTATGCTTTCCAACATGGTGAGCCAGTTGAAGGAGCAGAATGCTGAGGACAGATACTATGATGTGCTCCAGGAGATTCCCAGAGTGCGTAAGGATCTGGGCGAGCCCCCTCTGGTTACACCTTCTTCCCAGATCGTCGGTACTCAGGCAGTCTTCAATGTACTTATGGGTGAGCGCTATAAGATGGCTACCAAGGAGACCAAGGCAGTGCTCCGCGGTGAATATGGTCAGACTATTAAGCCTATGAATCAGGAAGTCATTGACAAGGTTATCCCCGGCGAGAAGAGAATCACCTGCCGTCCCGCAGACCTGATCCCCAACGAGCTGGATAAGCTGGAGAGCGAGATGAAGGAATGGAAACAGCAGGATGAGGATGTGCTTTCCTATGCATTGTTCCCTCAGGTGGCAACCGACTTCTTTAAGTATCGTATGGCGCAGCAGGAAAAGGTGGATCCTTCCGTCGCTGACACCAAGAACGGAGCTTATCCCGTATAAGCTTTTGGGATTTTCAGAGAATACAGATTATGTTATGATATGCTCGTGCCGAAGAATAGCGGCGCGGGCATATTTTTTTGAAAACAATTATTTCAAAGATATATTATGGATATAATTTGGAATTAGGATCATAGTATAAAAGCTTTGGGCCCATAGAGAAGAATACTTTTAAGTCATTCAGAGGGAGACTGTCATGGTATATCATATTTTGTTGGTGGAAGATGATCCGCAGATCACGGAGGTGATAACGGATTATTTCATGGGGTGCCAAAAAGCAACGGAGTGGAGCTATGAGGTTGACTCAGCCATGAACGGAACGAAAGGAATGGAGCTGCTTCGGGAGAAGGAGTATGATCTTGTCCTTTTGGATGTGATGCTGCCCGGAATGAACGGATTTTCCGTACTGAGGCAGCTGCGCCGCACAAAGGATGTTCCGGTTATCATCATCACTGCCTAGGTGCGGGAGGAGGATCGGCTCCTGGGATATGAGCTTGGCTGCGATGATTATGTATGCAAGCCTTTTTCGCTCGCAGAGCTCTATGCCAAGGCCAACGCTCTGATCAAGCGCTCCAAGGGGAAGGTCATTAACGAGGAGCTGATCTGCGGAGCCATATCCCTTCATAGGAGAACCTTGGAGGTAAAGGTAAATGGTAGGCCTATCGAATTAACTCCCAAGGAGCTGGAGCTGCTGGTTACCTTCCTGGAGCGGAAAAACTGGATTTTCACCCGGGACATGCTTCTGGACCGGATTTGGGGACCGGAGTATGAGGGGAGCGATCGGACAGTTGACAATCATGTGAAGAAGCTGCGAAAGAACCTGAAGGAGGCAGGGGGACAGATCAAGACGATCTATTCCAAGGGCTATAAGCTTTCTGAATCATAAAAGGAGAGGGGGAAAAAGTATGAAGAAAAAGAGACCTAAAAGCTACGGGCAGTTTTTCTTAAAGCATATTCGGATCGCATTTGTTCTGTGGCTCCTATTCTATTACCTTTTTTTACAGAGCGCTTATTTGATGGTCTATTCCAAGCTTTCCAATAAAGCCTCTGTGAATTTCTATGAGGGAATGGAAAATATTCAATACCTGATAAAGGATACAGCGCTGAAGGATGCGGAGGTTGAGGCGAGGCGGCTATTGCGTTCCATGAGTTACGCCGGAAATTATGGAGTGATCAATTATTATCCTATTTTTGGTGCGTATTCCGGGGCGCTTCCAGGAATTCAGTTGGAGGATTGGCAGGAGAATATGCTTTCATTATCCGCCGGTCACAGCGGAGATGGACAGGGGAATACAAACCTTGGGGGCTTTGGAAAGGGCCTGGGCTGGATCATCGACACAGAATCCGGGGAGGTTGTCTATGATTCTGTGATGGAGAAAGATATTACTTATCTTTATTTGACGAAGATCTATGATGAGAGCGATGTCAAAAAGCCCGACCAGAGTACGATTACGTATCTCTATGCGAGTGAAGACATTTTGTTCAATCACAAAAAGGACTTAGAGCCCATGACGCAGGAATTATTCGATGCAAAACAAAAGTGGAGACAACATTTCGAGGAAAAGGATCCGGAGGTCGGAAAGCGCACTCTTACCTGGAGAATGAACAGCATATGGCGGAAAGGAGATCTTTTTTATCCGGCAGAGGTATCCCTATACTATGTGGATCGAAGACCTTACTGGGAGCTGCGCGGCGAAGAAAAGCTGGCAGACATTTTGGTAGAGGAAAAAAGCTTTACACCTGCCGATCCTAAAGAATATACTCTATACAGAATTGATGCGGAAACAGAAAAAGCATATGCGCCGATCCTAAATTCTGCACCGTATGAGGAAACGAATTCTTCTGTTTCCGGCTCGGAGCCAAGGTACAGGGAGTGGAAACCGGACGAAGCTTTTTGGCAAAAAGCTTTGGAGGATATCAGATCGGCAAGAGGCAGATCAAGTGATCTTGGCTTCAGCCGGCTTGTGGGTAATCCTCTCCTCTATTTCTGGAATGGACAGATGGTATTTGCCAGAAGTGCCTATTTTCAGGATGGGACGGGACATGTATATCAGGCCTGTGCTTATGAGAATATCTCTGAGCTGTTACAGGGGAATGCATTATTTGCATTATGGTGGGGCATCTATTTGGGATTGATCTTTACCCTGGCGTCCGGATTGATCGCTTATATCGACTATCTGCGAAAACGCCATGTCTTTATGACGGAGGAATACCGGAATGCCCTCATGGATTCCATGGCACATGATCTGAAATCTCCTTTGATGGCCATCAGCGGCTATGCCGAAAATCTGGTGGAGCATGTAAATGATGACAAGCGGGAGCACTATGCCGAACAGATCCAAAAGAGCGTGGACTATATGAACGGGATCGTGATCCATAATCTGGAGATTCTGAAATTTGATAAGGACAGAAGAAAGCCTGTCAGAAAGGACACGGATCTGCGGAGGCTGTTTGAGGAGGCGTTTGACAGATATCGCGGCGAAGTGGAAGAACACAAGCTTAAGCTTGAGCTGGAGGGAGAGCTGGTGGAGAAGGGAGATGAGGAGCTTCTTCAGAGAGCGGTCGAAAACCTGGTGACCAATTGTATCCGCTATACTCCTGACGGCGGATCGATCACACTGTATTTTTCAAGGCATCGCTTCCGTATTGCAAATGACACAGAGATAGAGTACAGTGGGAGCTTAAAGAAGCTTTGGGAGCCCTTTGTGAGAGGGGAGGAAAGCCGCACAGGGAAGGGAACCGGGTTAGGGCTTGCCATTGTGGCCAATGTCCTTGACAGGCATTCCTGGAAATATCGTTTGCACTATGATAAGGTGCATAAGACTTTCCTTTGTGAGATCAGAATACCGATGGGAATCCTTTTCTAGAAAAGGATTGGTGAGATTGTTTGGCCGCATTTCGGTTCCATGAGAAATGCGGTCTTTTTTGTCCTGTCACCGAAATGTCATATTAAGCTGTTAGGATGATAAAGGTAACATAAGCGACCAGAAGACAAGCTTGAAAAAAACAAGAGAGGGGAGAGAAAAGGTGGAGATCCTGAGAACAGAGCATTTGTGTAAAACCTATGGAAAGAACGAAAATGCAGTGGAGGCGGTGAAGGATGCAAAGCTTTGCGTGGAGAAGGGAGAATTTGTGGCTGTGGTCGGAAGCTCCGGCAGTGGTAAATCCACACTGATGCACATGCTGGGAGGGGTTGACAGACCAACTTCCGGTAAGGTGTTCGTGGAGAACGAGGACATTTATGCCATGAATGATGACAGACTTGCTGTCTTTCGCAGGCGGCAGGTGGGGCTGATCTACCAGTTCTATAATCTGATCCCGGTGCTGAATGTGGAGGAGAATATCACGCTCCCCTGTGAGCTTGACGGGAAGAGTATTGACAAGGAGCTTTTGGAGGAGCTGATGGGGATTCTGGGGCTTGCCAAGGTGAGAAAGCATCTTCCCAATGAGCTTTCCGGCGGTCAACAGCAGCGGGTAGCCATCGGCAGAGCTCTGATCACCAGACCGGCCATTTTGCTTGCGGATGAGCCTACGGGCAATCTGGATACCAGAAACGGAAATGAAATCATGGAGCTGTTAAAGGCATCCAATCGAAAATACAAGCAGACTGTCTTGATGATCACTCATAATCTGGAGCTTGCAAAGCAGGCGGATCGTATTCTCCTTTTGGAGGATGGAGTTTTAAGGGAGGGGATCTGATGAAGGTATTGTGGAAATGCTGTATCCGTTCACTGAAAGAGAATAAAACCAGAACTATGGTGACAATTATCGGAGTTGCCATGGCAACAGTTCTGATCACGGTTTTTGCTTGTATTTGTTCCAGTATGCTTACCAGCATCGATCTTTTCCTGTTAAGACTGAATGGAAGCGCCCATGAAACCTATTTTGGTGTGGATGCGGAAAACTTAAAATATTTCCGGAATAATCAAAGCATTCAGGAGCTTTGGCTGGAGAAAAGCCTTGGACTCTATGATATACAGCTGGAAGGAAGGGGGGATGGCAGGGATTCCTCCGGCTATGGCTCGATGATAAAGCTTCTGGCGACACAGGAGGGGTGGTTTGCGTCCCAGGGCTATGTGCTTGCATCGGGAAGATTCGCAGAAAAGGAAGGGGAAATCGTTCTGCCTAAGACTGTTCGAACCGATCTTGGATATGATGTCAAAATTGGAGATCAGATGGAAGTGACAAGGGGGAATGAGATTCGAAAGCTTGAGATTGTGGGCTTTATGGAAAAAAATGGGGCGGGGATAGAATTTGATGATGAATTCGGCGATTTTGAGGTTTTAACGGATTTGGAGGGGAAAAGGGCCTATCGGGTGATCGAAGCTTATGGCCCATGGAGCGAGGAGGGCACAGGCGAAGGAAAATATGATGTCAGCATTCGGTTTACCAAAACAGGCCTTAGACATCGGGAGGAGGTTACGGCTGCTCTTTTGGAAATCCCAGTGGAGGTATATCAGAATCAGGTGCGCTCCTATTTTGACACAAGGAATAATACAGAGCTATCCCTCCGGGCGGAAAAATATGTCCTGAATGAATCAGTGGTGGCAGTGGAGGGAATCAGTCCCCTTCATCCAACCATGCTCACTGTCTGGGGAATTGCCTTTGCGGAAGTGATCTTTTTGCTATTTGTACTGGCGGGAGTGTTCTGCATCAACAATAGCTTTGATATATCCATCACGGAGAGAATCCGGTTTTACGGCATGCTCAGCTCCGTTGGTACCACAAAGAGGCAGAGGCGTATGCTGGTATGGCTGGAGGCATTTGTCATCGGTGCCATTGGGATTGTGCTGGGTATATTGCTTGGGATAGGGCTTTCCCTTTTGCTGGTTTTGATCACCAATCTGATCTTAAAAGCTTATGTGAAAGCACTGGCCTTCCGGATGGTGTTCCGGGTTGCCTGGTGGGCGGTTATGATCGCAGCGGTGCAGTCTGTATTCATGATTGTTTTATCCGCTATGGAAGCTGCATTCAGAGCCTCCCGGATTTCTCCCATGGATGCGATCCGATCCAATGATACAGTGAAGAATGGAGCCAGGACAGGCAGAGCACCGCAGCTCATAAAGAGACTTTTTGGGGTGGGCGGAGGAATTGCCGCATTGAATTTCAGAAGGTCCAAGGTCAAATATCGTGCCACCACAGTGTCCATCGCAGTCAGTGTAGCGTTGGTGCTTGGGATGACCTTTATTCCTTTTCTGTTTCAATATCTGAGAGGAGAAATCCAGGGAAAACAGGCTTATCAGGTTTTTGTCTCTATTTACGAGAAGGATGGAGATGAGAAGATCAGAGAGATCGCTGGCTGGTCAGGCGTTACCGGGGCTGTCACCTATCGAAATCAGGTTATGGCATATCAATTCATCGAGGAGACGGAACAGGAGGAAAAGGGTAGGTGGGTCATTGCCTATTCTTTGGTTGCCTGGGATGATGCCACCTTTGAAAAGCTGTGCCGGGATAATGGGATCGATCCTAAGACTGTTTGGGGGAAGGGGCTGATCACAAAGGCTTGCAAATGGGATTTTTCCGTTGGAGAGCTCTGCAGGGGCATGGTTTCCGAGGATAGTAATTATCCGGATGAGGAGAGTGGAATACCGATCAGTGTAGAGATCGGAGGAGTGATCGATCCCGGCACGCTTTATGAGACGATATCCGGGATATCACTTCAGTCGGAATATATGATATTTGTGAATGAAAGCTTTGCCCAAGAGCATGAGGAGGCATTTCGGAAGGGGGCGAGCGGTTGTTTTACCTGTGAGGATGCCAGCGCTTTGACACAGTCCATTCGTTCCAGGCAGTATTTGGACTCAAGGGTCATTAACTTTGATCAGTTCTATCAATTGGTGCGACTGGGAAAGGCATTGGTCATGACATTTCTGATAGGGTTTTTAAGCCTTATCATAGCGATCGGTGTCACAAATGTGATAAATGCGGTGAATTCTAACCTGCAGCTGCGGGCCTCGGAATTTGCCAAGCTTCGGGCAATCGGTATGACCACAAAGCAGTTTCGCAGTATGATCCACATGGAAGGCTGGTTTATCGCCGTAAGGGGACTTTTTTGGGGGTATCTGATCGGAACCGGCATCTACTGGGGATTGCATAAATTTTTTGTGGGAAGCTCTGACATTCTTTTCTATGAACCGGGGCGTAAGGCGGATTATGCTTTTCATATTCCGTTTCCACAGATGATCTGTTGCGGAGCGGTGGTGGGAATCCTTCTTAGGCTGGTGATGAATGCTCATGTGAAAAAGGCTGTAAGAAGCAATGTGATCGAGACCATCCGCAACGAGAATCTGTAAATGTATGGACATTCTATTGCGTCCTGCAGATTTGTGCGATAAAATAAGCAGAAGGAGGGGCCCGGCCGAAGGCCGGGAGGATGCCTTCGCTTCTGCGGAAGATTAGACTGGGGCATATGACAAAATATGCAGAAGGAGGGGCCCGGCCGAAGGCCGGGAGGATGCCTTCGCTTCCGGAGCCAATCAGACTGGAGCATAAGATAATTTCAGAAAACAGGGATCGGGAAGGAAACAGAGATACAAATGAATGCGTTTTGGAATAAGAATGTAAAGAGCTTTGTCATGCTCCTGGCGTTTGTCTTTCTGCTGGGGACGGCTTGCAATAATCTGGTCATGCATTCCTATATCAGCAGGGAACGCAGGGAGCTTTATCAATCCTTTTCCGGAATTATAAGTGAGGTTTTGGAAGCATATCCTCAGGTGTCGGAGGAAAAGCTCATCCAAAGCCTCACTCATAGAAAGGGCGCTTTAGACCAAGACAGTATTTTAAGACAATATGGGATCTTTGCACAGAACGAATTATATCTGGGGCAGGAAAAGCAGAGGACTTTGTTTTTTGCCTGCAGCAATATTGTTCTTTTGCTTATGGCAGCCTCGTGTTTTATCCTGTTTTTGGGATTTTGGATCGGCAGGGGAAGGAGACTTTCCGAGCTTTCGAAATACATGGATCGTGTCAGTCACGGAAATTACGATTTGGAGCTTAAAAAGAATAGCGAGGATGAGCTCAGCGGGCTTCGAAATGAGCTCTATAAACTGACGGTATCCTATAAGGAGCAGGCGGAAAGCGCTCTCGCGGGAAGAGCCGCTCTGGCGGATGCCGTGACGAATATATCGCACCAGTTAAAGACACCGCTCACCAGCGCGGTGATCCTGGCAGATAATTTATTGGAGTCCCCGGAGATGGATCGAGAGGTAAGGAGTAAATTTCTACAGGAGATCAGCAGGCAGCTGGTGGGCATGAAATGGCTGGTGGTCACGATGTTAAAGCTTTCGCGTCTGGATGCCGGGGTGATTGAATTTCAGAGGGAAAAAGTTTCTCTAAAAGAAATCGCGGAAGGTGTCATCCAAAATCTGGATATCATGGCGCAGTGGCGGGAAATACAGTTTGAGACTAAGCTCACGGGCGCAGCGGTGACAGGGGATTCCAAATGGCTTGCGGAGGCACTGCAAAATGTTGTGAAAAATGCTATTGAGCACAGCCCTCAGGGCGGCAGGGTCGAGATTGAAATCGAAGAAAATGAAGTGTATTCCCAGATTTCGGTAAGGGATTACGGAGAAGGAATTCCGGATTCGGAGCAAAAGCATTTATTTGAGCGTTTTTACAGGGCTTCCAAGGTGGAAAATGAGAATGTTGGCATCGGTTTGGCTCTGGCCAAGGAAATCGTGGAGAAAATGAACGGCTCCATTACAGTGACTTCCGATAGCGGGGGAACCTGTTTTATGATCAGGCTCCTAAGGCTTGATATTTAGAATATTGCAGAAAGTGCAAGAGGAATAAAGATTGGACAGGATTCTGCTTGTGGAGGACAATGGCTCCATTGTACTTGGATTAAAATATTTATTGGAGCAGGAAGGATTTGACCTATCTGTTGCAAGCAGTGTAAAGGCGGGCAAGGAAGCCTTTGAAAGAGAGAGGTTTGATCTTGTTTTGCTGGATGTGATGCTTCCGGATGGGGATGGCTTTTCGCTCTGCAAATGGATGCTGGGGCTTTCACCCTGTCCGGTGATCTTTTTGACGGCAAGAGACGAAGAGGGGGATGTGGTTAAAGGGTTTGAACTTGGAGCGGTGGATTATATCATGAAGCCCTTCCGCAACAGGGAACTGATCTCCCGGATCCGGAATGGTCTGCGCAGAAACAGATCCAATGAGGGGAACGCGGAAGAAAGGCTCCTTCGGTGTGGTGATCTGAGTCTTCATCCGGATAGCGGAAGAGTATTTCTGGGGGAGAACGAGATTTTTCTCACCAAACTGGAGCTTCGGATCCTTTCCTCCATGATGGCGCATCCCGGCAAGATCTTTACCAGGGAGGAGATCCTGGCTGGCGTATGGGATCTCTACGGTAATTATGTCAACGACAATACTCTTTCAGTGACGATGAAGCGGATCCGGGAGAAGCTTGGGGATCCCGGCGGAGAACGGATCAAAACC
>CACXDS010000052.1 GCA_902766425.1 uncultured Lachnospiraceae bacterium
GACATTCATGAGTCGGAGGATAACCTGTGGAACTTCCTTTTCTTTACCGGATACATGAAGAAGGTGTCGGAGAGGCGGGATGAACAGAACGAAGAAATAATCTATCTCACCATGAAGATACCCAACATCGAGATACGCAGCATCTATACCAATCAGATCAGCAGCTGGTTTGACAGGCAGGTGAAGGGCGAGGACAGGAATGTGCTCCATAAGGCGGTGCTGGACGGAGAAACGGAGGCAATAGAAAATTATGTCAGCAGCCTGCTCAGAAAGAGCATCAGCGTATTTGACAGCGACGAAGCCTTTTATCATGGCTTTTTCCTGTCCCTGCTTTATGGCGTGCCGAATTATGAGCCCAGGTCCAACAGGGAGGAAGGGGACGGACGACCGGACATCGTTTTATATCCAAATCGCCCCAAGGATCCTGCGATCCTCTTTGAAATAAAGGTGCGGAAGAAATTTAATGAGATGGAGGATGGACTGCGGGAGGCCTATGACCAGATACGGGACAGGAAATATGAGGAGGGCGTGCTGGAGGACGGGTATGCAGGGGTTAGATCCTATGGGATCTGCTTTTGCAAAAAGAGCTGTATCGTAGGTGTGTATCCGTATCATGGGGAATGACGGCATGGGAGGTTCCCTTCGAGCCCCTTAACTCGATTGAATTTTGAGTTAAGGGGCTCTTATTCCCCGAATTTTGATGAAAAAGTTATTGACAAGGAATTATAAATTGGATACAATTAAATCATAAAAAACCAAACAAAATAAGAATGGGCTAAAGAGAAGAGAATAAAAGATGTATCAAAGAGATTACAATGATAACAGTGTAGTTCAAAAAGGAAAGAGAGGATGAGACTATGGGATTTTATGATTTTACGGTGAAGGCACAGGATGGAAGCGATGTTTCCCTTGCAGATTATAAGGGCAAGGTGGTATTGGTTGTGAATACGGCGACCCAGTGTGGTTTCACGCCCCATTACACGGAGCTTCAGCAGATTTATGATGAGTGCCATGACAAGGGCCTGGAAATTTTGGATTTCCCCTGCAATCAGTTTGGCAATCAGGCGCCCGGGGACAATGAGGAGATCCACACCTTCTGTACGGGACGCTTTGGCATCACATTTCCTCAGTTCGATAAGATTGATGTAAACGGCGAGAATGCGATCCCCCTGTATCAGTGGCTTGAGGAGAATACCAAGTTTGAGGGCTTTGGCATGAGTCCGGCCGGACTGGCCATGAGCGGTGTCCTGAAGGCCATTGATAAGGATTATAAGAATAACAGCAAGATCAAGTGGAATTTTACCATCTTTTTGATCGATCGGGAGGGAAATATCGTATCCCGCTTTGAGCCCACCGTACCCATGAAGACTGTGATGGAGAAGGTAAAGGCAGCGCTGTAGGCACCGCGATGATGTGAAGGAAGAGGTAAGGGCGGCGCTGTAGGCACCGCGATGATGTGAAGGAAGAGGTAAGGGCGGCGCAGTGCGCCGGAGCGGTGTGCCAGGATTTTGCATTGTGACATCATAGAATGAAGAAGGTGTAAGCTATGGACAGATCAAGGAAGATCATACAGACGAGTATCATAGGGATCGCAGTGAATATTGTACTTGTGGTCTTTAAGATGATTGTGGGAGTGCTGGCAAATTCCATCGCAATCATATTGGATGCGGTGAATAATCTGAGTGACGCGCTTTCCTCCTTCATCACCATTATCGGGACTAAGCTTGCGGGGCGCAGACCGGATAAGAAGCATCCCTACGGCTACGGGCGGATCGAGTATCTGACAGCGGTGGTGATCGCTGTGATCGTTCTCATGGCCGGAGTGACCTCCCTGAAGGAAAGTGCCGGAAAGGTATTCCATCCGGACGAAACCTCCTATACTGTGCTCTCTCTGGTGGTGATCATCGTGGGCGTTCTGACAAAGCTGTTCATCGGCACCTATGTCAAGAAAAAGGGGGAGGAGCTTCATTCTGATTCGCTTGTGGCCTCCGGCTCCGATGCATTCTTTGACGCTGTTTTGTCCGCCGGAACCTTTGTCACAGCCGTTCTGGCCATGGTGTGGAAGCTGCAGCTGGAGGGAATCCTGGGAGTCATTATTTCTCTGATCATTCTGAAGGCAGGCGTTGAGATGCTCCTGGAGACTTTGAACAGTATCATCGGAACCAGATCCGATCCGGAGCTTAGCACAGCCATTAAGGATAAAGTCACCTCCTATCCCGGGGTGAGAGGAGCCTATGATCTGACGCTGCATAATTACGGGCCGACTCAGATCATCGGCTCCGTCCACATAGAAGTTTCGGATTCAATGACTGCAAGAGAGCTTCATGGTCTGACCAGAAGAATCGCAGGCGAGATTTATGCGGAGTACGGGATCATTCTGACGGTCGGCATTTATGCGGGAAACGACTCGGATCCCGAGCTGGCAAAGGTGAAGGAGGATCTGCAGGAGGTGCTTTCCAAGCACCCGGAGGTCCTGCAAATGCATGGGTTCTATGTGGAAAAGCAAATAAACCATGTCATGTTTGACCTGGTGGTGGAGTTTGGGGCGGATGTGGATGCCCTTCGGGAGAGTATTGTCTCCGAGATGAAGAAAAAGCACGGAGAATATGAATATGATCTGGTGCTGGATTCGGATTATTCCGACTGATGACGAGCGGATAAGGCTTTCCGGCAGAATGCTGTCAACATAGAGATACTTTGATGACAGCAAAACAGAGCAAGGGGGAGAGGAACATGGATCAGAAATATGACAGCTTGAAATTGGAAAATCAGCTTTGCTTTCCGCTTTATGCGGCAGGCAGAGAGGTGGTGAAGAGGTATCACCCCTTCCTCTCGGAGATCGGCATCACTTATACCCAGTATGTGGCACTGATGGTGCTTTGGGAATATGGTCAGGTGAGCGTTAAGACTTTAGGAGAAAGGCTGCATCTGGATTCGGGAACGCTGACTCCCATGCTGAAGGAGCTGGAGAAAAAGGGAATCCTCACCAGAATGCGTTCCAAGGAGGACGAGAGAGTACTTCTTGTGACGCTGACACCGGAGGGAGAGAAGCTGAAGGAAAAGGCTGTGGAGATTCCGGCGAAAATGGCGGGCTGCATTAAGATGGAGCCGGAGGAAGCAGCTACTCTCTACGGTTTATTGTATCGGTTGTTGGATGGAATGAAGTAATGCTCCAAATCATTTCTCTTCATCATTTCTCTTCTTTTCCGGAGAAATATTTCTTGATCAGCAGGGGCATGGCCAGCATGGCCCAGAGTATCACCAGGAAATAACGGAAGACATCGGTAAAGAAGTTCTGACCTATGAGTGCGGCAAAGAGATACTTGATGCCGGATTTGATCAAAAGGGCAACGCTTAAACCGATCACAAATTTCAAAATCTGTTTTTTGATATCGGAGGACTTCGGGTTAAACCGGATGTATTCATTCTCCAGAAACCAACAAAGAGCAAATCCCAAGCCGGCGCCACAGCCTTTAAAGCTGTCCGCCGCGTCTTTATATGCAATGGTTCCCGTACTGTACAGAACATAAGTATAGATTATGGTGGCAGTAGCACAGAGCATCAGAAAGATCATGATGATCAATCGGCGCTTCTTGTTCAGCACCAGCTTGTCCGCCAGGATATTCATGCCAAACACGATGACGGAGGAGACAAGGAAGCTTACCAGAACATCCGCAGGGGTATGTACTCCCAGATACATGCGGGAGAGCATTACCAGAGGGATGATCAGCGCGACCATGAGCTTGAGCCAGAGCTTTTTGAAGACATAGGCCAGTGTGCCAAAGAGGGCGGTGGCATTCTGGGTATGACCGCTGGGGAAGGAATAGCCGGTGGCGGAGGCCTTTGCCTTTTCTACTGCAGTGAAGGAAGGGTCCCTCACCCAGGGCCGTTCCACGCGGCAGGTCAGCTTGATCACATTGACTGCCAATGCAGAGGGCAGATAGGAAAAGGTCATCCGATAGGCCAGCTTCTTATCCACGCACCAGTACAGAACACAGATCAGTCCCAGGAGCATGATCTCTTCACCACCATAGGTGGCAAATAAAAAGAAGGCCTCTCCCAGAGGGGTGCGGATACTTTCTAACATTCTCAGAAATTCCATTCTAAATAACCTCATTTCATCGCTTTCAAAGCGGATATTCCACATACTTTAAGGGTAAAATGACGACAACTCTAATTATTATACACCTCGAAAGAGGGAAAAACAAGATATCAAATCAGGATGATTGTACTTTGAAGAAATTTGTGTTACGATGTCTGGGGGGGCTTATGAGCATAATCGTCTTACGGGTGAGGTGAAGCATTACATGAAAAAGATAGACTATGTGGCGTTGGAACAGGATGGGCAGGTGATGCGGCTGCTCCCTAAGAAAAAGAAGGGAATCCTCAGACTCTTCTTCAGCCGGGTCGGGCTGGTTGTTCTGCTCATTCTGCTGCAGATCGGAATCCTGCTTTCTGCCTATCGGTGGTTCGAGGAATATTTTAAATGGTTTAATGCGGTGCAGGCAGTCTTTACACTGGGAATGGTGTTGTATCTTTTCAACTGCGGCATGGATTCCAGTGCAAAGCTTACCTGGCTGAGTCTGATCATGCTGTTTCCGGTTCCGGCCTCCATATTCTTATGGTTTACCCAGACAGATATCGGGCATCGGATAGAGCGTGCCAGGATCGCGGAGTTGGTGGAGAAAACCAGAGATCTGCTGGAGCAGGACGAGGAGGTGTTCAAGGATCCAGGACTTGTGCGGTCCGGGACGGATGATCTCTGCAAATACCTGAATCGAAGCGGCTGTTTTCCTATTTACGGGAATACGGAGGTGACCTATTATCCCCTTGGAGAGGACAATTTTCATGCACTGCTGGAGGAATTGAAAAAGGCGGAAAAATTTATCTTTTTGGAATATTTTATCATTTCGGAGGGCCTGATGTGGGGGAGTGTCCTGAAGATTCTGGCGGACAAGGCGGCGCAGGGGGTGGATGTACGGGTGATGTACGATGGCATGTGCGAGATTGCCCTCCTGAGCTCCGATTATCCGAAGCGCCTGCAGCGCCTCGGAATCAAATGCAGACCCTTTGCGGAGATTCATCCTTTTATTTCCTCCCATTATAACTACAGGGATCACAGAAAAATCCTGGTAATCGATGGGAAGGTCGCTTTTACCGGAGGGGTGAATCTGTCGGATGAATACATCAACCATGTGACCTATTATGGGCATTGGAAGGATGTGGCAGTGATGCTGAAGGGGGAGGCGGTGCAGAGCTTTACCCTGATGTTCCTGCAGATGTGGAATATGATCGAGTCCGATGTAAAATGGGAGGAATGCAAAGTCAGAATTCCGGAGAGCCGGGGAAGGGGCTTTGTGATGCCCTTCTGTGATCAGCCCCTGGACGGGGACAAGGTGGGGGAGAGTGTATACATGGATATCCTCTACCGGGCCAAGACCTATGTGCATATTATGACACCCTATCTCATTCTGGACAATGAGCTGGAGATGGCGATCAAGTATGCTGCGGAGCGGGGCGTGGATGTAAAGCTGATCCTGCCCGGCATTCCGGATAAGAAGATAGCTTACTCTCTGGCCAAGTCCCATTATAAGGCGCTGACGGAGTCTGGGGTAAAGATTTATGAATATACGCCGGGCTTTGTTCATGCCAAGGTCTTTGTGAGTGATGACGAAAAGGCGGTGGTGGGCACCATTAATCTGGATTATCGAAGCCTGTACCACCATTTTGAATGTGCGGCCTATCTCTATGAGGTGCCCTGTATTAAAGAAATCGAAGACGATTTTCAAAGGACCCTGCGGGAGTGCCGGGAAGTTACATCGGAGACCATCAAACACGAAAAAATGATTTATAAGCTTGTGGGCGGCGTAGTCAAGGTACTCGCCCCGTTGATGTAAAACCAAGGAGGGGCCCACGCGCTTTTAAGTCCCAAGGGGGACCCACGAAGTGGGGGGATGCCTTGGGACAGCGGGGGAGGATGCCTTGGTTTGAGGGATAAAGTGGGGCAGGGGCCCCA
>CACXDS010000053.1 GCA_902766425.1 uncultured Lachnospiraceae bacterium
AAAACGATGCTGTCTCCGGTGAAAACAGCATTTATGAGGAATTGCTTTCCGTCAAAAAGGATCTGATCCATCTGGAGCAGGAAATTCGTCAATGTGAAAAGGATATGAATCTGCTTTCCGGCGATTCTCTGGATGCCTTGATGAAAAGATACACGGATTTGACCCATGCCTTTGAAATGGGGGATGGTTACTCCTACAAGAGCGAGCTTGTGGGGGTATTAAAGGGACTCGGTTTTACGGAGGAGGAATTTGAGAAATCCGTCTCCACTCTATCCGGCGGTCAGAAAACCCGTGTTGCCCTCGGTAAGCTCCTGCTGCAAAAACCGGATCTTATTATCCTGGACGAGCCCACCAACCATTTGGATCTGAACTCCATTGCCTGGCTGGAGACCTATCTTTTAAATTATAAGGGAGCCGTGCTGATCGTATCCCATGACCGTTATTTCCTGGATAAGATCTGCACCAAGATCATCGAAATCGACCAGACAAACTGCACCACCTTTCTGGGGAATTACTCCGATTATGCGGTCAAAAAGGAAAGTCTCCGAATTGCCGCTTTGAACGCATACCTCAACCAGCAGCGTGAGATCAAGCATCAGGAGGCAGTCATTGAAAAGCTCCGCTCCTTCAATCGGGAAAAGTCCATTAAACGTGCGGAAAGTCGTGAAAAGATGCTGGACAAGATAGATCGGCTGGAGAAGCCCACGCAGGCCCGCACAGACATGAAGCTCCAGTTAGTCCCCTACAAAGAGAGCGGAAAGGATGTTCTCACCGTGGAGGAGCTGAGTAAGTCCTTTGGGGACAGAGTTCTCTTCGAGCATGTCACCTTTGATCTAAAGCGAGGCGAGCATGTTGCCATTATCGGAGATAACGGCACCGGTAAGACCACCCTTTTGAAGATCTTAAATGAACTTCTTCCCGCTGACCGGGGAAGCTTTACTCTCGGCTCCAATGTAGAGATTGGGTACTATGACCAGGAGCACCATGTGCTGCATCCCGAAAAGACCTTATTTGAGGAGATTTCCGATGAATACCCTTACCTGGATAACACCGAGATCAGAAATGTGCTGGCTGCCTTTCTCTTTACCGGGGATGATGTATTTAAGCTGATCCGCGATCTCAGCGGCGGTGAAAGAGGCCGTGTATCACTGGCAAAGCTTATGCTGGGGAATGCAAACTTTTTGATCCTGGACGAGCCCACGAACCATTTGGATATTGCCTCCAAGGAGATACTGGAGGACGCCATCAACTCTTATACAGGCACCGTCCTATATGTGAGTCATGACAGATATTTTATCAATCGTACCGCTCACCGGATCCTGGAATTGACACAAAACCGCTTTGTAAACTATGTGGGGAACTATGACTATTATCTGGAAAAGCATGAAGCCCATATGTCCGCTCTTCAAAAGGAATTGAGCCGGGAAATCTCCGCTTCCTCCCCTGAGGCCGTCGCAGATGAATCTTCCGGCGCCATGGACTGGAGGGCTCAGAAGGAAGAGCAGGCTCGTATCCGTAAAAAAGCAAATGATCTGAAAAAATGCGAGGAGAGAATTTCAGAATTGGAAAGTAAAATAGCTCTCATAGACGAACAAATGGCTGATCCTGTGATTGCCACGCAATCCGTAAAGCTTCAGGAGCTGGTAAAGGAACAGGATCATCTGAAGGAAGAATTGGAGCAAAAATATGCGGAATGGGAAACGCTGGCGGAGTGATCCGCCAGCGTTCTCTTATCCCATGTGTTCTGGTTCACAAAGCTCTCTACTTTAATTTTCTGATGTTTTTCGGAATTCTATTCCTTCTCATCATTCTTGCGCATCCTTTTGGGCGGAAGCTCCTGTAAGGTCAGTGGCTTTTGTCGAATCTCCGGGAAGTTCGGATGCTTTTGCCGAAGCTTCTTCCCCTTCTCCAACTTTGTTTTTACGGGATTTCTTTAGCCCCTTCCCCTTTTTCCCTTTTGTAATCCTCCGAAGCACCAGACAGATGACTGTGATCACAACGGCCCAGATGATGAGATAGGGAATATTCACTACAAACCAGACGCCGAAATTCACAAATCCATCCTTCACATCCTCCAGACTATCCATAAAGCCATGGGCCATACGCTCCCAGACAGTCTCTTCCTCTTCTTCCACTACGGTATAAATCTTTACCTCATCGATACGCAGATACACAGTGCTGTAATCCACCTGATCATCAAAGGTTCGAAGAGAGGACTCCATACTCTCGATCTGATAGCGGACCTTAGTGAGTCGATCCTCCAGAGTGATGATATCCTCCAGATCATCCGCCTGCTCCAAGAGCTCCAAAAGTCTTTTCTGCTCCACCTGCAGGGATTCCTTATGGCTCTGCATATCCACATACTGCAGTGTCACATCATTCACGCTCTCACTGCGACTCACCACATTGGCCAGATTGGAAATGGAACCAATGAATTCATCCAGGCTTTGCTGTGGAATACGAAGGGTCATATTGGCATATCTCTGGCTCCGGCTGTAATTGTATGCACTGCCGTTATGACTGTCCATATTCTGGACATAGCCGCCAAGCTCCTTCACCCGATCCTGAAGATTCCCCATCAGAGTATCATACTCCTGGGTCTCCACATTCATATTCACCGTTTTTATGAGCTTGCGCTTACTTGCCGAGGTCTGATCCAGCTTCTGACTGTTTACGTTACCGCCTGAGCCACTGTCATTGAGCGCCGTATCATAAGCTTCCCCTTCCATCCAAAGCTCTTCCGCCGCATAATCCTTGTAGGATAAATCTGCAGTATCACTGTTGTAGGAAGCGGACTTCGATGGGGAAGCCCCCTGCGCGCTCCCGTTGGATGTCACATAGCTTCTGGCAGACTCGGATGAATTTCCGCATCCGGCAAGTCCTGTAAACCCTGCAAACATGGTGAGCACACAAAGCCCCGCCAATACTCCTCTCAACTTCAAGCACCTCTTTTTCATCATCGTATCTCCTCCCCGCCAGCTGTTTTCAGTTGGTCTTCTTACCCCTATAAACGATAATCATCAGAAAAGGTTCTCGATTCTTTGGAATAATTTTTCATTTTCTTTTATCTTGCCGGAGTTACCGACTGCCACAATACAATCATCCTCCATAAAGGCGTCAATATATGCGGCCAGGGAGCGGATCTTCTCCGGTGTTGTGGCAAGGAGCTCATCCCTCCTTCTCTGCAACTCCTTCTGATCGATCCCCGCCAGATAAGCACTGCGGCAATAGCTCCCCCATGCCGAAGGGGTAAGGGGCGTATCCATCTCACCGATGGCGCCGATGACATACTTTGTCATGGTTCTCTCATCCGCCCGGAAATTCCGCACAAACTCCGAAGCGCCCTTGTAAACCTCCACCGTCTTCTCCAGCTGAGGATCCCGGTAGGATACAAAATAGCTCTCCCCCGTCGGAAGGAAACCGCACATACAACCATAAGC
This sequence comes from uncultured Lachnospiraceae bacterium, assembly GCA_902766425.1. GTDB lineage: Bacteria > Bacillota > Clostridia > Lachnospirales > Lachnospiraceae > Acetatifactor. The sequence continues at coordinate 3,441 of CACXDS010000053.1, forward strand.
CCCATTCTTTACGCGGACATTCATCCAGAGATATTCATAACCCATCATCACCTTCAGCGCCCTGAGACTGCCGTCATAGGGAAGTCCCTTTTTGCGGAAATTTCCGGCCCTGCACACATACTGTACCTGGCTTGGCTCCATAAAGCCCTCATTCTTCTTCTCCAAAACAGGTACAAAGGAGCCCTTCGGCACATCGCACACAAACAAAGCCTTCTTAAACTCTGCCAGCTCCTTTTCCAGCTCCGGCAGATCCTCCCTTGCTCCGGTGTAATCCACCTCCAGGTTCTCGGGACGGAAAACCATCTTTACCAGCATATGCAGCTTTTCAACCAGTTCACTCTTCTTTTCGCCAAACCCTTCTTCGTAGGTACTTGCCAAACGATAGAAGGACAGAGCATTCATCACATCATGATAAGCGGCGGGATAATTCTCATAAGCCAAAATTCTATCTACCGCAACAGAATGCCCGGCAGACATCATGGTCTGCTGCGCA
>CACXDS010000054.1 GCA_902766425.1 uncultured Lachnospiraceae bacterium
AGAGGCAAATATGAGGATACTACAGCCAGTAAACTTGTGTAAGACTAAATTCAGCCCAAAGTGGAATTTACTTTTTTATTTAATGTTTTCCTATTTTCCACAAAAAATCTGTATGCTAATGTAAAAAAAAATGATATAATATTTTGGACAGAATACATAAGCTTTTGAAATTGTTTCACCCCATCTGACCATCCCTATTTGACGGAGGTAGCACCATGTTTGGCATCCCAAAAGAAAAAAAAGTCACAAGGTCCGACAGTGAAATGCTGATCGAATTAATGGACAAGGCCATTGCCGGCGATTTTTCCGAATTGGATCTCACTCCCTTCCAGGATAAAGCTCTTGTCCAAAAATACAACGAAGTCCTGGCTACCTTTGTGAGACTAAACAATAATTTTGTCATGAGACTGAATAACTCCATGAAACTGATCGGAGACAGCAGCAGCGTCAAGGATATGATCGAAGAAGTGAACGAGCAGACAGCATCCATTAGTAATTTAAAGGAATCCAGCTCCGAGCTCGGCACCTCCATCCAGAATATCCAGAATGCCGCCCTGACGATCCAGGAGCGCTCTCACGCAGTCAAGGAAGACGCCGACTCCTGCGTGACTGTCATGAATAACAGCATCCGCATTGTCGATCAATCCGTGGAATATGTTCAGCAGATCACAAAACAAGTAAATGACTTCCAGGCGAAAGCCAATAAGATCAACGAGATCATTGACAGTATGAAAAAGATTGCCAACCAGAGTAATCTTCTTGCCTTGAACGCCTCCATCGAGGCTGCAAGAGCCGGCGAAGCGGGAAGGGGCTTCGCTGTAGTGGCCAATCAGGTCAACGAGCTCTCCACGAATTCCCTGAAATCCGCCGAATCCGCCATGTCCTATGTGAATGACTTGATGTCCGGCATCGGCTCTCTGGAAGAATCCGTGAATCGCACCGTTGCGCAGCTGACCTCCGGCAACGAGAGTATTCATGAGTCCCTGGAAAAGCTGGAGGATATGGATCGGAATATGGTACTGGTAAGCTCTGAGATTGACCATATTTACGGAGAGATCAATACTCAATCCTCCCTCACCGATTCCTTCTTGGATTCCATTCAGGCTTTGGCAACCAACTACCAAGATCTCTCCAATGGCTGTGTCAATACCGGTGCGCACATGTACAAGATTTCCAGATTGATCGACAACCTCCGCTCCGATGTTGCCAGAAGGCGTGCGATTTTGTACCCTCAGGACTGGATCATTGTATTTGAGATTGACCACTTGATCTTTACATGGAGAATTTATAACAATCTGGCCGATTTTGAACAGCTAAGACTGGAACAAGTAAACAATCCCAAGGGCTGTAAATTCGGAAAATGGGTTTCCGCCCAGACCGATCCCCGTATCACGGGCTCTCCCGCTTTCCGTCAAGCTGTGAAATATCATGACGAGATTCACGCTCATGCTGTGGACTCCTGGAACGCAAAGAAAAACGGAAACCGTGCAGAAGCCTTCCGGCATTTCCAGCTGGCCTACGAGGCCTATCCCAAGTTTGTGGAGGGCTTGCACGGAATCAGAAAGGCGATTGCTTCCACCGGAGACACCCGCGAATCCATGATCGAAGCGATCTGATCACAATAATAGAAAAAAGGCTGCACGCTTTTCCGGCGTGACAGCCTTTTTCCTTTTTCTTTTCTTTTTAACCGAAGTATCTCTTGAGAAGCCCCTCAAAGGCCTTGCCGTGTCTCGCCTCATCCCTTGCCATTTCATGCACGGTGTCATGGATGGCGTCAAGGTTTGCGGCCTTAGCGCGCTTAGCCAGATCAGTCTTTCCTGCGGTAGCGCCGTTTTCCGCCTCCACTCTCATCTCCAGATTCTTCTTGGTGCTGCTCGTCACAACCTCACCCAAAAGCTCTGCAAACTTAGCGGCATGCTCTGCCTCCTCATAAGCAGCCTTCTCGTAGTACATACCGATCTCAGGATAGCCCTCGCGATAGGCAACTCTTGCCATGGCAAGATACATACCGACCTCGGAGCACTCTCCCTCAAAGTTGGAACGAAGATCCGCCTTGATATCCTCGCTCACATCACTTGCCACGCCAACCACATGCTCGGATGCCCATACTCTCTCTTCGGACTGAGCGATGAACTTCTCCGGTCCCACATGGCATACGGGGCACTCTGCGGGAGGGTTGTCTCCCTCATACACATAACCACATACAGAACATACAAACTTCATTTTTGAATCCTCCTTTTGTTTGGCTTACTCCTTTTATATCCAAAACATTTCTGTTTTGATACCGTTACACAATACTGTCCTGAAATGCATCCAGATCCTGATAACCATAGAGCCTCGCCGTATTCTCCATGGTAGTACGGGCAATATTTGTCCCTTCCTTCACATTGCGGATCACATATCCCGCATAGAGCTGTAACATCTTATCCGAATAGGTACTGATCTCTCCCCTCAGATATGTCTCATAAGAAGTATCGATCACATTATCCTCATAGGTGTGAAGATTTCGGGCGTTAGCCACCACCTTGGGGTAATCTCCGGCCAGCTCCTCCACCATCCCCATCTGAAGCGCCACGATCTGTTCGATCACCGCCTTTTTCTCAGCCGTGATCTCCGGAAAATGCTTCTCCAATTCCCGATACCTCTCCGGCGCAGTGCTTTCCATCATACGGCCGTACTTCTCCGTGATCAGATTATGTCCCAGCTTATATTCCCGCTGAAAATCATAGAGATACTGCATCAGCATGATCCTATCCCAGGTGAGATATTGACTCTTTCGCATCACGGAAAATGTGGGCCAGTCATTCTGGCAATAAGCGCGGCCGCCCTCGTTCTTCACCTTGTCAAAAGCCTCAAACTCTACTTTGGCAATCTTCTCCACCAGCTCTTCATCCGAAAGTGCCGCATAGGAGGCCTTCATCAAAAGCTCCTCCACATGATGCTCCAGATAGGGATCTATATCACTGATAATCCCCCGATCATACATGGTTTTTGCGATCTCGCCACAAATATGCTCCAGCAGATACTCCACTGTTTTCAGTGCATCTTCATCCATCTGCTTCATACTGGCATGCAGCTTTTCCACCTCCCGGAGAAGCTCTTCTCCTCCCTGGAGCCTTAGCAGGCTTTTTTTCAGCCATTTGTCATGGGGCGGATAGACCCTGTTCAAATGATGCCAGAATCGCATCAAATGCCCCATGCAGTCGGACAGCATCCGATCCGCACTTAATCGGTCCTCCCGAAGCAGCATTCGTCGATAATTATATTGACCGGTCTGGGAAATCTTCGCCACATCCTCTGCCAGTTTTACATACCGGACTTCCTCGGGATACCCTTTCTTCAACTTCTCTCGAATCTCAGAAAATCTCCCCATCGGATCTGTAAAAACCTCTCCATCCGTACATGCAAACAGCCCGGCATCCTCGGCGTTACGAAAATCCACTTCACCGTCCTTGGACATATTTGCCAGACGCCCATAAAATTCTTCTATGGAGATCACGCCATGTCTTCCGGCCCCCTGCCATGTCTCCTCTCTGCGCCAGCCCATAAATTCCTTTGGAAGCTTCTCATATTCTGCCTGAAGTTTCTCTCCGATCCTTTCCTTCAGGTCCTCCGGCAGAAACATACAAAATCCCGGACCCCAATCGTGATCTCTGGATGCCTCATCATCGAAGCCCATGCAATCAGACCCTTCTCCCACAAGCCCCACGGCAATCTGTTCCACATACTCGGGAAACTTCTCTTCCAGCATTGGCTTGCCATAGGTCTCATAATACCTTCGGCATAATTCCAGACCGCTTAGAAATTGCTGCCCATCCTTTTTTTCGCTCGCCGACCGTTTCTTCCCAAGCTCCTCTTGAAGCATACTGCCCAACGCCGCCCAGTCTCCCTGATTCCCGTTTTCCCGCTTCATCGCACTGTCCTCGACTTCCATAGGTATTTCCTTCGAAAACTCATTTGTTTCTTTCATTTTCTCCAGACAAGCATCACGATTCGCCTTCAATCGCTCATATTGACTGTTTTGACCAATGGTATTTTCCACGATCATCATGCCTTCTTCAAAATAACGAAGGGCTTCCTCGTATTGTCCCTCCTCATAAAAGCATAGCCCCAATGCAGAGAGTGCGGCGCAATAATGCGCATCATATAATTTTCTCTTTTCAAAACAAAGGATTGCCTTTCTGGCATAATCCTTTGCCTTATCAAATTCCTTACCCAGAACCGCTGTATTGGCCAGATTGGCATAGGTCACAGCAATCTCAAACCCTGACTGGTTCTCCTGCACGATCTGCAGTGCCTTCAGCAAATAGTCCTCCGCCTGCTGGTATCTGTTCTCCTCCTGTTCCAACAGGCTTCGATTATTGTACAGTCCGGCCAAAAGCATATCTTTTGCGGAAAGCTCACGCTGGTAGATTTCCTCCGCCTCCTCATAATATGCTCTGGACTGCTCCAGCATCCCCAGAGAGCGATACCCGTTGGCAGCATTGAGCAGGGTTGTCCCATACCAGACCGTTCCCTGTAGATTTAAGCTCTCAGCCATGGCGATGGATTCCCGAATCGTATCAATAAGTGCTTCCTTTTCCGAGGTCTGCCGATAATACCCGATCAGCTCGTTTAAAATCTGCAGGCAAACCCCAAAGTCCTCCTCTGCTCTGGCCTCATTCAGACATTTCTTCAGAAAGCTTTCCGCATCCTTTGCCTTATTCTCATCAAAAAGTCGATCCACTTCCCGCAGGACAAATTCCATATTCATACACCGGTAACCATCCTCTCGCAAAACCAAAGGAATGTCTCCTTCAATCCATCTTCCAATGGAGTAAATCCAACTCCCAGGGCTTTGCTCTTTTCTCCAAGATAATACTCACTCTCTGCCCGGGTCAAGGGAAACGGAAGCGGGATTCCTCTCTCCAGCACATCCTCCACAGTGACAGAAACCCTTTCTATCCTTTGGGAACATGCCTTTTCCAGACAGTCCGTAAAGCTTTTATAATCCAATACTCCGTCTCCGCAGATATTATAGGCCTGCCCATAGCATTCCTCCCGGCACAGACAGGCAAAAATATACTTTGCCACATCCCTCACATAAACCATTTGAAAGGTTCCGCCGGCATTCTCCGGATACAGAATCTGCCCGGCCTTCGTGATCCAGTGAAAGTAAATGCCTTCTCTGGGAGCATAATTGTCCGGTCCGTAAATGATAGTTGGTCGGAGCACCGTATAAGCTATCCCATATCTTGCAGAGCATTCGGGTAATTCCTTCTCCAATGCCACCTTTCCGCAAATATAGGCTCCTTCCTGCCCAAGAAAACTCCTCTCCTCCAGCTTAGCCTTCTCGTCCAGCCCCTCCCCGCTACCGCGCCGATAGACATCACAGGTGCTGATAAACAAATACTGCTTTGTGCCCTTTGGAAGAATCTCCATAATGCTCCGAATATCCCCTGCCTCGTAGGCACAAAAATCGACAACAGCATCCACGGGAGCTTCCTTCAGCAATTCTCCCAGTTTTTGAAGCTGCTCAGGGTCATGCCGTTCCATTTGTATATGCTTAATCTTATCCGTATATTTCAGCGAAAGTGTGCGATTTCCGCGATTTAACAGGATGACCTCATTTTCGCCGTTATCACACAATTCCATAAAGGCTTTTCCTAAAAAATAGGTTCCCCCCACCACCAGCAGCCTCATCTAAAACCTCCTAAGGCGAAGGCATCTTCCCAATTCGCGCTTTGCGCGAATCGGGCCCCTCCTTCTGCTAATTATACCATAGTTTTGGTTAACCCGCCACTGTTTTTTCAGGTTTGGGAGGTCTTAGGAGGTAAACAATCTCATGCGCTATGAGAGCAATCTTTCCACCTGCTCCCTCTTTTCATACAGCACGCAGCCCCCCTTATGATCATCTGCCAAGATTTCTCCTTCCCTGAGGGCACGGAATAGCTTGGAATTCATTGCCTCTCTTAAAGAAAGCTCCCGCACATTTGTATCTGAATACGGTGAAAAAGGACAGGGCTCCGCTCCGCCATGGGAATTGATATGAAAGAATCCCCTTCCTGCTGCAATGCATCCTCCGGAGCTCTTCTCATCTCCCGGGAAGGATACAATCACCATTTCTTCATATTCCTTCCTAAGCCTTGCAATCTCCTTTGCAAGATACTCCCGCTCCTTCTCTCCGGGAGCCAGGTTTTCCGCCTCCTCTGTGACCGGGACAAATTCCACAAAAATCACAGCCTTGCAACCAAGCTCTGCAAGCCTCCCGATAAACTCCTCGGACGATACTTCGCCGATATTCTCCGTCGTGACAGTGACCGAAACGCCGAAGATCAGATTACGATTCGATAGCTCCTGCATTCCACTGATCAATTTATCATAGACTCCTTCCCCTCTTCTCTCATCTGTCACCTCTCTTCCGCCCTCAATGCTGAGAATGGGAACCAGATTCCGGTTTTGATCGAACACCTTCAAGTAAGCCTCCCCCAGAAAGGTCCCGTTCGTAAAAATGGGAAACAGGATATCCGGCCGTTTCCCCGCCTCGTCTATGACATCCTTTCGAAGAAGCGGCTCCCCCCCTGCCAATAGAATAAAGCTCACTCCAAGCTCCTTCGCCTCGTCAAAAATCCTGCTCCATTCTTCTCCGGATAGCTGCTTAACAGGCTCTTCGTCCGAGGTTGCATGATTACATCTGGAATAACACCCTGCGCAGTGCAGATTGCAGCTGCTGGTAATGCTGGCGATCAAAAACGGCGGTATATGCTCCCCTTCCTCCTGCAGTTTTTTCCTCAATGCACTTGCCCTGCGACTGCTGGCGGCAAAACGAGCCATATAGAGGCTCTCCTTTGGATTTTTAAGAGTAGCCCGAAGTGTATCCGCCACGACCCGCTCCACTCCCCTTGTCATATACGCCTGAATATCAAACTCCTGATCCATAAAAAACCTTCCTCTCCTTCTCCAAACCTCTATCTAAAGTATCCTTCCTGTATTTCCGAATCTAAAAGTTATGGCATTTTCTCCATCCGATAAACAGAAATCGCAGGCAATATCATATTTTTCTCAATTTAATTTTATCAAACCTTTATGTTTTGTCAAGTACTCTTTTCCCTCAAGCCCACACTTACTTTCTTTTATCAAGCTTCGTTTTGCTTCACCCGGTACTCTGTTTCCTTTACCTCAGATCACAAATGTTCAAATATATGAGTCTCCTCCAAATATGACAAATGTCACTCCCTTTCCCGCAGATTCGTGACAAAATCCCTATTGAATCCTCTCTCTCCTCTATGTATGATAGGGATAAGCAAAGAAAATATTCCGTCAACCAGGAAAGGAGTATCCCATGGAAGAACAAAAGGAAATCAAAAATCAGAATAAAAAAATGCTCCATATCGGCGAGGCACTGAAAGCCTTCGCGCAAAAGATCATAGATGTTTTTCGGGACTATCCCGTCACCATGCTCTCCATTATGATCGCCGCCTTGATCGGCACTGTTTTGGTGACCTGGAATGGTCACGAAACTAAAATCTACCTTGAGCGGGCTGCCGCTTTCTTCTTGATCACAGCCATGCAAGCCATCGCCCTTGAAGAGATCTTCGCCTCCAAAAAGCTGATCCGCTTCTCCGGCTATGGCATAGCTGCAGTACTCTCCGCCCTATATGTCTTCCTTCTTTCCTACGAGGAGGATGTCCTGTTTGGGTTAAATACGGAAATGCTTGACGATATCATAATCCGTGTACTCTTTATTCACGGCCTGACCCTTTTAGCCCTAAGCATCCACCATATGTACCGCCGTCTGGAGGAGGACTTCGAGATCTATGCCACGAAGGCCTTTCTGGAACTGATCAAATCCACAGTGGTCTATGGGCTGTTTGCCCTTGGACTGGCTCTACTAATCTGGATCTTCAATGAGCTGATCTTTGATACGGACGATCTGCTGGCACAGGTTGAACTCTTTCTCGCCGGAGGAATCTATGTACCCATGTGCCTGAAGGCCATCTCCGGTAAAAACGAGGTCCCCGGCAAATTCTCCCGGGTCTGCTTCCTGTATGCGCTACAGCCCATGTTGCTTCTGGCCTTTGCCATTATTTATATTTATATTATTAAAATCTTCCTGACGAACGATTTCCCTTCCAACCAGATCTTCTATATTTTGGCGTTTCTGTTTGCGATCGGAATGCCTATTTGGACCATTGTTCACGGCATGAAACAAAAGGAAGGCTTTTTCTCCAAGGCGTTGGCCTTCCTGCCCTATCTCTTCCTTCCCTTTGTCCTGTTGCAGAGCTGGAGCATCGGCGTAAGGATCCATGCCTACGGTTTGACCGAATCCCGCTACTGGGCCATAATTCTCATCCTCTTTGAGGTGATCTATTTTGTCCTGTATCTTCTGCACCACAGAGGAAACAAAAACGCCATCTCCTGGCTCCTGTACGCCATGATCGCCATCAGCGTAATAACACTTCTCTTCCCCGGCATTTCCTTTGATGATATGGTCATCCGTTCCCAGATGAAGCGCATGACCTCAATGATGGAATCTTCAAAGCCGGATAGAGCTGCCATCAAAAGCTCCTATCGCGTGATTCAAAGATGCAGCTACAGAGGGGAAAAAACGCTTAAGACGAAGCTCACCGATGCCCAGATAGAGCAGATTAAAAGTTACGATGAATATGGAGATCTGACTGAAACCAGAGTTTATCTCCATGCAAATCAGTCCCTCTCAGATGTGGATATTTCTGCCTACAGCAGACTTTATCAGGCGAATAACTACAGAGACACTCCAAAGGACGGCAAAGTAATCATCCTCTACTACCCTTCTGCAGAGAGCAAGTCGAAAGAAAAAATGGAGGCGGACCTCAGCGAATACCTGAGCTGGGTCGTTCACAGCTTCAAGAAAAGCTACGATAGTAGCTTTACCCTTAAAAACCATTGCCTGTTCCATGTGAACGACCAGTGGGATCTCTATGCCACCTCCATCTCCATAGATTTTAATTCCGATACATACGAAATCAAGAATCTATCCATTGATGGTTATCTGTTTGAAAAATAATCAATCCTCGTTTTTCAGGCTTCTGATCAAGCCCAGCATCCTGGTGGCATTGATCAGAAGCTGTTTTCTGGTAAGCCTTCCCGCCTTCAATGCAACCATCATGTCGTCAAAATCCCTCTTGCTGCCCGGCATGACCAGCTCGCCCCCCGCAGCGGCTACTCTGGCGGCTCTTGCGCCGGGATAAGCCGTATCCTTCGGACTTGTCCCATCCATGAGCCAGTCCGTCATTACAATTCCCTTAAATCCAAATTCCTTCCGCAGCACCCAGTCAATGAGATCCTTCCGCTCCGAGGTATGACTGCCGTTCAACAGATTATAAGAGGACATCACTGTCTTCGGCTGGGACTCCCGGATACAGATCTGAAAGCCCTTCAAATAAATCTCTCTCATAGCTCTCTCGCTTACCATACTATTGTTAAAATACCGATTGGTCTCCTGATTGTTTGCGGCATAATGCTTTATAGTGACGCCCCTGCCGCGATGACGCTGCACTCCGTTTGTCAGGGCTGCCGCAAAAAGACCGCTGATCAGAGGATCCTCGGAATAATACTCAAAGTTTCTTCCGCATCTCACATCTCTGTGAATATTCAGGGCAGGAGCCAGCCACAGATCCACGCCGAACTCCTTCATCTCCCTTCCGACAATACTGCCAAGGCGCCGCGCCATCGCTAAATTCCAGCTCTGGGCTATCGCTGTGCCGATGGGAATGGCTGTACAATACTGGCTCTGCACCTCCGCTCCTTTTTTCGGTCGCTTTGCACTTTGCAGCTTCATCATAAGGATTGCAGGCTTAGGCAAAAAATCAGCCAATCCCTCCAGCATCTGATTTCCAAGGCTGTGTGCACCGTTTTCATCCACCCAGAATTTTTTGCTGAGTCTCAAACCTGCGGGGCCGTCTGCCATGGATAGGGCCGGAATCCCCTTCTCTCGAAGCATCCCCGTGGTCTCACCCGCGGCACCTGCCACCATCCTCCCGGAATTACCGATGACGCCGAAATGGCCCTCACCGGGATCAAAGGCTCCGATATTGAGATAAATAAGTTCCTCATCCGTATAATCTATCAGCTCCGGATTGATCTCTTCCTCATCCTGATAGCAAACCTGCACAGTCCGGATTGCATCCGCGTCCATATTGAGAAGCGCTATTCCCTCCGGTAGTACTTCCTCAACGGGCTCCGACCGGAAATCCTCAAAATCCGTTGTTCCAAGCAGACGGCGGACCTTCTTGGTCACCACATCCTCCTCCAGACGGATTCCGCCACAGATTGTTTCCTCCCGACTGTTTTTCCCCAGTCTTAAGAGATATACTCCCCTTTCCAAAAGATAGGAAGCAGTTTCTGCGTCATAGGAGGCCAGATCCGACATAGCAAAGCAAAGCTCCACCTCCTGCCCTTCTCCGGGCGCAAGCTCCGCTGTTTTAGCAAAACCTGCCAGCATCTGTTTAGGCTGATCCAGTCTGCCCCTTGGAACACTGACATAGAGCTGAACCACTTCCTTGCCGGGATACTCTCCCACATTCTTCACCTCTGCCCTCACAGTGATCAGCTCTCCATTTCTCTCCATCCCCAGAAAAGAAATTTGAAACTCTGTATAAGACAGCCCATATCCAAAGGGAAACATGGCTTTTAAGCCCACACTGTCAAAATACCGATATCCCACATAGATTCCTTCCCGATATCTGGTATCATCCCTGTCGCCGAATTCTCCAAGCTTCGGATAATCCTCCCATCTCGCCCAGGTAGTGGTCAGCCGCCCCGAAGGATTCTTCTTTCCCAGGAGCACATCGGCCAGTCCCAGCCCGGTCAATGCTCCGAGCTGAGATAAAAGCAAAATATTCTCCACCTCCTCCACAGGAGAGAGATCCACCGGTCCCCCCACATTCAATACCAGCATAAATTTCGCATATTTCTTTCGGAGAGCCAGAATATCGCGAACCTCCGTATCCGTAAGCAGAATGTCACCCTTTTGGGCTTTTCTGTCATTTCCCTCCCCGCAGATCCTGGACAGGACATAGATTGCCACATCCCCCTCTCCATCCAGCGGAAACTCATATTCCGGCTGAGGCATCACAGCCCCCATTCCCTCGATCACCGCATTGCCATGCTTCTCCTTCGCCCGCCGTTTGATATCCTTTATAAACTGCTCCCTGGCAATCTTCAGACACTGATCATACGCATCCATCCAGGCCTTTGTAGTAATGGTAAAGCCGGCCTTCTCCAAGCCTCTTTCCACCGAGATTGTAAAATGAGAATAGACCTCTCCGGAGCCCGTCCCTCCCCGAAGAGTATTTCTGGCTCCACTCCCATAGAGCGCCAGCTTACCTGCCTCCTTCAGCGGAAAATCCCCATTCTTTTTCAGCAACACCATGCATTCCGCCAGAGTTCCTCTGACCTTCTTTGCATGCTCCCTCTCCAATACTGTCAACTGCATCTCCATACCTCCTTTAGTTGTCCATAACCAGATCCGCTACTTTGCATCCGGCCGCCCGGATCAGATCCTCCGGAGCCAGCTCAATCTGAAAGCCCACCTTCCCCGCACTGACAAAGATTTTGTCCATTTCCTGCGCCGCCTCGTGCAGATAAGTCGGAAACTGCTTTTTCATCCCAATGGGCGAACAGCCTCCGTGGACATATCCCGTAAGAGGAAGCAGGTCCTTTTGCTTGAGCATACTGATCGCCTTCTCCCCGGTAGCCTTTGCCGCCTTTTTCAGATCCAGCTCCTCCTTCACCGGAACCACAAACACATAATAGGCCCCGGATTTTCCCTGCGTCACCAGCGTTTTATATACTTTATCCGGTTTCTCCCCCAGAAGGCCGGCGATCTGCTCCCCGCTCATGGTCGCATCCGGCTCATAGGAATGACTCACATATCCAATCTTCTTAGCCTCCAACACCCGCATGACATTGGTCTTATCTTCTTTTTTCATACTAATAACCTCTACTTCCTCTCTGTTCCCATTAAAATCATCATACAGGATTCTATTAATGTTCGCAATGGCAGAAATTGCACGATAGATGGATAATTCTGTCTGGCAGCTGCCGGATTGGGATTGACTTCAGATCGCTTTTGGTGATATTCTATTTTTGACACCCGCATTATACAACCTAAAATATATTAAGTGCACCTATGCATACAGAAGGGAGAAGCATCATGGCAGGAACACTGAAGAAAGATGAGATAGAGGCCATTCTGGCCGGTAAAGCGAACGGCTTCAAGATCAATGGACTTTGCAAGCTTCATAAGGTAGCCGGAAATCTGATATTGGAATTTGAAAAGATCAATGATCTGCCCTATGAAAGTACCCTGGTCACTCTTCACTCCACAGATTTTGATGGAATCCGCGAAGAGATCAAAAATGCGATCACACAGCATATGCAGGACATTACAGACAAGCTCATCAGTGATTTGTAATTCTAACATTTATACCGGTTCAAAAGTCAAAGACAAATTTTTTGACAAATATCGACATTTTATGGAACACAAAACGACAGCGGTGGAGCCAGAACTATCCTCCATCATCATGCTGATCTGGCGGTATCCCTTCCTGTAGCCTTTATATTCAGCGACCTTCTGTACAAACAGGATATCCTCATCATCCCTCATTGCCCGCCGTTCGGTGCCATTACCATAATCCTCATTGCGAAGGAGTTCATAATAAGTGCTCTTTGCCAATCCTATGATCTCAAGGATCCGCCTGGTTGTATAATACCTCCATGGATCCCTTGGAAAGCTCTTGATTTCAAGCCATTCTTCCATTCTGACAACGGCATTTATTTATATCAATTCTTGGGGTTACATTTCGGAAAACTCCTTTACAACTTCCATATCCTGATACTCTACATATTTTGTAAGCTTATCCCGCTGGGCATCCAGGCTGTAACCATCTACCAGCAACGCTGTCGAAACACGGGTATAAATGTAGCATTTTTGTTTCTTCTTCATTTACGACTCACCTCCCGGAAGTCTCTTGATTGCCTCCATGCTAACAGCAGATAAAGTTGCCATCTGCTTAAGCACTAATTCTCTAAGCAGTACAAGACGCTCAGACATCGCCTTACCTTGTTCAATGAGAATTGCATTATAGCTCTCCATGTTTGCCAGTACAAGGAGTTGATTCAGCGTTGCGTCATCACGGATATTGCCTTTCTTATCCGTGTTCTTTTCCCGCCACTGTTTTGCCGTCATACCAAATAAAGCAACATTCAAAAGATCCGCTTCGTTCGCATATTTATATGATATCTGATCCGGTGTAAGCTCCGGAGGAATCAGATTATCCTTGATCGCATCTGTATGGATGCGGTAATTCAGCTTAGCTATCTCACGATTCAGATTCCAGTTCAGAGACAAGCGGCTGTTCTCATCAGACTTTAGTCTCTGATAGTCCTTTATGATGTACAACTTGAACTCCGGTGAAATCCATGACGCAAATTCAAACGCAATATCAATGTGTGCATAAATTCCGCCGCCATATCTTCCTGATTTTGTAAACAGCCCTATTGCACCTAACTCGTCAGTCCAGTTCTTGATTGAAAATACAAATGCGTTTGTCCCCGCCTCTTCTTTAAACGTATCGAAATCGATACGTTTAAAATCAGGATTATGTAAAACCTCCCATAATCCCAAAAATTCAAC
>CACXDS010000055.1 GCA_902766425.1 uncultured Lachnospiraceae bacterium
AGGGGCCCATGCGTAAGGTTGGAAGGAGGGGCCCGACCGAAGGTCGGGAGGATGCCTTGCAACAAGCATGGGAAGAGACCTTCGCAAAAGGATAAGCAGAAGGAGGGGCCCGATTTGCGCGAAGCGCAAATTGGGAAGATGCCTTCATAAAAATATGTTTCCGGAAAGGAGAGAACATGGAGATCGGCGCCGTTGGTTTTTCACCATATGTGTATCGTGTCAATGCGATCAGTGCGAGCAGCCTGAACCGTGTCTCGCCGATCGGGGATGATCTACTCTCCTCCAAAACGGATTTTTCAGGATTGGTGGAGGATGAGAATAGAACAATCAATCCTCTGAAGAGAGGGGAGACCTCTAATTTCGCAGATGTATTGGCAATGCAGTTTCAGATGGGGAGAATGAACGCAGATCGGATTTTTTCGGAACAAAGTCAGTCAGAGCCCGGTGAGCCACGGGAAGATGCCGGGCAGGCAGTGGAGAACAATGAGCCCATCGGCGGCATGACACTTGACGGAAATGATGATTCGGCGGAGGTTTCCTTGTATCAGTCCAGGAGAGCAGCGCAGGCCTACAGCGCCGGGTGGATTGCATAAAAGAGCAGTAGTGCCGCAGGGAAGAAGATAAGGACCCTGCGGTTTTTTTCGGTTTATAGATTTGGATGGCTTTATCGATTCGGGGGCGGAGGGGCAGGATGACAGGAGAAGTGCCTAGCTTAAAACAGGATCATGTTGAAAAACTGATCGACAAAAAATATCTTAAGTTATATGATTTTCATTACACGCCGGAGAGACATTATTATGTGGCTTCCAGACATGAGGCCGATGATCTGACTGCTCTTCGGGCTGGAGAAGATTTTCGGCATATGTATCCGGATGCGGTAAGCTGCGTAGTGATCATCAAGTGTAAGGGTAAAGAACCCCTCCTATGTCTGACGAAGGAAATGAGGTTTCCGATAGGTCAGTATCTTCTGGGGGTGCCTGCGGGATTGTTGGATCCGGAGGATCTTCAGGAGGGTGATGCGGTTTTCACGGCAGCGAAGAGAGAGTTAAGCGAAGAAATCGGGATTGTCTGGACGGATGCGGATGAGATCAAGTGGATCAATCCTTTGCTTTTCAGCTCTCCGGGTATGACAGATGAGAGCAATGCCATGGTTCAGATCACGCTGAATCGGGATACCATGCCGGAGCTTAGTTCAGACGGAGCAGTCGGAGGGGAAAGCTTTAAGGACTTTGTTCTGGTAAACCGGGAGGAGGCAAAAAGGCTCCTTCTGAACGGCAGAGATGATGAAGGACTTTATTATTCCGTCTTCACATGGATCGCACTGACCTGTTTTGTCTCGGAAATTTGGGCTTGATGGTTCGAGAGTGGCCAGAAGTGAACGATATGTTATACAGCAATGTATTTGATTAAAAAGCGTTGTTTGGGGTATGGGGCGGCGCTTTAGGGGTTAGGAGAGCAGTATGAATTTATCTTTGCTTGCAAAAGAGGAAAGTCCGAAGAGTTGGATGATCTGCCATGAGGAACCTTCTATTTTGCATGCGGGCAGTCTGCCGGCTCATGCATGGTTTGTCCCTTTTTCTGAGGAAGAGGTGCAGAGTGGAGTAAGCCCGCTTGGGGGAAAGGAAACTTCAACCCGTTTTGAAAGCTTGAACGGTGTTTGGAATTTCAAATATTATGAGAGCGCCATTGATCTGGAGGATGATTTTACTAACCAGAGATTTTCTGCGAAACTCCCGGTTCCTTCCAATTGGCAGCTCCATGGCTATGATGTTCCGCAGTATTCCAATGTTCCTTATCCGATCACCTATGATCCTCCGTATGTACCTGATGAAAACCCGGTGGGAGTGTACCAAAAATATTATACCTATACACCGGATGGATTGGAGAGGATTTTGACCTTTGAAGGTGCTGACAGTTGTCTGTATCTGTATATCAACGGAGAATTTGCAGGCTACACTCAGGTTTCCCACTGTATTTCGGAATTCAGAGTGACCCCTTTTCTCAAAAAAGGCCGCAACAGTATCGTGTGTGCGGTCTTAAAGTGGTGTGACGGAACTTATCTGGAGGATCAGGATAAGATCCGCATGTCCGGTATCTTCCGGGATGTTTATATGGTGTCCAGACCCATGAAAAGAATCTTGGATTTTAGGATCAATGCCTCTGCCAAGGGAAAATTCAGTATTTTCGTGGATGGTGCCGATGCAAGACTGCAGCTTTTGGATCCCGAAGGGAACGAGGTATGCAGCGGTCAGGTGCAGCAGGGAACAATCTTTGATGCAATGGTGGAGAATGTCCGGTGTTGGACACCGGAAAAGCCGGTTTTGTATGATCTCATCCTTCATTCCGAGGGAGAGGTCATCGGTGAGAAAATAGGCTTCCGCAGCGTGGCTGTGGTAAATGGTGTTGTAAAGATGAATGGAAAGCCCATTAAGATCAGGGGCGTCAATCGGCATGACAGTCATCCGGACACGGGGTATTATTGTACTGAGGAGCAGATGCGCAGGGATCTGGAGCTGATGAAGCAGCATAATATCAATGGGATCCGGACAGCACATTATCCCAATGCACCGCTGTTTTACAGATTGTGTGATGAATATGGCTTTTTTGTGATTTCGGAGGCGGATGTTGAGAGTCACGGTTGTGCAAATGTCTATCAGAATCTGGATTGGACTAGAAGAGGCGGACTGAGCGGAATGGGAATGCTTGCCATAGAGCCGTTGTTCCAGAAATCCATTGTGGATCGCTGTGAGAGAATGGTAAAGCAGCATTTCAACCATGCCTGTATCATCATATGGTCTCTGGGCAATGAATCCGGCTGGGGCGAGAATTTCATCGCTGCGGGCAGAGCGGTCAAGGAACTGGATGATACCAGGCTGGTGCATTACGAGAGCACTCATCAGCTGGGGCATGTCCCCACAGATATATTGGATCTGGTCTCCAAGATTTATCAGGAGCCGGATTATATGTGCAGATTTCTGGAAAAGGAGGAAGAGAAGAGACCTCTTTTCCTATGCGAGTACTCCCATTCCATGGGAACAGGACCGGGGGATCTGGAGGCGTACCAGAAGGTTTTTTATTCCAATGACAGATTTTTGGGCGGATGCATCTGGGAGTGGTGCGATCATAGCGTCATTTTGGGAAAAACAAAGGACGGAAAAGTAAAATACGGTTATGGCGGCGATTTTGGGGAGCGCCATGACGATGGGAATTTCTGCTTGGATGGTCTTGTGGGTCCGGATCGTCAGCCACACACGGGCCTTAAGGAAGTGAAACAGGTATTTCGCCCCATTCGGGTTTTCAAGGGAGAGCGGGAAGGGGAAGTGCTTTTCCGCAATTATCTCATCTATGAGGATGCGGGCACACTGTTCGATTGCAAATATGAGATCACGGACCAGGGAAGGATTGTTGGCGGCGGGGATCTGAAGTTCGATGTAAAGCCCTTGAGCTGTAAGAAGATTATTGTGCCGGAGCTGCGAAATCTGCGGGGGGACAATCTTGCCATTCGTTTTCTTTTCTTGGCGAAGGAGGATACACTCTGGTGTAAAAAGGGTTATTTGATCTGTTTTGACCAGATCATTTATACGGAGACAAACCTTCATCAGAGCAGAAGGACCATCACGGATCAGGTGGAGCTGGAGGAAAGCCCGCTCCTCTATAAGATACGGGCAGGTCAGGTGACCTATCTCTTTGATAGAAGGCATGCAAGAATCACATCTATTTCCAAGGATGGCAGGGAATTGCTGGACAGACCCGTTGAGCATAACTTTTTCCGCGCCCCCATGGACAATGATAAGATGAAGGATGAGTGGTATAAGATTCATCTGAATGATTATGTGACCAAGGTTTATGAGACCAGTACCATCCGTGAGGAGGACTGTGTCATTATTCGGATCAAGCATTCCTTTGGGTGGAGTATTTATCAGCCCTTTGCAAAGGGCGAGACAGTGCTCACCTTTGGAACGGACGGATCGGTGCGGGTGGTTTCGGATTTTAAGACCAGCAATAAAGTGACTCTTTTACCCAGATTCGGATTGAGATTTTTCCTGAAAAAAGAGTTCGATTCCGTGCAGTATTACGGCTATGGTCCGGAGCAGAGCTATTGTGATATGCACCAGGCCTCTTGGCTGGGGCACTTTCAGGCTAAGATCTCCGATCTCTATGTGGATACCATTAAGCCGCAGGAGAACGGCTCTCATTATGGTTGTAAATTTGCGGAAGTAAGCTCTGATGATATGACGATCCGCTTTGAAGGTGACAGGGCATTTTCCTTTCAGGCGTTGGAATACACGCAGGAGGAGTTGGCTTCCAAGAAGCATGATTATGAATTGGAGAAATCCGAGAGCAGTGTGATCTGTATCGATAGTGGTATGTCCGGGGCGGGTTCCGCCAGTTGTGGACCGGATTTGGATGAGAGAGAAAGAATAGCACTGCCAAAGCTACATATGGATCTGACCTTTTTGGTAAATTGAGTTGGGAATGGATTGGGAAAGACAGGAAAACGATGGAAGAGTATTATGCTTTGTTTTTGGATTGTTGTCCTGATATAGTGGTTTCTGAAGCACATATAAAAGAGGCTCTGTCCAATCCGGATAATCTGGTATTGGAAAGACGGGATCAGGGAAAACTGATCGCAGCATTGATTCTTCGGCAAAACACGATCTTATTTATGGGTGTTCGCTCAGGGTATCGAGGGCAGGGGATCGGCACGCAGCTTCTGTTGGAAGCGGAAGAATTGGTTTACGGCTTAGGAATGGAAGAGATTAAGCTCTTTGGCGTGATCGACCAGATCCTGCCGGGAGTGCCGCTTTACCCGGGAGCGTTGGAGTTTTTTGGAAAAAGGGGGTACTATCAAAAGGAAGAGGATATGGATTTCCAGGATTTGTTTCTGGAGATAGATCCAGTTTCCTATCAGGATTGGAAACTGGGTGACCGAAAGGACGGCATGCGCCTCGGTTGGGCGGTGTCCTCAGACCGAGAGGCTACTGTGAACTGCGCGGGGGAGGCTCAGCAAAGGTATGAGGAAGTTTATTGGCATGAGAGCTTATATCAGGCGGAGAGTAGGGTAAAGGTACTGATCGCCAGTCCGGACGGGGCAGCGGAAATGCACGGATATGATCCCGCCCACAGTGTGTGTGGTACTTTAATGGTGGATATGCGAGATTTTACGGACGGGATCGGCGGAATCGGTTTTGCATCTGTCAAGCCGGCGTGGGCCGGGCAGGGGATTGCCCAAAACCTGGTGAAGATGGCTTTGGCGGAATTGGCGCGAGAGGGTTTTCGCAAGGCCTATGCCAGATGCGTCTCGGAGCAGGCAGTTTATCTTTATGAGGCCTGCGGTTTTCACAAGGGGCATCGCTATTTCAGAGGCAGAAAAGCATTGAACGCAGAAGTGATTGCGAGGCAGAGAGCTATGGTAAAGGAAGTTTATATTCAATACAGAGAATTAGAGGGCAGAATGGATCAGATCGAGGAAAGGATCTATGATCAGTTTTGCCAACAGGGACATCAGATGTCAGAGATCAAAAAACTGCAGATTTATGTAAAACCCCAAGATTTCACGGCTTACTATATGATCAATGACAGTATTGCCGGAAAGGTCGGGATCTTCTGAATATTAAGCGCAGTGCTTGTGGGGGATCGTTGAGGCCCTGAATCGGCATCGGAGTGTTTAAGCGTGGAGCAGAATATGAAAAGAAAAATTTTGAGCAATAAATTATATTTGTATCTCACAGAGTTTTTTGCCGGAATGTCAGTCATGGCAGTGGAATTAGGGGCGAGCAGATTGCTTGCCCCCTATTTTAGTTCTTCTCAGATCGTGTGGACCATCATCATCGGCACCATTATGATCGCTATGGCCTTGGGAAATATATATGGGGGAAGAGCGGCAGACAAAAATCCGGATCCGGACAAACTATATGGCAGAATCCTGCTGTCCTCTGTCTGGATCGCATTGATCCCGGTGCTGGGAAAGTATATTATTATCGGGATTTCGGCCATCATGATCTTTTCGGTGAATAGTATGTTTTTGATCTGGGCAGCCTTTGCGGCCTGTATGATCATATTTGTATTTCCGCTTTTTCTGCTGGGAACGGTAACGCCGTCTTTGGTAAAATATACGGTGGATGATCTGGGAGACAGTGGAAAGACAGTGGGGATGCTGAATGCTTCCAACACGATCGGAAGCATTATCGGCACCTTTGTTCCCACCTTTGTGACCATTCCGGCGGTGGGTACCTCTATAACATTCCTTATCTTTGCAGGAATACTTCTGCTGCTTGCGCTTGTTTATTTTTTTAGTGGTAAAAACGGAAGGATTTCGGGGGAAGCAGAAGCGGAGAAAAAAGGGAATTCCGAAGAAGACAGCACAAGAACAGTGAAAAATGCAGTCAAACTTGGGATTTCCATTGTCATCTTCCTGCTTTCTTTTCTGCTTGGGCATTCCGACAGCTTTGCATTTTGGGAGCCCAATCTGACCTACGAGGGTGAATCCGTCTATAATTATCTTCAGGTGAGGGAGGACAGCAAAAGAGTCTATCTCTCTACGAATGTCCTTTTCGGAGTGCAGTCCGTTTATGAAAAGGATGGGAGCCTGACGGGGATGTATTACGATTATGCCATGGCGGCTCCCTATATGGCGGGGGTAAAGGAAAAAGATGATCTGGATTTGTTGGTTTTGGGGATGGGCACCGGAACCTACTGCACCCAGTGCAATAGGTTCTTTGAAGGGATTCACACAGAGGGAGTGGAGATCGATGAGGATATCACGGGGCTTGCAAGAGAGTATTTTCATCTCTCCGATGAAATAGAGGTTCATACCTATGACGGAAGGGCGTTTCTGAACTGTGTGGATAAGACCTATGATGTGATCATGGTAGATGCCTATCAGGATATAACGATCCCCTTTCAAATGTCGTCCGTTGAGTTTTTTACCTTGGTAAAAGAGCACTTGAATCCTGAAGGTGTCATGGTAGTGAACATGAATATGCGAGGACAGAATGATGGAGAGGGGATCACCTTCTATCTGTCCCAGACCATCAGTAAAGTATTTCCGGAGTGCTATGTTGTGAATGTGCCGGGTACAACAAACCGTGAACTCTTTGCCTCGGAAAATCCGAGAGTGCTGGACAGGCTGCAAAAGAATCTGGACGAAGAAGAAAATCCAGAGCTGCGTGCTATGATGGACAGGGTGGTCAGCCATCTGGAGCGCTTTGAGCACTATGTGCCGATAAACTCCGCCGGCCCGGCGAATCAGGATTATTGTACCATGACAGATGATCAGGCGCCGGTGGAGCTTCTGGGAATGCAGGTGATCGATGAGATCATAGCAGATGAGGTCAGTTACTATAGACAAATCTATGAAGAGCGGGGATTGCAGGGACTGATGGATTCATTTTCCTTCTAGAAGGATTGAGGAGAT
This sequence comes from uncultured Lachnospiraceae bacterium, assembly GCA_902766425.1. GTDB lineage: Bacteria > Bacillota > Clostridia > Lachnospirales > Lachnospiraceae > Acetatifactor. Next base: position 7,418 of record CACXDS010000055.1, read on the forward strand.
GCAACGGATATTGTATGAATCTAATTGTGTAAATTGCATATACAATTATAAAAATATTGCGAAAACAGATTTACATGTTGACATTTTGCAGGCATGATGCTATTATACTATTTGTGCAATGCACAAGCGGAAGTGTCGGAACTGGCAGACGAGCAAGACTAAGGATCTTGTGGTAGCAATACCGTGTGGGTTCAAGTCCCATCTTCCGCA
>CACXDS010000056.1 GCA_902766425.1 uncultured Lachnospiraceae bacterium
CCAAGCCTCCTCTAAATGAATGATGGTGCCGGGGTCCTCCTTCCGCCGGGCGGTGTGGGCACCTCCTTTGGCTAATATTATCATACTTTTTGGGGAAAAGATACCTCTTGCAGTCGGTTTGGATTCTGTATTATAATGTTTCAATAGATTTGAAAGAGGTTTGGTTATGAAGAAGGATTTATTGGCCGGAATGCGCAGCGGAGAAAAGCTCAGCACGGGGGAGCAGATCGCTCTGGTGCTGCGGCTGAGTCTGCCTGCGATTCTGGCTCAAATATCGACCATCATCATGGAATATATCGATGCCTCTATGGTGGGAAGTCTGGGGGCTTCTGCCTCCGCCTCCATTGGCATTATCTCCACCACCACATGGCTCATCGGAGGGCTTTGCGGCGCTGTAGGTACCGGATTTACGGTGAATGTAGCACATCGGATCGGTGCGGGGGAGGAGGAAGTCGCGAGGCGCTATGTCAGAACGGGGCTCTGTACGGTCTTGGGATTTGCGGGGCTTTTTATGCTTCTGGTAATTGGGATTCACCAAAAGCTCCCTGTCTGGATGGGTGGGGAAGAGTCAGTACTGCAGAATGCGTCCATTTATTTTCTGATATATGGGATCAGTCTTCCCATCATGCAGCTTGTGCATGCGGGCTCCGGTATGCTGGAGTGCAGCGGTAATATGCGGGTTCCCAGCGTTTTGAATGTGGGCATGTGCTTTCTGGATGTGGTGTTCAATGCTTTTTTTATCTATCCGACGCGGGCTGTGGATTTGTTTGGCGGTTTGGAGATAACCATTCCCGGAGCAGGGCTGGGAGTATTGGGAGCTGCCTTGGGGACACTTTGTGCGGAGATTTGCGGCGCCATCGGCATCCTGCTGGCTATTTTTGTATTCTCCGATAAACTGCATTACAGAAGGGGGGAGGGAAGGAAGCTCACTGTGGAGCAATGGAGTAACGCCCTTAAGGTTTCCCTTCCTGTTATGCTGGGCTCCCTGATCATGGGGAGCGCCTATGTGTTTTCCACCAGAATTGTGGCTCCCTTGGGAAATGTGGCTATTACAGCAAATTCCTTTGCTATCACGGCGGAGAGCCTATGTTATATGCCGGGCTACGGAATTGCGCATGCCGCCACAACGCTGACGGGTCAGGCGAAGGGAGCGGGAAGGAATTTCCTGACCAGACGGTTATCCTTTCTGTCCGTGGGAATCGGTATCGCAGTCATGACCGGAGCGGCAGTATTGTTATACTGCTTTGCCCCTTATATGATCGGTATGATGACGCCGGATAGCAGCGTCAGAGAGCTGGGGACAAGGATCCTGAGAATCGAGGCCTTTGCAGAGCCCATGTTTGGGGCTTCCATTGTGGCCGAGGGAGTGTTCAGGGGCTTAGGGAAAACAGGCATTCCAAGCGCCTTGAATCTGGTGAGCATGTGGGCCATACGCCTTCCACTGTCCGCCTTGCTGGCTCCCCGTCTGGGGCTGGTGGGCGTATGGTATGTGATGTGCGGAGAATTGATCTTTCGGGGATTACTCTTCTTGTTGGCATTGCTTCGGGAATACAGGGGGATGAGAGAACGGGACAGCAGAGGGCAGAGCACAAATAAAAAAGGATAATGCTGGGAAAGAGCCTAAAAAGGGCGGGAAAGAGCCAAAAAGAGTAGAAACAGAGCTTGAAAAGAAAAATGGCCGGGGGAAAAGAGATAAGACCGGAAAAGGGAAAGAATAAAGAAAATAAAGGAAGCGCGGATAGTGCTCAGGAGATGAAAGAGTATGAAAAAGAAAAGAATGAGATTTGGGATTGCGATACTGGGATTGCTACTGATGCTTGGCGGATGCAGTGATGCGTCCCGATTGGCAGATCAGGAGGAAAGCGGGACATTTGAATCCGGTATAGGGCAGGAAGAAACCGAATCCGCAACGCAAAGCGAAAAGCAGGGAGAAAGCGAACCGGAAAAACAAAGCGGATCGGGAATGGAAAATGCAGAGGGAAAAGAAAGCAGGGAAGAACAAGCGGCAAAGGCCGAGCGCCCCAATGCAGACACCGGCGAGGGAGAGGCAAAGCAGCTGGAGGAGGGAGACATCGCCCCGGATTTTACAGCGCAGCTGGTGGATGGAACAGAATTTAAGCTCTCCGACCATGACGATGGAGTGGTGATCCTCAACTTTTTTGCTACCTGGTGCGGACCCTGCGTCAAGGAGATGCCCGCCTTCGGTATGCTTCAGGAAAACGATTATGAAGAGCTTTCCATTCTATGTGTGAATTGCATGGAGACAAAGAAAACAGTGGATGCCTTCGTGGAGCAAAAAGGGTATACCTTTCCCATTGCCTATGATGAGGAGGGGCGAATTGAAAAGTATTATCCGACGGATGGAATCCCGTATACCCTTGTGATCAATAAGGGAGTGATTCAGAAAATCTATTTGGGAGCAAGGGATGCGTTGACCCAATATAACGCTTATAAGACCGCTATAGACGCTTGCCTTTCGGAATAAGGCTGTGAAGGGAGATGTGAGGAGAGTTTTTATGTTTAGAGTGTGGTAGTGGCTTTTGCATGGAGCGTGAAACGATAGGTAATGACCTGATGGGAGAAGGATATGGGGCAAGGGTGGAAACGGTTTAAAAGGCAATATATCCAGTTATTGTCCGCTGTTTTGTATAACTGCAATTGGAAGGGCTTCGCCGAAGGAAGGATCTATCAGGGGAATACAAAGGGGCTATGTGTTCCGGGCCTGAATTGCTATTCCTGTCCCGGAGCTACTATGGCCTGTCCCTTGGGGAGTCTTCAGACAGCACTGGTTTCCTCAAGGTATCGCTTTCCCAATTATGTACTGGGGACGATCCTCTTATTGGGACTATGCTTGGGCAGACTGATCTGTGGGATGCTCTGTCCCTTCGGTTTCCTGCAGGAGCTCCTGCATAAGCTGCCGACACCCAAAATCAAAAAGAACAAGGTGACCCGGGCGCTTTCTCTCCTCAAATATGG
>CACXDS010000057.1 GCA_902766425.1 uncultured Lachnospiraceae bacterium
AAAAGCGTCGTATTTTTCTTCGGTCGCCTCATTGCACTTCGTAAATAAGTCCGCTGTCGCGGACGGAACTTCGTTACATTCGGCTCCCCTGGCGGATTCCCTCTACCTTCAGCTTGTGATGCAGGCTGTTCAATACATCCTTTTTGTTACGGCTCCAGTCGGGGGCCAGCAGATCACTCCCGGCGCCGTCACCGGTGACCCGGTGGAGAACAATGTCGGGATGGAGTGCGGCGATGCATTCGCATAAAAGGGAGAGATAAGCTTCCTTGGTCAGCGGTTTGACTCTGCCCGCCAGGTATTCCTCAGCCAGATCAGTGTCCCTTAAAATATGGAGGAGCTGAAGCTTTACTCCGAAGGGTTTGATCCCATTCAGATACTGGATGGTCTGTAGGGTGCGCTCTGTGCTTTCGCCCGGAAGCCCCAGGATCACATGGACAATGACAGGGATCCCGATCCTTGACAGATCGGCAAAGGCCTTCTCGAATACAGGGAGGGGATAGCCGCGCCGCATCCAATTTGCCACATCCTCGTGAATGGTCTGCAGACCGAGCTCCACCCAGATGAATTTATCGGGATAGTCCTTTTGGATCGTCTGTAACAGCCGGATGATCTCTTCTCCGAGACAATCAGGCCTGGTTCCGATGGAAATACCGCAGACCTTGGGATGCTGTAGGGCGTTCCGATAAATCTGTTCCAGATAGGGCAGGGGACCGTAGGTGTTGGTGAAGGCCTGAAAATAGGCGATAAAATGATCGCCCACATTTTTGCCATGAAAGAGCGCAATTCCTTCCTCCAGGGAAGCAGCCGCAAAATCGCCGCTGCCACCGCTGCTGCAAAAGATACAGCCCCGAGTGTCCAGCAGGCCGTCCCGATTGGGACAGGTTAACCGGGCATTCAGGGCAATCTTATAGCACTTATGATGGAAAGTGTTTTTACAATACGCGTCCAGAGAGTAGTAGGGTTTCCCCTGCCAGCTGTCAGGAATCCTGTTCATGGGGATGCTATCCTTTCAAGCGGTCACTGCCTTGTGGCGTCACCTGATCTGATTATGATCTGAGCTTAGCGCTTGATGTGGCTCTTTACTGCCTGGGAGACCACCTCAGCCACCTTGGGATCAAAGGCTTCCGGCATGATATTTTCGTCGGAGAGCTGATCCTCGGGAACAAGTCCTGCAATGGCAACAGCAGCAGCCAGCTTCATCTCTTCCGTGATCTGGGTAGCCCTTCCCTCCAATGCGCCCTTAAAGATGCCGGGGAATGCAACCACATTGTTGACCTGATTGGGGAAATCGCTGCGTCCGGTTCCAACCACCCTTGCACCGGCGGCCTTTGCCACATCCGGCATGATCTCCGGAACGGGGTTAGCCATTGCAAAAAGGATGGCATCATGATTCATGCTGGCAACCATCTCGGGACTGACAATGCCGGGGGCGGATACACCCACAAAGATATCGGCGCCTGCCATGGCATCGGCAAGGGTTCCGGTCTTTCCTTCCAGATTGGTCACCTCGGCCATTTTCTGTTGCATCCAGTTGAGCCCCTCCGTCTTTTTGGATACAATGCCCACCTTGTCGCACATGATGATATTGGGAAAGCCGTAGGTAAGAAGAAGCTTCGTGATGGCCACACCGGCGCTGCCTGCTCCGTTTACAACCACGCGGCAGTCCTCCTTCTTTTTGCCCACAACCTTAAGCGCATTGATGATACCGGCGAGCACAACGATGGCTGTGCCGTGCTGGTCATCGTGAAAGACGGGAATATCCAGAGTGGCCTTTAATCTTTCTTCGATCTCAAAGCATCTGGGAGCACTGATATCCTCCAGATTGATCCCGCCAAAGCCGGGAGCAAGCCAGGTGACAGCTTTGATGATCTCTTCCGTGTCCTGTGTATTCAGACAGATGGGAACCGCATTGACACCTCCGAATTCCTTAAACAGAACTGCTTTTCCTTCCATGACGGGCATGGCGGCATAGGGCCCGATATTTCCAAGTCCCAGGACAGCGCTTCCGTCGGAGACAACGGCCACGGTGTTTGCCTTCATAGTATAGACATAGGCCTCTTCCTTATCCTTGGCGATCACCTTACAGGGCTCGGCAACTCCGGGGGTGTAGGCGATGGCCAGATCCTCTCTGGACTTGACAGGAGATTTGGAGACTGTCTCCAATTTTCCGTTCCATTTCTTGTGCATCATCAGTGCTTTTTCGTTGTTTGTCATGACGGTATCCTTTCTTGAATATTTCGAATATTCTTTTGAATATATTTTGAATATTAATTCTTGGATTTCCTATTAGTTATATGTAGCTGTTCTGCCACCTTCTCAAGTATATCCCAAGAGAAGCATTCCTGCAATGTAAGAAAAATAAAAAAAATTCATTTTGGGACTTCCCTTTTTGGAAAAATTGTATTACAATGCTTTGTAACAGTGATGTTTTCAAAACACATCAAAGACTATCTTTTAATTACCCCTATTAATAAACGGTTATATGTTAAATGGTTATTTTTTGATCGGTTATATCGAATGAGGATACAGTATTTGCATTTAGGTGTTTGTGTTACATAGTACTCGTGCAAAGCTTTTGTGTTTTGAAGGATATTTTGAAGATGGAGGGATCGGTTTCCGTTTGGAAGGGTGGATTTCCAAGGCGCTTTTTGGAAGGCGCTGAGAGAGAACGGGCGGACTGATTCCGAGGCAGATGGAAGCATTTGCCGATGAAGCGGACTGAAATAAGGAGGATGGAAATGAGAGAGAAGTATGAATCGCTTGCAGTTGCCGTTTTGAAGGATCTGGCGAAGGCAAGAGGACTCAAGGTGGGGACAGGCATGAAAAAGGCAGATATCGTTGAGCTGATGTTGGCTGAGGATGAGCGCCTGAAAAAGGAGGAAGAAGCAAAGGCAGCTGCAGTAAGTGCGCCTGCCGCGGAAGCTGCAAAGGCTCCCGAGGCGGCTAAGCCCCAGGGGGATGCTGTGCGTAAGAGCCGTACCATCATAAAGAGAGTTGGCGATCAGGAGACGGAAAAGAAGACAACGGGAGCAAAGTCTGTATCTGAGAATGACGGCGCTCAGACTGCGCCTGCCAAGCCGGAGCAAGCTCAGGCGACACAGGGGGCGGCGCAACCTCAGGGTACAGCCCAGGCAGCGCAGGGAACAGCTCAGTCCCAGGGAGCAGCCCAGACAGCACAGGGGGGGACTCAGCCCCAGGGCGCAGCTCAGTCCGGGCAGACGGAGGGAGCCGCACCCGCCAGACCGAATCGTCAGACCGAAGTTTATGATTCCACACAGTTCCCGGCAGAATTGGACAGTGGGATCGAGGCCATCGGCATTCTGGAGGTAATGCCGGATGGATATGGCTTTATCCGTGGGGACAATTATCTGCCCGGAGAAAATGATGTCTATGTGGCACCCAGTCAGATCCGCCGCTTTGGATTAAAGACTGGAGATATCCTCAGAGGAAATAAGAGGATCAAAACCCAGCAGGAGAAATTCAGCGCTTTGCTCTATGTGCGTACCATCAACGGATATACGCCGGAGGAGTCTGCAAAGCGTATGGATTTTGGTGATATGACACCGATCTTCCCGGACAAGAGGATCAAGCTGGAGACGCCGGGCTGCAGCGTTGCCATGCGTGTCATGGATCTGGTGAGTCCCGTGGGTAAGGGACAGAGAGGTATGATCGTCTCCCCGCCCAAGGCCGGCAAGACCACACTTCTTAAGGAGGTGGCAAAGTCCATACTCCGCCTGGATCCCAAGACCTATATGCTGATCCTTCTCATTGATGAGCGCCCCGAGGAAGTGACGGATATCCGGGAGGCCATCATCGGGGAGCATGTGGAGGTGATCTATTCCACCTTCGATGAGCTGCCCGAACACCATAAGAGGGTTTCGGAGATGACCATTGAAAGGGCTAAGCGCCTGGTGGAGCATAAGCATGATGTGGTGATTCTGCTGGATTCCATCACGAGGCTGACCAGAGCCTATAACCAGGTGGTTCCCCCTAGCGGAAGAACCTTATCCGGTGGTCTGGACCCTTCTGCACTTCATATGCCTAAGCGGTTTTTCGGCGCTGCCCGTAATATGAGAGAGGGCGGTAGCCTGACGATCCTGGCAACTGCACTGGTGGATACCGGAAGTAAGATGGATGATGTGGTATACGAGGAATTCAAGGGTACCGGTAATATGGAAATGGTTCTGGACAGAAAGCTCTCCGAGAAGAGAATCTTCCCCGCCATCGATCTTGCAAAATCCGGCACCAGACGGGAGGATCTGCTCTTGAACCAGGAAGAGCTGGAGGCCATCAACATCATGAGAAAGGCTTTGAACGGGTTAAAGCCGGATGAAGCCACGGATCGGATCCTGGATATGTTCGCCCGCACCAGAAACAATTCCGAATTTGTTCAGATGGTAAAGAAAAATAAATTTATTTAAATTTTTAAAATAACTATTGCAAGAAAAAAAATCCTGTGCTACAATAACAACGCTGTTTGTGGTTCCATAAGCAGTGCGGAATGAAAAAGGATAATAACCATTTTAATAGAGAGGTGAGAGAGATGAAAGAAGGAATCCATCCCGCGTATTATCAGGCAACCGTTACCTGCAACTGTGGCAACACTTTTGTAACCGGCTCCACAAAGAAGGAGATTCATGTGGAGGTTTGTTCTAAGTGTCATTCATTCTATACCGGTCAGCAGAAGACTGCAAGAGCCGATGGACGTATCGATAAGTTCAATCGGAAATACGGCGTTAAATAGGACGGTGAATGAAAGGTTGAGGTTGTGGATACAACCCCAACCTTTTTTCGCTGTCATTTTTTATTCCGGCAAGCAATGAGCCAAGGCGGTATGCACGGATGTCTGCCATATGCTGCCCGGGATTTGATTATTGAGGGCATTGAACTAAAGCGGGGTGGTCTTTATAGAAATCCGGCGAAGGTAGCGATGTCTGGTCTGTGGAGAAAGTTATGGCTAATAAGACAAGTAGAAGAAAAAAGAAGTACTCCGGAATCGGCGGGCAGGCCGTACTGGAGGGCGTTATGATGAAAAATAAAGAAAAGTATGCGGTGGCTGTGCGCAAGCCCAGTGGGGAGATCGCTGTGGAGGTGGAGAATTTTCAGGGAATGATGCATGGCAGCAGGCTCTTGGAGATTCCTTTTATCCGCGGGGTTTTCAATTTTATCAACTCCCTTGTTCTGGGTACCAGATCCTTAAACTATTCGGCTTCCTTCTATGAGGAGGACGAGGAGGGGACCATGGTGGATAAGGCTCTTGACAAGGTGTCCGGAGGGCGTGGGGAGAAGATGATCTCGCTGCTGGTCACTCTGATCTCTATCGTATTGGCACTGGGCCTTTTTGTGCTCCTGCCCTATTTTATCTCTTCGTATTTTGAGGGCTTTATCCGAAATCACTCTTTGCTGATGATCCTGGAGGGCTTGATCAGGATTGCTATTTTTCTGGGCTATGTGGTGGCCATCAGTATGATGAAGGATATCAGAAGGCTTTACCAGTATCACGGAGCGGAGCATAAATGCATCAACTGCATTGAGGGAGGCAGGGAGCTCACCGTGGAGAATGTGATGAGGGCCTCCCGCTTTCACAAAAGATGCGGAACCAGCTTTATCTTTTTTGTATTGATCGTAAGCATTGTCCTGTTCTTTTTTATCCGTGTCGATAATGTGCTTTACCGGATTTTGCTTCGGATCGCCCTGATGCCTGTGGTGGCGGGGATTTCCTATGAATTGATCCGTCTGGCAGGTAAGTATGATAACTTATTTGTAAATCTTTTGTCCGCCCCCGGTTTTCTCTTTCAAAAGCTGACCACAAAGGAGCCGGACGAGGAGATGGTGGAGGTGGCCATTGCCTCCGTGAATGCAGTCTTTGACTGGAAGGAGTATCTGGCGGAAACCTTTGATTATGTTTGGGATGAGGACGAGGGATGACTTACAGAGAGCTTGTGCAGTGGGGCAGCAGGGAGCTGGAGAGGGCAAAGGTGCCGGAGAGCGCCCTGGACGCCAGACTTCTGCTGGAATACACCTTCGACATTAACAGAAATGATCTCCTGGTACACGGAGACCTGGAGGCGGATGGCGCACAGGAGGAAAAATACCGGGCGCTTATCCTGAAGAGATGTGAGAGGATCCCCCTCCAGCATTTGACCGGTGAACAGGATTTTATGGGCCTGTCCTTTCGGGTAAATGAAAATGTATTGATTCCCAGACAGGATACGGAGATCATGGTGGAGGAGATCCTGAAGGATATGCATGGAGGAATGCGGATCTTGGATCTCTGTACGGGGAGCGGATGTATTCTGATCAGCCTGTTGCGTTATTCCAATGAATGCTGCGGCGTTGGAGTGGATCTGTCAGAGGCAGCTCTGATGGTGGCAAAGGAGAACGCCGGTGCATTGATCCCGGAGGAGGATTATACCTTCCTGAGGGGGGATCTTTTTGAACCGGTGAGCGGAAGGTTTGATCTTTTGGTCTCCAATCCGCCCTATATTGCCAGCGGAGAGATTGGGGCGCTGATGCCTGAGGTAAGGGATCACGAGCCGAGAATGGCCTTGGATGGCAGGGAGGACGGCCTCTACTTTTATAAGAGAATCCTGGAGGAATGCCCGGACTATCTATATGGCGGAGCGCAGGTCTTTTTTGAGATCGGCTATGACCAGGGTCCGGCTGTCAAGAAAATGATGGAAGAGAGGGCCTTTCGGGAGGTAACCGTGATCAAGGATTACGGAGGACTGGACAGAGTGGTGTGCGGAGTCTATGTTCCGTAGCCGTTCACACCCGAGGATAAGCAGGGGCTCGGGAAGGGAATGAGCAGGAAAAAAGAATTTGATCAGCAAAATGGCGGAGGGACGGACTGCAAACCTGAGAGAAAGACATTTAGCGAAGGAAATAAAGAGAGGATAAGAAAATGTTTGATAAATTGGACAATCTATTGATCCGGTTTGAGGAGCTTATGGGAGAGCTGAGTGAGCCCACCGTGACCTCCAATCCGGAGCGCTTTCGGATGTTGATGAAGGAGCAGAGCGATCTGACTCCTATTGTCAACGCCTACAAGGAATATAAGAAATGTAAGCAGGATATCGAGGATTCTCTGGCCATGCTGGAGGAGGAGTCGGACGAGGATATGCGTGAGATGGTTAAGGAAACCTTGTCCGAGAGCAAAAAACGGGTGGAAGAGCTGGAGAGGGAGATGAAGATTCTTCTTCTGCCCAAGGATCCCAATGATGATAAGAATGTGATCGTGGAGATCCGCGCCGGAGCGGGCGGCGATGAGGCAGCTCTTTTCGCGGCGGAGATCTACCGCATGTATGTGCACTATGCCGAGTCCCGCCGCTGGAAGGTGGAGCTGATGAATGTGGATGAGATCGGAATCGGCGGTATGAAGGAGGTACAGTTCACCATCATCGGTCAGGGTGCCTATTCCGTGATGAAGTATGAGAGCGGCGTGCATCGTGTGCAGCGTGTGCCGGAAACGGAGAGCGGCGGTCGTATCCATACCTCCACCATCAGTGTGGCAGTGATGCCGGAGGTGGATGATGATATTGACATTGTGATCGAGGATAAGGATATCAGAATCGATGTCATGCGTGCATCCGGCAACGGCGGGCAGTGTGTCAATACCACGGACTCTGCTGTCCGTCTCACCCATTATCCCACCGGGATCGTGGTCTATAGCCAGACGGAGAAATCACAGCTGCAAAACAAGGCAAAGGCTTTTGCACTGCTTCGGGCCAAGCTCTATGACATCGAACAGCAGCAGAGGCACGATGCGGAAGCGGAGCTGAGAAAGAGTCAGATCGGAACCGGGGATCGTTCGGAGAAGATCCGTACCTACAATTTCCCACAGGGTCGTGTGACGGATCACCGCATCGGACTTACGATTTATAAGCTGGATAAGGTTTTGAACGGAGATATTCAGGAGATCATAGATGCCTGCATCGCTGCCGACCAGGCGGCAAAGCTCAGTAAAATGAATGAAACCGCATGATTAGCAGAAGGAGGGGCTGGGTTCGCACGAAGTGCGGAATCCAGCCTTTTCACATTTTTATATCATGCTACTGTAGATAATGCTTTTTGAAATCGCTGGGAGAACAGCCCTTATAACGCTGGAAAACCCGATTAAAGGTGGAGATGCTCTTAAAGCCGGACTCCATGGCAATATTGGTGATGGGATTGTCGGAGTCGGATAAGAGGGTCTGAGCCCGCTTGAGCCGCTGCAGGGTCAGATATTCCACAAAATTCCGCTGAATGGTCTGCTTGAAGATCCGGGAAAAATAGCAGGGGCTGAATCCGATCAGCTCCGCTACACTGTCCAGAGACAGATCCTTGTCACAGTTTTCTGCAATATAGCGGCAGGCGTAATTGATCTTGTCTATGGTTTTTGTATTTCCCTGACGGTCGGTGATATCCTGTGGCATCAGGGTATTCTGAAGATGCGTTCCGAAATGCATGAACAGCTCGTAAAGACGGATCAGTGACTCCACGCCGTAGAAGTGACTCTTTTGCCTGTAGATCTCTGAGATCTGCTGCACTTTGAGCTGGATAAAAGCAACAAGGTCCGCCATCTGCGGATCCTCCGGGCTCAGCAGATGATAGGAGCGGAAAAGATGGGAGAAGGAGGCAAACTCCGGCAGATCCGTCAGGAGAGATGGGGGGAATTGTAATCCCATCAACACGCTGTCACTGTTGGATTCCACGGAGTGCATTTCACTGGACCAGATCAAAAGGACATCCCTGGGCTTCATTTCGTACAGGGATTGATCCACAAAGATCAGGGGATTCCTTTTAGATGCAGAATTAACCGGATATACCAGAATCTCGTTGTAGTGATGCCAATGCAGATCAAATCTGGTGGGAACCTTCTCGATCAAATTTAATGGCTCTGCGGTGATGATGCATTCATACTTCTTCTTATTTGTCATTTTTTTCGCCCCGAATCATAAAAAATGTCAAAAAATTGTTATTCCTAAAAAGAATATGATTCTGAGAAAAAAGAAGTCTTCCAAAACCATAGCCTGCCTATTCACTATCTACATTGTTAGATTAAGTAGTTTCCAAACAAAAGTCAAGAGAAATCACCATTTCCCATAAAATGCTCACATAAATGACAAAAAATGAGAAGAATATGGCAAGGGCTGATTGGAAAGCAGGTAAAAAGGTGTTATGATACGGAGATACAGAGACGATTGATACAGAGCCAAATGATATAGTGACAAGAGCTAAAAAGATGGATGGTAAAGAGATGAACAGTATTCTTGGAAATGGGAAAAAGAACAAAATGACAAATATGACAACGGGCAGCCCGGCGGGGCATATCCTTCGGTTTGCATTGCCCCTGCTGATCGGCAATCTGTTCCAGCAGCTATATAATATGGTGGACTCCATTGTGGTGGGGAACTATGTGGGCTCGGAGGCATTGGCAGCGGTGGGAACCTGCGGCTCCACCAATTTCCTGTTTTTTTCACTGAGCTCCGGTCTGGCAGTGGGGATCGGTGTGATCGTGGCTCAGTACTATGGGGCCGGTGATGAGAAGGGTGTGAGAGCCACCATTGCCAATTCCTTTTATGTGCTGGGAGCGGCAGCTGGTTTTGTCAGCCTATTGGGCTTTTTTACGGCGCCCTTGGTGCTGCAGCTTCTGAAGGTTCCGGAGGGGATCATGGCTTCATCCGTCATCTATCTTCGCACCACCTGCCTGGGGATCATGGGGATCGCACTCTACAATGGCGTATCCGCTATTTTAAGGGCACTGGGGGATTCCAGAACGCCTTTGTATTTCTTGATCCTGTCCAGTATTGTAAATGTGGTTCTGGATCTGAGCTTTGTCCTCGTTCTTGGTCTGGGGGTTTTCGGAGTGGCGCTTGCCACCATCATTTCCCAGGCAGTCTCCGCTGTGACATGTATCATTTATGCATATAAGAGGGTTGCCTATTTCAGACTGACAAGGGAGGAGTTAAAGCCCCATGCCGAGATCATTGGAAGATCCTTCCGCCTGGGAGTACCAATTGCGCTGCAAAGCTCCATGATCGCCGTTTCCTGCATGGCGCTGCAGGGCGTTGTGAATGGCTTTGGCGAATCCGTTATGGCTGCTTATACGGTGACGGCCAGAATTGAACAATTGGTACAGCAGCCATATACTTCGCTGAGCAGTGCCGTTACCACCTACTCCGGTCAGAATATCGGGGCGGGCAATGTGGAGCGGGTGAAAAAGGGCTTCCGTCAGGCGGTTTTGATGGTGCTGGTCTTCAGTATGTCCATGATCCCTGTCATGTATTTTGGCGGGGAGAGTCTGGTAAGACTCTTTATCAAGGATGATCCCAATGCGATCCTATATGCCACAAAGGCGCTCAAGATCACCAGCCTTTGCTACTTCGGCCTGGGAATGATCTATGTGCCCAGAGGTTTGATGAATGGCTGTGGGGATGCGGCCTTTTCCATGATGAACGGCATCACGGAGGTGGCATGCAGATTCTTTTACGCATGGCTCTTCACAGGGATTCCTGCCATTGGCTTCTGGGGAGTCTGGTTGACCACAGGTGCTACCTGGATGACAACTGCTCTGGTGTGTCTGGGCCGTTATTTCCAGGGGGCATGGAAAAAGAAAGCAATCACTGTGACGAATAGGGAACCAGGGGAGATTTCCTATACACAAAATGCACAAAAATCCACAGGAATAATCTGCACAAAAGTTACAAAAGTTTCCTGATTTCAGAAAATTTACTGACATTCCAATGAAATATCTGCTATAATCATACATGAGGGGAAAGATGCGTTATTATTTTCCGGTAACATTTGACAGGCAGAGGTTGATTGGGAGGCAGTTGTGTTTGAATTAGGGGAATTGGTTGTATGTGGGAGCAAGGGTGTGTGTACGGTGGAGGAGGTCACGAAGCTGAACATGCCCGGAGTGAATCGGGAGAGGGATTATTATGTGCTGAAGCCCGTGTATAATTTCGGGACCACAGTCTATATTCCGGTGGATACCGGGAATGATTCCATGCGCAAAATTCTGTCCTTGGAGGAGGCGAAGGAGCTGATCCATACCATAAGGGACATCCAGCCCATCACCATTGCCAATGATAAGCTGCTGGAGCAGGAGTATCGAGGCTGCCTTAAGACGAACCTCTGCGAGGAGTGGGTGAAGATCATTAAGACCACTTATTTCAGAAAATTAAAGAGGCTTCAGATGGGGCGAAAGGTGACCGCAGTGGATGCCAAGTATTCCCGGATCGCCGAAGACAGCTTGTACGGCGAGCTGGCTCTTGTGTTGGACATGCCCAAGGAAAAGGTGGCGGATTACATCGCTTCGGAGATAGAGAAGGATTCTTCCAAATAATTGAATAATTATCCCCTGTTTGCACATACTGATTAGGAGGATATGATACCGCAGGATCTGCGGTGACCGAAAACGGTCGGATCATGATTCCTCAGAAGTTGCGGATAGGGAGGTATTCTATGTCAGAATTAAGATGCGGCGCTGAGAATTGTGTCTATAATCATGGGCGGCTCTGCGGAAAGGGCGAGATCTGTGTGGGAGGAAAGCACGCCGGGAGATGTGGCGACACCTGTTGCGAGAGCTTTGCCTGGCGGCGGGAGGGGATGGACAGCTTTACCAGCTCCATCAACCATCCCAGCATGACTATCAGCATTGACTGCGAGGCTGTGAAATGCATCTACAATACTGAGTATAAATGTACTGCGAAGCATGTGGATATCAACGGGATCGCAGCGACGGGAAGCGGAGAGACTAGCTGCGGGACCTTTCGGGAAAAGTAGAAAAAACAGAGCGTGAGAAAGATATCTATATTGAGAAGAGCTCAAAAAGAGAAGGGCTGAAAAAACTGGAAAAAGCCGAAAAAAAAGCCGAAAAAAGCTTGAAAAAGTCTTGACAATGCAGAGGGATTCGTGTATATTATCCTTTGCGTGGGAAGCTGACGCATGGAGCAATTCATGTGGGCGGATTCCCATCCTACATAACCAAGCAGAGTATCCACTCTCACCTTACGGCAATTGAGCTGGTAAGTGTTAAATATTCAGAATTCATCTTGTCTGTGTTGCGGTAGTTTTTCTGCGGGCAATTGATGATCTGTCTTGTCGGTGGATAGTTATGCTATTCACTTTTTTATTTTCATTAAATGGAGGGCAAAGCCATTAGCGAATTAATGATCAATGAAGAAATCCGGGACAAAGAGATTCGTGTCATCGGAGAGGCAGGACAGCAGTTGGGTATCATGTCTGCAAGAGAAGCGCTTGCACTGGCAGAGGAGGCTGGATTGGATCTGGTGAAGATCGCACCCACCGCGCAGCCCCCCGTGTGCAGGATTGTTGATTATGGTAAATTCAAGTATGAGCAGATCCGCAAGGAAAAAGAGGCCAAAAAGAAGCAGAAGGTGACTGAGGTCAAGGAGATACGTCTTTCCCCCAATATTGATACCAATGACCTGAATACGAAGATCAGCGCAGCCAGAAAGTTTCTGACCAAGGGCGACAGAGTGAAGGTTACCCTGCGTTTCCGCGGACGTGAGATGGCACATATGAACACCAGCAAGCATATTCTGGATGATTTCGCAGAGAGCCTTGCCGACATTTCGGTAGTGGAGAAGGCGCCCAAGGTAGAGGGCAGAAGCATGACCATGTTTTTAACTGAGAAGCGATAAATCGAAAGAAAAAGCGATGGTTCGCAGAAGTTAAAATAGAGAATGAAGAGTTTAGGAGGAAAAAGTTATGCCAAAAATGAAGACAAGCAGAGCGGCCGCAAAGCGTTTTAAGGTGACCGGAACCGGTAAATTAAAGAGAGCTAAGGCTTACAAGAGCCATATTCTGACGAAGAAGTCCACCAAGAGAAAGCGCAATCTCAGAAAGCCTGCTATTACCGATGCAACGAATGTAAAGAATATGAAGAAGATTATGCCTTACGCATAAGAGTTTTAGAATCAATATTTTAGGTATGGAGGAGAAGAGAAATGGCAAGAATTAAAGGTGGCTTGAACGCCAAGAAGAAGCATAATAGAGTATTAAAGCTTGCAAAGGGCTACAGAGGAGCAAGAAGCAAGCAGTACAGAGTAGCTAAGCAGTCCGTAATGAGAGCTCTGGCCAGTGCATATGCAGGCAGAAAGCAGAAGAAGCGTCAGTTCAGACAGCTCTGGATCGTTCGTATCAATGCTGCTGCAAGAATGAACGGGCTTTCCTACAGCAAATTTATGTATGGTCTGAAGCTTGCTGAGGTAGAGATCAACAGAAAGATGCTGGCTGAGATGGCTGTCAATGATGCAGAGGGCTTCAAGACCCTTGCAGATCTGGCAAAGAGCAAGATCGCGTAGTTTTGTATTCGGAACAGTATTCCGGAACAGAATCTGCTTGAACAGAATACAGTATCATTGTATAATGATTTCGGACAATGGGGTCCCGGTGAACAGCCGGGGCCTTTTTGCATTTTGGCAGCTAGGAAGGGAAACAGGCACCAGGGAAGCAGGTGCTTTTGCAAATGCAAGATGATCCGTTTTTTAAAGGAGGTTAGGGTTTATGTGTGGAATTGTGGGATATGTAGGAAAAAATCAAGCCGCCCCCATTCTTTTGGATGGCCTGGCAAAACTGGAATACCGGGGCTATGACTCCGCCGGAATTGTTGTCAGGGATGGGGATAAGCCTGCCGAGATCGTAAAGGCCAAGGGGCGCCTTAAGATTCTGGCGGAGAAGACAAACGACGGTCGTTCCGTTCCGGGGTGCTGCGGCATTGGACACACCCGCTGGGCAACCCATGGGGAGCCTTCCGAGATCAATGCCCATCCCCACAAGAGTGGCGATGACATGAATGTGGTGGCTGTTCACAACGGCATCATAGAGAATTATCAGGAGATCAAGGAAAAACTGATCCGCAAGGGCTACCAGTTCTATTCCCAGACGGATACCGAGGTACTGGTAAAATATGTGGATTATTATTATAAAAAATACCAGATGGGCCCCATTGACGCCATTGCAAAGACCATGGTGCGCGTGAGGGGCTCCTATGCCCTGGCAGTGATGTTCAAGGATTATCCGGGGGAGATTTATGTGGCAAGAAAGGACAGCCCCATGATCCTGGGGGTATCCGACGGAGAAGCATATGTGGCCTCCGATGTGCCTGCCATTTTGAAATATGCCCGCAATGTCTATTACATTGGGAACCTGGAAATGGCAAGAGTGACTGCTGGGGAAGTGACCTTCTTTAATCTGGACGGTGATGTGATCGAGAAGGAGCTGACGGAGATCAAATGGGATGCCGAGGCGGCGGAAAAAGGCGGCTTTGAGCATTTCATGATCAAGGAGATCCATGAGCAGCCCAAGGCGGTGCAGGACACCCTGAATTCTGTGATAAAGAATGGGGTCATTGACTTGAGTGAAGTGGGGCTATCCGAGGAAGAGATCCGGGAGATCCATCAGATTCATATTGTGGCCTGCGGAAGTGCCTATCATGTGGGAGTTGTGACCCAATATGTGATGGAGGATCTGGCTAAGATCCCCGTCCGGGTAGAGTTTGCCTCGGAGTTCCGCTATCGGAATCCTTTGCTGAATGAGAAGGATCTGGTAATAATTATCAGTCAGTCCGGGGAGACGGCGGATTCTCTGGCAGCGCTCAGATTGGCGAAGGATCGTGGGATAAAAACTCTGGGCATTGTCAATGTGATCGGCTCCACCATTGCCAGGGAGGCAGATAATGTGTTCTATACCATGGCTGGGCCGGAGATCGCAGTGGCAACGACCAAAGCCTACAGCGCACAATTGATCGCGGGATATCTGCTGTCCATTCAGTTTGCAATGGTACGCGGTGAGATGGAGGAGGGGGAATATTCCCGCCTGATCGCAGAGCTTCGGACCATTTCCGGTAAGATCGAGAAGGTGCTGGAGGATAAGGAGAGAATCCAGTGGTTTGCCTCGAAGTTTGCCGCAGCGAAGGATGTGTTTTTCCTGGGAAGGGGCATCGATTATGCCATCAGCCTGGAGGGAAGCCTTAAAATGAAGGAGATCAGCTATGTCCACAGCGAAGCTTACGCTGCGGGAGAGCTGAAGCATGGAACCATCACACTGATCGAGGACGGCACTATGGTCATCAGCGTGCTTACTCAGAAGGAGCTTTTTGAGAAGATGATCAGCAATATGGTGGAGGTAAAGAGTCGCGGCGCTTATCTGATGGGGCTTACCACCTATGGGAACTATAGCATTGAGGATACAGCTAATTTCAGCGTATTTGTTCCCCAGATCGATCAGCATTTTGCTGCCAGTCTGGCAGTGGTACCTCTGCAGCTTCTGGGCTATTATGTGAGTCTGGCAAGGGGGCTGGATGTGGATAAGCCCAGAAACCTGGCCAAGAGCGTGACGGTGGAATAACCGGGCTTATGACAAGGCTTATGCGGACAACTCCAAAAGGAAACCAAGAAGTGCTTAAAAAAAGCAAAAAAAATAAAATTAGGTCTGGCTTTTTGGAAAAAAGTATGTTATAGTATCTTTTGTGAGTTGTTCATGCAGATATAGTTCATTGGTAGAACATCAGCTTCCCAAGCTGAGGAGGCGGGTTCGATTCCCGTTATCTGCTTCCTCTATAAGAGCAAAAAAGCGGAGAACCATTTCAGATAATGGTTCTCTGCTTTTTTGATGCACGAATCTAAAAAACAGCTCATCCGCAGGAAACGATGCGATTGACAAGATATTCTTTTTTAGCATCACGGAGGTTAACAAATATTTTGATTCGGATGAAGATTCCTGGTTTACTTCTATCTCCAAAAATGATATGATAGAAAAGGATTTTTGTATGGGAGGGGCATTTTGCGCCCAAAAAGGATCCACACATGAGTGAAAAGAAGGGATTATGATAGGATGAAACAACTGATGTTAGGAAACCAGGCCTTCGCCAGAGGACTTTATGAGGCGGGCTGCAGCGTGGTGTCCAGTTATCCCGGCACGCCCAGTACCGAGGTGACGGAGGAGGCCGCAAAGTACGATGAAATCTATTGTGAGTGGGCACCCAACGAGAAGGTCGCCATGGAGGTGGCCTTTGGAGCATGCCTTGCCGGAAAGAGAAGCTTTTGCGGCATGAAGCATGTGGGATTGAATGTGGCGGCTGACCCGCTCTTTACTTGTTCTTATACGGGTGTGAATGCCGGAATGATCATCTGCGTGGCGGACGATCCCGGGATGCATTCCTCCCAGAATGAACAGGATTCCAGGCACTATGCCATGGCGGCGAAGGTGCCCATGCTGGAGCCTGCGGATTCCGCAGAGGCCTGTGAATTTGTAAAGAAAGCTTATGAGATATCCGAGACCTTTGACACACCCGTGATCATGAAGATGTGTACCCGAGTGGCTCACTCGCAGAGCGTGGTGGAGCTCAGGGAGAGAGTGCTGCCGGAGAAGAAGGCCTATGAAAAGAATATCGCAAAGTATGTGATGATGCCCGGAAATGCCATTCGCCGTCATCCCTTTGTGGAGGAGAGAACCCGTAAGCTCATTGCCTTTGCCGAGACCACCGATCTGAACCGCGTGGAAATAGGAGATAAAAGGCTCGGTATCATCACCTCCTCCACCAGCTATCAGTATGTGAAGGAAGTATTCGGCGAGAATGCCAGCATTTTGAAGCTTGGAATGATCCATCCCCTGCCGGAGAAGCTTATTTTGGATTTCGCGGAGAAGGTGGATAAGCTGGTCATTGTGGAGGAGCTGGATCCCGTGATCGAAGAGCACTGCAAGGTGCTTGGTCTTACCGTTACAGGCAAGGATGTGCTGCCTTTGGAGGGCGAATTCTCACAAAACCTGATTGCGGAGAAGCTGGGTGTAGAGGTGCCTGCGTCCAAAAAGCTGGAGGAGAATCTTCCCGGACGGCCTCCCGTGATGTGTGCCGGCTGCCCTCACAGAGGTCTGTTCTTTACCCTGGCCAAGAACAAGTGCACCGTTCTTGGCGACATCGGCTGCTATACCCTTGGCGCTGTCGCACCATTAAGTGCCATGGAAATGACCCTTTGCATGGGTGCGTCCATCAGCTCCATCCATGGCTTTAACAAGGCCCTGGGAGAGGAGAGCGAGGGGAAGACGGTGGCTGTCATCGGTGATTCCACCTTTATGCATTCCGGCATGACGGGCCTGGCAAATATCGCCTATAATCAGAGTAATTCCACTGTGATCATTCTGGATAACTCCATCACCGGTATGACGGGACACCAGCAGAATCCCACAACGGGTTACAATATTAAGGGGGATCCCGCCGGAAAGATCGATCTGGAGGCGCTTTGCAGGGCCATGGGCTTTGAAAGGGTAAGAGTGGTGGATCCCTATGATCTGGCACAGTGTGATGCAGTCATCAAGGAAGAACTGGCAGTGAAGGCTCCTTCTGTGATCATCTCCAGCAGACCCTGCGCCCTTTTGAAATATGTAAAGCATGAGAAACCTCTGAAGGTTGTCTGCGAGAATTGTGTGGGCTGCAAATCCTGCATGAGGCTCGGCTGCCCTGCCATCAGCATGAAGAACGGCAAGGCATGCATTGACACAACGCTCTGTGTCGGCTGTGGTGTCTGCAAGCAGCTGTGCAAGTTTAATGCACTGCAGAGCCAGTAGAAGGAGGAAGGACCGAAATGACAAAGAATATTATGATCGTTGGCGTAGGCGGGCAGGGTTCCCTTCTGGCCAGCAAGCTTCTGGGGCATTTGCTCCTGACAGAAGGGTATGATGTAAAGGTTTCCGAGGTACATGGCATGAGCCAGAGAGGCGGAAGCGTTGTGACCTATGTGCGCTTTGGTGAAAAGGTGTATTCGCCCATCATTGACAAGGGACAGGCTGATTTTATCGTCTCCTTCGAAAAGCTGGAGGCGGCCAGATATCTGGAATATCTGAAGGAGGATGGACGCATCGTGGTCAATACGCAGGAGATCGATCCCATGCCTGTGATCACCGGGGCTATGCAGTATCCCACAGAGCTTGTGGAGAAGATGGAAAAGCTGGGAGCAAAGGTGGATGCCATGGATTGCCTTTCTCTGGCAGAGCAGGCAGGCTCCTCCAAGGCAGTCAATATTGTACTCATGGGGAGACTCTCCAGATACTTTGATGAGATTCCTGTGGAAAAATGGCAGAAGGCCATAGAAGAGTGCGTTCCGGCTAAGTTCCTGGAATTGAACCAGAAGGCATTCCTGCTGGGCAGGGGCTGAGGCAACGAATAAGATTTAGAGTTGATTAGGGGATGACACTATAAATATAGTCGGACGGAGCTGTCCGGCAACTTAGGCAAAAAGGAGAAAGAGACCAATGGGAAATTATTATCAACCCGAGATTGAGACAATGCCGGTGGAGCAGATCCAGGCGTTGCAGAGCAAGAGACTGGCAGAGCAGGTTCGGTATGTGTATGATCATGTGAAATTCTACCATGACAAGATGGATGAAATTGGCGTAAAGCCGGAGGATGTGAAGGGCATCGAGGATCTTCACAAGCTCCCCTTTATCAACAAGGATGACCTGCGGGATCAGTATCCCTATGGGCTTTTGGGTGTCCCCCTTTCCGAGTGTGTTCGCATTCAGTCCACCAGCGGCACCACAGGGCGCCGCGTGGTAGCCTTCTACACCCAGGCGGACCTGGATGTGTGGGAGGAGTGCTGCGCGAGAGCCATCATGGCAGCGGGCGGTACCAAGGAGGATGTGGTACATGTCTGCTATGGATATGGTCTGTTCACCGGTGGCCCCGGCATCAATGGCGGTTCCCATAAGGTGGGGTGTCTGACCCTTCCCATGTCCTCCGGCAACACGGAGAGACAGCTTCAGTTCATGCAGGATCTGGGCTCTACGATCCTCTGCTGTACTCCCTCCTATGCGGCCAATCTGGGGGAGACCATCATTGCAAGAGGGCTGAAGGATAAGATCAAGCTGAAGGCCGGTATTTTCGGCGCGGAGCCCTGGACCGAGGAGATGCGCCACAGCATTGAGGAGACTCTCGGCATCAAAGCATATGATATTTACGGACTGACTGAGATTTCAGGCCCCGGTGTCTCCTTTGAGTGTGAGGAGCAGCAGGGCATGCACATTCAGGAGGATCACTTCATTCCTGAGATCATTAATCCGGAGACCGGAGAGGTGCTTCCGGAGGGAGAAGTGGGAGAGCTGGTATTTACCTGTATCACGAAGAAGGCGTTCCCGCTCCTTCGTTACCGCACCAGGGATCTCTGCTATCTGACCAGAAAGAAGTGCTCCTGCGGTCGTACTCATATCCGCATGCATAAGCCCATGGGCAGAAGCGATGATATGATGGTGGTAAAGGGCGTCAATGTATGGCCTTCCCAGATCGAAGCAGTGCTCTTAAATCAGGGCTACCAGGCAAATTATCAGATCTTGGTTGACCGTGTTGGCAACAATGATACCATTGAGGTTCAGGTGGAGCTGACTCCCGAGATGGTGGCGAATCCTACTGCCACTGTTGCGGAGAGAGAGAAGAAAATCGTGGCCGGCTTAAAATCCATGCTGGGTATTCTGGTGCAGGTGAAGGTCGTGGAACCCATGACCATTCCCAGAAGCGAGGGCAAGGCCAAGAGAGTGGTGGATAAGAGAGATCTGTATCGCTGAGCAGATCATGCACTGATAACAAAAGGATCAAGGGGTTGATCCGCAACGGGGAAATGGGGTTACAAATATGATCAAATACGAAGAGTGGGTGCAGTCTGTAAAGGATCTGCAGAGCCGGATGGAGGAGTTCTTTCAAAAGACCAAATATCTGGATCAGGAGCAGGTCATCATACCGGATCTGATCCCGACAGCGGAAAGCCTGTATGTGCAGGAACAGCTGGGAAGCTTTTGCCGTGAGTTGGAGGAGGCATATTATCAGGCGAAAAGATTAAACGCCGGCGTGGAACTGGAGGGAAGGCTCCGCACCGGTTACAACGGGCGGTTCTGGCTGGAAAACGAGGAGCTTACCTGTGGCAGGAGCATCGAGGTCCTGTATCATGATGGGCAGGGACTGAGCAATGTGCCTTCCTGGCATGCGGGACATATCGATCATGACGGAAACAGGTACTATTTTTCCGGTAAGCATGACCTGCCTCTGGAGGGAGTCATGGCCCGCATCAAACAACATTTATAAAGAAATTTTATGAAAGAATTTCAAGACTGGTGATCCTTGCACGCATGGCGAGGGTCACCTTTTTTGTACGATACGGCCGTCAGGCGGATGCCATGCGAGCCGTTTTTTATGCTTGGTCAGGCATTTATTGCAATTAGGTAAAGTGCCCGTGAGAAATTGACCGATTGTTTAATCTCTGATATACTGATCATGCATGGATGAGCAAGGATTATCGGCATAATTACCATTGGCTTGCTCATTTGGGTGATCTGCCTGTGCGAAGAGTGCCCGGCCTCCAAATACTTTATGTTGCCAACGATACCGATGTTTGTGTTTTGGGGGATCTGGATAATGGGGCATGTGTGGCAATGCTGCGATGTGAAATGTGCTGATGTATCGGATGTGGAAGCTGATGGTTCAAAGCATGGGAAAGTACCCAAAATCATCAAAATGAAGAGGATTCCGATTTGCGAGGCGTTTTTTGTCACGGTAATCTCTTTTGTAGCGTCAATATGGTGGACTGACGCATTGGCTGGAACGATGAGATATCATGAAAACAGCGTTGCGGCCAAGGACATGCAGATTCTGGCGAGCATGAATACAGCTGCAATAAGTGCCAGTTTGCAAAGCACCTTAGACAAAACGGAAAGCTATGTGATCACTTTTACGGAGAATGGGTTTGAGATTCGGGGCGAGAGGGATGGCGAGAATGCACAGGGGCTAAGCGAACTGAAAAGTTATTTCTCTGGAATGACAAGTGCCTATTCGTCTCCTGGCCTGCATTCACTCAGAGAGCGAATGGAAAGCGGGAGGTTTTGCAAGCTGAGCAGTCTGGTCATCACCATCAACCTTCCGCAGGGCTTTGTCCGCCTGAATGCAGCCTCTAAAGGAAGAGAACCGCTGGAGATCACTTTTGAGTATTGAGTCGGGCGTGCCTGTGCCGTAAGGTGTGCCCAAAGGGAAGAATTTTTGACGCGTTATGGGAAAAACGGGGTAAAAAAATGACGCTATTTGATTTTTTAAGTCCGCTGTTTGTCATGGAGGACGGCGTAGTATATTTGAATGAGGAAAAAACCAAATTTGGCAATATGGATGCCTTGGAAAAACTTGTTTACGAAGGAACGAACATTTTAGACATGAGTCTCGTGGATGCACTTCAAAACACGGAATTTACATCGGAGTACTCCCTTGATGATCTACCTGATTCGACGGCCAGGCGGCCATACTATGAATTGGTCGGCAAACCGATCTCTCACGAGCAGGCGATTCAGTTCATGGCGGAAAATGATTATTCAAACGAAGTATCCGGATTATCCCTGGCATGTTGGAGCTGCTATGACTGCGACAGTCATTATCCGAACGGATATGGCATCGTGCATCCTGATGGGATGGTAGGTCTGAACGGAATTCTCGGGAAATGGCCGGATCCGATGGATTATTTGGTGGAAATGTTTTGGTTTACCTTGAAGTATCCCTTTTTGGAGTTTGTTTTTAGGGTGTCATTTTGGAATGAATCATATCCTGAGAATGAGGAACTCAGCTCCTTTGCATATCCGCCGGAGGAAGTGGATGACAGCATGCTGTTCGGTTATGTTGTCGAAGGAGGATCGATCAAGCTATTGTCTGCGAAAAAAATAAACAAACGGTTTCATCAGTGGAAGAAAATATATCACACAGGCGAACAGGAAAAACTGTGCGACATTAATTATTGCGTGAAATACATGGAGCAAAACAAATTGCTGGCACTCTTACGAGAAGAAATACATGTCAAAAGGGGGATGCTATGAAATAACATTATGTATTTACGCGTAAGCAAGCAGTGAGGAGTATCAGGAGTGTTTTGCAAGGAAAATGACGAAAATGCCCAGATTCCAATGATTGAAAAAGGAGGATTGTCATGGATACAGTGGATGAAAGCCTGGTGGAAGAGATCATGCGACATTTGGATAGCGAAGTGACAGGCGGCAGCATGCGCATGAGCGTGGAGGTCGACGAAAACCAGAAGGAGCGCGCAAAGGTTTCGCATAAGTGCTGCAAGGTTTACGGCAAGGATTCCACCCGGGTAGTCGGGGAGTTGGACATGTACTCCGACTTATATTTGAATGACATGAAGCAGCGGGGAGAATTGTAATAACTAACAGAAAGACAAATGAATGAGTCTAAAGGAGAAAGCAATTTATGAAGCGGCATCATCGCCCGCGTTCCGCTGGCAAGCGGTCTGCTCACGGGCAAGTATAATGAAAAAACTGTTTTTGGAGAAAGGGATCATCGCGCATATAACCGGGAGGGCGCTTCCTTTGACAAGGGGGAGACCTTTTCCGGAGTGCCCTATGAGCTTGGACTGGAATGTGTGGAGGAGCTCAAAAAGATCTTTGGCACGGATGATCTTGTTCCCATCGCAATCCGCTGGATCCTGATGCACGAGGCGGTCAGCGTGGTGATCCCCGGGGCGAGCCGCGCAGCGCAGCTTCACGAGAATATTCGCGCAGCGGAGCTTCCGGCGCTCACGGATGACCAGATGCAGGCGGTTCGGAAGCTTTATGACAGAAAACTGCGCGGAATCATTCATTCACAGTGGTAAGCGGAATCATCTTGACAATGAAGGGGCGAATACATTAAAATAATACATTAGATATGTCCATCAGACATATAGTAAAATAGTCCTTTCACGGAAGGAGAGAGCGGTGGGACTATTAGCGCCTGGACCTTAATGGTTGACGAGGACTGGCAGTTATCGAAAGACTCGGCGGATGCTGCCACGGCCGGAAACAATTTCGCGTGCACGAAATGCATTATACCGGAGCTCTGATAGGTGTATTCTGTGTCAGGCAGGATGCATGAAAAATACTAAAACGATGCAGTTCAGATCTGTTAACAAGCGCATGCGAAAAGAAACAAAGTGGGTCGTCGGGAAGAAAGCAAAAAGCAGAATAAAAACTGTAACAGAGGTTCTTCCGTCACTATTTATCGCAGATGAGATGAAGCGACAGGATTTACAGCTCAGTGCGATCATTAAAGGAGATATGATATGTATACAATCAAAGATCTGTATGATTTGGATCATACACTTGCAAAGGATTACCTTTCCGGGTTTACTTATCCCTGGGAAGCATTAAAGGGGATTAAGGACATGATCCTGGCTCTGGGTCCCACTCTGGGAGAGGATTATGTGGAGAGAGAACCCCAGGTCTGGGTACATAAGACAGCTACGGTTGCCCCTACTGCATTTTTGGGTGCACCCTGTATCATCGGGCCTAATACGGAAGTGCGTCACTGTGCTTTCATCAGAGGATCAGCGCTTGTGGGCGCCGATTGCGTGGTGGGGAATTCCGTGGAGCTGAAGAATGTAATCCTCTTTGACCATGTGCAGACCCCTCACTATAATTATGTCGGAGACAGCATCCTTGGCTATTACAGCCATATGGGAGCCGGCAGTATCACCAGCAATGTTAAGAGCGACAAGAAGCTTGTTGTGGTGCACAACGGTACGGAAAAGATTGAGACCGGTGTGAAGAAGTTCGGCGCCATGCTGGGTGACCATGTGGAGGTTGGCTGTAACGCAGTCTGCAATCCCGGCACCGTTATCGGCAGGAACAGCAATGTATATCCCACATCCTGCGTGAGAGGAGTTGTTCCCGAGAACAGCATCTACAAGAACAGCGGTGAGATCATAGAGAAAATCTGAATGAATTAATTCGCTGGTTTCCGAAGGAAGAGAATCCGGGAAGGGCGAATTTCCGAAAAACTAAATAAAGTATATTTGATGATTAGGGAGAAAAAATAAATGAGAGTTGTTATTCAGGATAATTATGAGAAAATGTGTCTCTGGGCGGCACATTACATTGCAAACAAGATCAACAATCACAAGGAGAACAGACCTTTTATCTTGGGACTTCCCACCGGTTCCTCACCCATCGGTGTTTATAAGGAGCTGGCCAGAATGAACAAGGCCGGAGAGGTTTCCTTTGCCAATGTGGTGACCTTCAATATGGATGAGTATCTGGGACTTCCTCACGAGCATGACCAGAGCTACTGGTATTTCATGCATGACAATTTCTTCAACCATCTGGTTGACATGAAGCCCGAGAATATCAATATTCTGAACGGAATGACCGATGATCCCGAGGGCGAATGCGCCAGATATGAGGAGAAGATCGCTTCCTATGGCGGCATCGATCTGTTCATGGGCGGCATCGGCGTGGATGGGCATATTGCCTTCAACGAGCCCTATACCAGTCTGGCGTCCCGTACCGGCGTGAGAGATCTTACCACCGATACCCGTATCGTAAATTCCCGTTTCTTTGGAAATGATCCAGAGAAGGTGCCTGCGCAGGCTCTTTCCGTAGGTGTCGGTACTGTTACGGACTCCAAAGAGGTTTTGATCCTGATCAATGGTCACAATAAGGCCAGAGCATTGGCGGCTACTGTGGAAGGCGGTGTATCCCAGAAGTGGACCAGCTCCGCTCTGCAGATGCATAATGCGGCTATTCTTGCAGTGGATGAGGCTGCCTGCGGTGAACTCACCGTTGACACCTATAAGTATTTCCTGGATATCGAGAGAAAGGAGAGACTGTAAGAATGGGCAAGTATTTCGGTACAGACGGCTTCCGCGGTGAGGCCAACAAGGATCTGACCTTTGAGCATGCCGTAAAGATCGGCCGTTTCCTCGGCTGGTATTATGGCGCAAAGGAGGGCAAGAAGGCAAAGGTTGTGATCGGTAAGGATACCAGAAGATCCAGCTATATGTTTGAGTATGCTCTTTGTACGGGGCTGATGGCCAGCGGTGCGGATGCCTATATCATGCATGTGACTACCACACCCTCCGTAGCATATATTACCAGAGTGGATGACTTTGACTGCGGTATTATGATCTCCGCTTCCCATAATCCTTATTATGACAATGGAATTAAGCTCTTAAACGGCAATGGTGAGAAGATGGATGAAGAGACCATCCTCAAGGTGGAGGATTATATCGACGGTAAGGTGGAGATTCCCGTGGCAGAGCGGAATGAGATCGGTCGTACCGTGGATTATGTGGCAGGAAGAAACCGTTACATCGGATTCCTGATCTCCCTGTCCAAGTACAGCTTTAAGGGCGTTAAGGTTGGTTTGGACTGCGCAAACGGTGCAGCCTTCCAGATTGCCCGCGGCGTGTTTGAGGCACTGGGTGCAAAGCTCTATGTCATAAACGACAAGCCCGACGGATATAATATCAATACAGATTGCGGAAGCACCCATATCGAGCATCTGCAGAAATTCGTGGTGGAGAACGGTCTGGATGTAGGCTTCGCCTATGACGGAGATGCGGACAGATGCCTTTGCGTGGATGAGAAGGGCAATCTGGTGACCGGCGATCATGTGCTTTATATCTATGGTCTGTACATGAAGGAGCGCGGAAAGCTCCTGAACAACAAGGTCGTGACCACCGTCATGAGTAACTTTGGTCTGTATAAGGCTTTGGATAAGGTCGGCATTGAGTACGAGAAGACCAAGGTGGGCGACAAGTATGTCTATGAGAACATGGTTCAGACCGGAAACCGTCTCGGCGGTGAGCAGAGCGGTCATACCATCTTCCTGAAGTATGAGACCACCGGCGACGGCATTGTGACAAGCCTGAAGCTGATGGAGGTTATGCTGGCAAAGAAGAAGCCCATGAGTGAGCTGGCAGCTCCCGTGGTATTCTATCCTCAGGTGCTGAAGAATGTTCGCGTGAAGAGCAAGCCCGACGCGCAGAACGATCCTGATGTGCAGGCAGCAGTAAAAAAAGTTTCCGATGAGCTGGGCGACACCGGCAGAATCTTGGTTAGAGAGTCCGGTACCGAGCCTGTGATCCGCGTCATGGTAGAAGCCGAGAGCGATGAGATCTGTGAGAAGTATGTAGACTCCGTAATAGAAGTCATTAAGGCGAAAGGCCATCTGGACTGAATGAAATATTGGATGCGGCTTGAGACATCTGAAGCTTATTGATTTTCTACGCAAATGGTTATAGAAAAAAGTGGCATTTGCTCTAGCATGAAAGAGACAAATGCCATTTTTGCCGTACAATCGTCAAAGCAGCTCAGTCACATGTTAGGCATCCAATCCTAAAACAACGATGCTGCGATCCATAAATTACGATGCTACAAACTCCAAGATGAAAAGAAAAGAGGAAAAGGATCATGAGACGGTGGCTAAAGAAGGCTAAGGATGAGGGATTGTCGCTTAGACTTACTTTTATACTAATGCTAATCGCTTTTCTCGGCATAACTTCAATACTACTTTTTACTACATACAGAACCTTTTTGTCCTACCATGCTTTGTCGGATGCCACTGATACATATATGAAGCTGCAGGATGCCGCTTCCAATCTTTTGAATGCTTCCGATTACCTGACAGAGGAGGCCAGATGCTATGTGGTATTGAGCGACAGGACGCATTTGGACAACTATTTTACCGAGGCTGAGGTGACGAAGCGTCGGGAAAAGGCAATAGAGGATATGACCTCGGAGCTTCCAGATTCAGAGGCCCTTGTAGCGTTGAAGCAGGCATTGACGAGTTCTGTATCCTTAATGGAGCGGGAGTATTATGCCATGTTACTTGTGCTTGACGCCAATCATGACAAGAATGTTCCTGAAGCGATGAGTGGTGTCCGGCTATCTGAGGAGGACATGGCTTTGTCAGCCGAGGAAAAAAAGGTGCTTGCTCAAACTCTTATGCATGATGAAGAATATTTCCGCCAAAAGAACCTCATTCGAGATGACCTGAAGAAATGCGTTGATGAGCTGAAGACTTTGACGCATGGTACGCAGGAGAGTATGAACAGGCATGCATATCATAATCTGGTATGGATGGCAATCTTGATCGTGATTCAGTCGTTGGGACTGATTTTGATGTTGATACTGACTACCCGGCTGGGGATCAATCCACTTCTACAGGCAGTGGAGCATATTAAAAGGGATCAGAGTATTCCCATTATAGGTGCACATGAGTTTCGATATTTGGCAGAAACCTATAATAAAATGTATGCTGCCTACAAAAAAAGCATTGATCAGCTTTCTTATAAGGCTTCTCATGATGAATTGACCAAGGTATATAACCGTGCGGGCTATGATCTTATCAAAAACAGCATAGATACCACAACGACAGCACTCTTGCTGGTGGATGCCGATCAGTTTAAGTCAGTTAATGACCATTATGGTCATGAGGTTGGCGACATGGTTTTGAAAAAATTAGCCGTCACATTACAACAGAATTTTCGACCAGATGATTACATCTTCCGTATTGGCGGCGATGAATTTGTTGTCTTCATGGTTCATGTAAATGAAGAAGTAAAGGTGCTGATTGAGAAGAAGGTGGTCGAGATCAATCGTGAGCTCGCTGATCTGTCGGATGGTCTGCCGAAGATATCCGTTAGCGTGGGAGTTTCTCTTGATTCAAAAAAACGTGATCCGCAGGAGATGTTCCGCGAGGCGGATACGGCGCTTTATTTTGTGAAGGATCATGGTCGCAACTGTTACAGTTTTTATAAAGAAGAAATGAGGAATAACAGGAAGTGAATGGCGACTGCAGTACGGGGACTTCAAGATTCATAGCATGGGAGTGGGACTTGTAAAAGTAATTCGTTAATTTGACTTTTACTGTAAAATGTGATAATCTTGTGAAGGACGCTTTCACGGGTAAACGCGATAAAGTGCCATAGTTTCATGTAGTTGAACTTCTATCATGGCGAATATGACGCTATGCACCACAAGAGATGGGGCATGTCGGGAAAGGATGAAAAATGCCGGTTACGGACTTGTTGGAAAGAAATCATAAATTATACGGGGACGAGGTGGCGCTTGTTGAGCTAAATCCCAGTATGCCTGATAATCGCAAGATTACCTGGAAGGAATACGATCTGGTGCAGCCCACCTCGCCCACACCCTATCGACGGGAGATTACCTGGAGCATCTTCGATGAGAAGGCAAACCGCGTGGCAAACATGCTGATCTCCAGAGGGATTCAGAAGGGGGACAGAGTTGCAATCCTCATGTTCAACTGCCTGGAATGGCTTCCCATCTATTTTGGAATCTTAAAGACCGGAGCCATTGCGGTACCCTTTAATTTCCGCTTTGCCGCAGATGAGATTCAGTACTGCGCAGACCTGGCGGAGGTTCATGTACTCTTTTTCGGACCGGAGTTTATCGGTCGTATCGAATCCATTGAAGAGAAGCTGGGCAAGGGTCGTCTCCTGATCTATGTGGGGGATGGGTGTCCCACCTTCGCTGAGAGCTATCGGGAATTGGTCGCTGACTGTTCCAGTCAGGCGCCTCTGGTGCGCCTGGAGGAAGAGGACGATGCGGCAATTTATTTCTCCTCCGGTACAACGGGATTTCCAAAAGCTATTTTACACAACCATGAGAGTCTGACCCAGGCGGCTCAGATGGAGCAAAAGCACCATTTGACCGGAAGGGACGATGTTTTCCTCTGCATCCCACCCCTTTACCATACCGGTGCTAAATTCCACTGGATGGGGAGCCTTTGCGCTGGCAGTAGGGCTGTTCTGCTGAAGGGAACCTCGCCGGAGATCATTCTCGATGCCATCTCAAAGGAGCATTGCACCATTGTCTGGCTCTTGGTGCCTTGGGCGCAGGATATCTTGGAGACCCTGGATAGAGGGGATCTGAAGCTGGAGGATTATGAACTGAGTCAGTGGAGGCTCATGCACATCGGCGCACAGCCTGTTCCGCCTTCTCTGATCAAGCATTGGAAGGAATACTTCCCGAATCACATGTACGACACAAACTATGGACTTTCCGAATCCACCGGCCCCGGCTGTGTACATTTGGGCATTGAGAACATACACAAGGTGGGTGCCATTGGTGTGCCCGGCTATCGCTGGAAATGCAAGATCGTGGATGAAAACGGGGAGACCGTTCCTCAGGGCGGCGTGGGCGAGCTCTGTGTCAAGGGGCCCGGCGTCATGACCTGCTACTACAATGATCCCAAGGCTACCGCCGAAACCTTAAAGGATGGCTGGCTCTATACCGGGGATATGGCCATGCAGGACGAGGATGGCTTTATCTTCCTGGTAGATCGTAAGAAGGATGTGATCGTCAGCGGCGGTGAAAACATTTACCCCGTGCAGATCGAGAATTTCTTAAGCGGATATGATAAGGTGAGCGATGTGGCGGTGATCGGTCTGCCGGATAAGCGTCTCGGAGAGATCACCGGTGCCATTATCCAGGTGAAGGAGGGGATGACCTGTACCCAGGAGGAGATCGATGAATTCTGTAAGGGTCTGCCCCGCTACAAGAGACCCAAGAAAATCATTTTTGCCGATGTGCCCAGGAATGCCACCGGTAAGATCGAAAAGCCCGCTCTCCGTAAGAAATACGGCGCTGAGTATTTGGTGGCACAACAGAACGAAGTGGATACACAATAAAGTATACAAATTAGCGGGAACAAAATAACGGAACTATAATTCTATCCTTTGGGGAGCTGCAGATGCGGCTCTCCTTTTGTGTTTTAAACCACAGGTATATTTACTTTTTCTTAATCAAATGCTATGATAATTTCATCAGCCGGCAGCTAATCAGGTTTACTTCGAGTGGGCACAGGGTGTCGTGGGTTCGAGTCCCACCGATCTCCTCGGAGATTGTAGCTCAGCGGGTAGAGCATCTGTTTGGAAATCTGATATTTACGCCGGCCGCTCAAGCTAGCAGCGCTTACTTCAACTACAACCTCTAATTGTCTGAGTACTGCGATTTTTGAGCACCCTTTGCCGACAGCTAGCCGCGTTTACTCCAATACCATTGATTGGCAGGACCCATGAGGTCCTGTTGTACTGAACGCGGCGTTACCGTCGGCTTTTATGCGCAACAAGGCCG
>CACXDS010000058.1 GCA_902766425.1 uncultured Lachnospiraceae bacterium
AGATGCATGCGAGGGAAGGTAAAATAACTGAGATTTCGATTGGGAAGGATATGGAGAAGCATACAGAGCTTGAAGATACGAAAACGGGATTGACAGATATTTCGGAGGAGCTTGAGAGCAAAGAAGTCTCAAGACTTCAGAAAGAGAAAGGGGGGGAAGAGTAGGATGAATACGGAAATGATAAAGCAGCTTCTGATCTTACTGCTCAGTTCTTCCCTGGTGAGCAATGTTGTTCTGAGCCAATTCCTTGGACTATGCCCCTTTCTGGGAGTTTCCAAAAAGGTGAAGACGGCCTCCGGTATGGGCGTGGCGGTAATTTTTGTCATTACTCTCGCCAGCGCTGTGGCCGGTGTGATTTATCGTTTTGTGTTGGTACCTCTTCAGATCACCTATCTTCAGACCATTGTCTTTATCCTGGTGATCGCAGCCTTGGTTCAGTTCGTGGAAATGTTCCTTAAGAAGTCCATGCCCTCGCTGTATCAGGCTTTGGGAGTATATCTTCCTTTGATCACGACAAACTGCGCTGTTCTTGGTGTTGCCCTTGCCAATGTGCAGAAGGAGTATGATATTCTCACCGGGATTGTCAACGGATTTGGTACAGCTGTGGGTTTTACCATTGCAATTATCATTTTGGCCGGAATTCGTGAGAAGACAGCATATAATGATGTACCGGAGGCTTTTCGCGGTATGCCGATGGTTCTCCTGACGGCAGGTCTTATGGCCATTGCATTTTGTGGCTTTTCGGGCTTGCTCTGATTCTTTTGAAGGGAGGAAGAAA
Organism: uncultured Lachnospiraceae bacterium; assembly: GCA_902766425.1. Lineage (GTDB taxonomy): Bacteria > Bacillota > Clostridia > Lachnospirales > Lachnospiraceae > Acetatifactor. Next base: position 779 of record CACXDS010000058.1, read on the forward strand.
GAATGAATGCAATGAGTATCGTGATCGCCGCTGTAATCGTCGGCGCAGTCGGCGTTTTGATCGGTATTTTCCTGGGGCTGGCGGGTATCCGTTTCAAGGTTGAGGTGGATGAGAAGGAAGAAGCAATTCTGGCGGCACTGCCCGGCAATAATTGCGGCGGATGTGGTTATGCCGGGTGCTCCGGTCTGGCTGCTGCTATTGCAAAGGGAGAGGCTCCGGCCAATGCATGTCCTGTGGGCGGGGCGGCTGTGGGTAAAACCATTGGTGAAATTCTGGGAGTTGCAGTGGAGAACGGAGAGAGAAAGGTGGCCTTTGTTCACTGTCAGGGGGATTGCAATAAAGCGAATACAGATTATGTATATGATGGGGCCATGGATTGCCGTATGATGGCATTTGTTCCCGGTGGCGGACCAAAGACCTGTTCCTACGGGTGTCTGGGTTATGGAAGCTGCGTGAAGGTCTGCCCCTTTGACGCCATACATGTGAAGGATGGCATTGCGGTGGTTGATCGGGAGAAGTGCAGGCAGTGCGGTAAATGTGTGGAGGCCTGTCCCAAACATTTGATTTCGTTGATTCCCTATGATGCGAAGGATGTTGTTGCCTGCAGCTCCAAGGATAAGGGACCTATCACCATGAAGGCATGCTCCGTGGGATGTATCGGCTGTGGGCTTTGTGTGAAGAATTGTCCGCAGGGGGCTGTGAAGGTGGAGAATTTCTGTGCTGAGATCGATCAGGAGAAATGCATTGGCTGTGGAATATGCAAGGAGAAGTGTCCGAAGAAGGCGATTCTGACTCCGGGGAGGGAAGTATGAAATTGCCGGAGGAACGGGATCACAAAGACAACAATTCATTTAGTTTATCACTGACTTTGACTATGGCGTTAGTATGCATTTTTATCGCTTGCCTTTTTCTGGTGGTGCTCCTTGTAAACAGAAGCAAAGTGCAAAAGGACCATGAGACCGTACAGAGTATGGAACAGGAGAATGTGATAAATACGGAGACGGGGACGGTTGCCGATATAGATCATATTCTTTCCGGGGAAAAAAGGACACCGGCGGATTTGGATTTCTGGGATAAATATCCCGAAAAAACATCGGAGGAGGTGGCGCCCACTCCGGAACCTACATCGGAGCCCAAGGAGGATCCTTCGACGGATGGCAAACATACATTGGTGGTAAAGGATGACGGAAAAGAGGAATGGGTGCTGATCAATCAGTATCTTCCCAAGCATGAATATGATTTTACAAGGCTTGTCTGTCAATCGGATCTGATGAAGTATTATTCCGATGGACGTTTGGTATCCTTTGTGGGTATCGATGTTTCGAAGCTACAGGATTATATCGATTATACCAAGGTAAAAAAAGCAGGCATCGATTATGTAATGGTTCGTGTGGGGGCAAGAGGCTACAGCAGCGGACAACTGGTGCTGGATGACTATTATTCGGAGAATATCAAGCGAGCAGCTGATGCAGGGCTGCAGGTCGGTGTCTATTTCTTTTCCCAGGCACTGAATACGCAGGAGGCGGTGGAGGAAGCGAAGCTTGTGATAGAAGCAATCAAGGACTATTCTATTACCTATCCGGTTGCATTCTATATGGATGGAGTGTCCGGGGATACCTCCAGGATCGACCGACTGACCAGACAGGAGAGGACCTCTATTGCGAAAGCTTACTTGGATACTGTAGCTCAGGCAGGGTATATCCCGCTTCTCTACGGGGACAAGGAATGCCTGATCAAACAATTGGACCTGTCTAAATTGACGGCCTATGATGTCTGGCTGTCCCAATTATCAGATATACCGGATTATCCCTATAAGTTTTCCATGTGGCAATACAGTACCAAAGGATCCGTTGACGGCATATCCGGTTATGTCAATATGAATATCAGCTTTTTGGATTTTACGGAAAAATAAGTTGTTTAATGGTTTGGCTTTCCGTAATGAATGAGCTTCTGAGAAATCTTCAGATTGGAGTAGATCTCTGCGTACTCCTTGGGGGACATGCCCTCAATGTAGTTGGGCTGAAATTTTTTTGTGACTCCATTTTTGAGTAGGATATCAATTGCTTTGTTGTAGGCGATGGCAGCCTCCAAAGGGGTATGGTAATGACCGATCACATAATTACCCTTTAGATGGATGCTGGCTTTATATGGATATTTGGTCTTGGCGGAAAGGGTACTGCCCTTAAGGACAGTATCTTTTTTCTTTTCTGTAACTCCATGGTAGGCGTTCAGAATCTTCAGATTTTCACGGCGATAGTCCAACGGATCACCATTTAGAAAGAGAAAATCCCTCCCTTCCACCGCATAATTCTTTATGCCGTATCGATTGGCAATATTGACCTGCATACCATAATCGGCTACAAAATAATGATTTCCGCGGCACATGATCTTATGGGAGGAAAAATAAAAAAGGTCGTCCAGATCAAATTTTAAAATTTTTGTGGGGGTTAAATAATAAAAAAACATTTTCTGACCGAGATAAATAGGCTTTCCGATATATAGTCCATTATCTCGAAAGTTGAGAAGAATCACCCATTTTTCAAATGCAAGTGTACTTTTCTGCTCCCCGCGATAGGAAACCAGTTTGATCGTGGGGTCTGACAGGATTCTGCCTGCCTCAAGATAGGCGGCGTGTGCAGTCTTGCTGTCGTCATAGCTTCCAAGACTGACATGCTTCCGGCGATAAGTCAGGGAGGCGCGGTAGTAGGGCGTGCCGTCCTTTTTGAAGGCGGGATAGACACCGTTTGTATGAGCTGAATTGGTCATGGCTGTTCCCCTTACTTTTCTGTTAAAATAGCATTCTTACATAGGTACCTGTATCATATGCTATTGTTTTCTTTGCAAAAATGTATCATCCTTCCAATTATGGTATCATATTTCATTCGGTTTTGGAATATTTTTTGAGCTTGTCTCATAGAATGAAATGGGACAGGTGCATATTGACCCAAAACCCTTGGGAGGAATATTCTATGTACAAAAAAGCTGTATTTATAATGACAATGGCATATCTGGCGATATTTGCATCTTTTTTTATGATTCCCGGATTTTCTCCGGACAAGCAGAAAACACAGAAGGAGGAGCTGAGGATCTATAAGATCGGTATAGTCGGATATACTTCTTCGGACAGGAGAATAGTGAGCTGCCGGATATTAAAAAGACAGGATTCGGTGGGAGAAGAAGGGCCAAAAGATACAGAAGTCGATCAGACGGAGGTTCGGAATCCTGCAGAAAGCAATACATATCATCAAGGGGATATAGAGATCCTCGAGAGAATTGTGGAGGCAGAAGCCGGAGGAGAGGATGATGACGGGAAATTGCTTGTGGCAAATGTTGTATTGAATCGTGTACAAGACGAAGCTTTTCCGGATACCATCGGGGAAGTGGTTTTTCAGCGGTCCAACGGCGTCACACAGTTTTCGCCTGTGGCCAGTGGATCTTATTATAAGGTCGAAGTCAGCGAGGCGTCCAAAAAAGCAGTGGAAAGAGCACTGCAGGGAGAAGATATCTCTGAGGGAGCATTGTATTTTGCTGCCAGACGATATGCCGATCAAAAAAGTATGAGATGGTTTGACGAAAAACTGGATTTTCTTTTTCAACACGGGGGACACGAGTTTTTTAAATAGGGTCTAGCCAATTATGTATTTCGAGTTTATAATAATATAACTGCGATTCAAAATGTATGGGAGGACAAATGAGAACAATACCGGGGATTACAAGAGCGGATGAGGAAGCGAC
>CACXDS010000059.1 GCA_902766425.1 uncultured Lachnospiraceae bacterium
ATTGAAGAGATCACTGGTTCCGCGGAGGCTATGCGGGCGCACAGCCTGAAGATGAATACCAATCGTTCGACATTGGAGATTGTGGGAACCGGCGGCGACAATGCTAATTCCTTTAATATCTCCACCACATCCGCCATGGTGATCGCGGCGGCAGGAGTTCCTGTGACAAAGCATGGTAACCGTGCAGCCAGCTCCAAATCCGGTACTGCGGACTGTCTGGAGGCTCTGGGAGCCAATATCACCATAGAGCCGGAAAAGAGTGTGGAGGTACTGGGGAAAACCGGCATCTGCTTCCTCTTTGCCCAGAAGTATCACAGCGCCATGAAGTATGTAGGCCCCATTCGGAAGGAATTGGGCATTCGGACGATCTTTAATATTCTGGGACCCTTGACCAACCCGGCCTGTCCCTCCATGATCGTTTTGGGAGTATATGATGAAAGCCTTCTGGAGCCACTGGCGAGGGTGCTTTCCAATCTGGGGATCCAAAGGGGCTTGGTGGTATTTGGCAAGGAGAAGCTGGACGAGATATCCGCAGTCGGTCCCACGGCTATCTGCGAGATCGATCATGGCGAGTTCAAACGCTATGAGATCACGCCGGAGGATGTAGGACTAAAGCACTGCGGCAAGGATGATCTTCTGGGCGGTACGCCCGCCGAGAATGCGGAGATCACTAAGGCAGTGCTCAGAGGCTATGAGCGTGGAGGCAAGCGCAGTGCGGTTTTGATGAATGCGGGTGCAGCCCTTTATGTAGCAGGAAAGACAGCTACCATCAAGGATGGCGTGGAGCTGGCTGGCAGGCTCATCGACAGCGGCGAGGCTTACCGTAAGATGGAAGAGTTTGTGGAGATGACAAACAAATAATGGGTCAAAAGGAGTAGGGAATGACGATTTTAGAGCAGATCGGAGAAAGGACAAAGGAGCGCATCGAAGCGGAAAAACGCCTGCTGCCCATGGGGGAGCTTAAGGCGAGAATGGCAGAGCTGCCGCAGGGCACGCCGGATTTTCCCTTTGAGAAGGCAATTGCAAAGGAGGGCATGAGCTTTATCTGTGAGGTGAAGAAGGCCTCCCCCTCCAAGGGGCTGATCGCTGCGGAGTTTCCTTTTGTCAAGATTGCAAGAGAGTATGAAGCGGCGGGAGCCGGCGCTATTTCCGTATTGACTGAGCCCTTTTTCTTTCAGGGGCGGGACGATTATCTTAGGGAGATCCGAAGAGAAGTACGGATCCCGCTTCTAAGAAAGGATTTTACTGTGGATGAGTACATGCTTTATCAGGCCGGGGAGATGGGAGCCAATGCGGTGCTTCTGATCTGTGCCATTTTATCACCCATGCAGCTTTCGGAATATCTGGGGATAGCTACGGAGCTTGGACTTTCGGCTTTGGTGGAGGCCCATGACGAGAAGGAGGTGGAGATGGCGCTTGCATCCGGCGCTAAGATCATCGGTGTGAACAATCGGAATCTGAAGGATTTTACGGTGGATGCGCAAACTTCCGTGAGACTACGGAAGCTGGTACCGGAGGATCGTCTCTTTGTATCGGAGAGCGGTATGAAAACCAGGGATGACATTGCAGGCTTAGAGAAGGCAGGAGTGAACGCGGTTCTCATCGGAGAGACCCTGATGCGCAGTGCGGACAAGAAAAGGATATTGGCAGAGTTGGCGGGGAGGAGTAATGAAGATTAAGATCTGCGGACTGAGGCGGGAGGAAGATGCAAGGTATGCAAATGAGGTAATGCCGGATTATGTGGGGATGATCCTGACAAAGGGATTTCGAAGGAGTATTTCAGAAGAGACGGCAAGGAAGCTCAGGGCAGAGCTTAAGCAGGAGCTTCCTGTAGTCGGCGTGTTTGTAAATGACCCTGCGGAGAGAATCGTTTCCCTTCTGAATGAAGGGGTGATCGACTTGGCTCAGCTTCACGGGCAGGAGAGCGAAGAGGATGTTATGTTTATCAAAGCGAGCACGGGGAAGCCGGTGATCAAGGCGCTGAAGCTGGGGGAGGATCCGCAGGCGGACAGATTTCTTGTGGAGGCGTGGCTTGATTCCGCAGCGGATTATCTTTTGTTTGACGCCGGAAAGGGAAGCGGAAAAACCTTTGACTGGACCGGGCTTAGGGAGCTGGATGCGGAGCTTGGCGGGAATTGGCCCAAGGACTTTTTCCTTGCGGGTGGTATGCACCCGGGCAATTTGGAGGAAGCATTCCAGGCACTTCAGCCCTTTGCAGTTGACATTTCCAGCGGCGTGGAGACGGAAGGCGTAAAGGATCTTCAGAAAATGCAACAGGCCGTGGAAATCGTCAGGGCCCTCGGGTGAGTGTGGGCTTGGAATGCTTAGCTTTATGGCATGTCTGACAATGCAAAGGAGCTGTAAGGCAATTTGCTTTATACGAATTGGGCAAACTGAATTGAGGGAAATGGTTAGAATTAAGATATGAGTTTGACGGAAAGGGGAAATGAAATGAGCAAGGGTAGATACGGAATTCACGGAGGGCAATACATTTCCGAGACGCTGATGAATGAATTGATCCGTCTGGAGGAAGCGTATGAGCATTATAAAAAGGATCCGGAATTTGTGGCGGAGCTGAATAAGCTTTTTAATGAGTATGCGGGGAGACCGTCCCTTTTGTATTATGCGGAAAAAATGACAAAGGATCTCGGAGGTGCAAGGATTTATCTGAAGCGTGAGGATTTAAATCACACCGGATCTCATAAGATCAACAATGTGCTGGGGCAAGCGCTTCTGGCAAAGCGAATGGGAAAGACCAGACTGATCGCAGAGACTGGGGCCGGGCAGCATGGCGTGGCAACCGCCACGGCAGCAGCGCTTCTCGGCATGGAGTGTGAGATCTTTATGGGAAAAGAGGACACCGACAGACAGGCTTTGAATGTCTATCGCATGGAGCTTTTGGGGGCAAAGGTTCACCCTGTTACCAGCGGTACAATGACGCTGAAGGATGCTGTAAACGAGACCATGCGGGAGTGGACAAACAGGGTGAATGACACCCATTATTGTCTGGGATCCGTCATGGGCCCCCATCCCTTCCCCATGATCGTGCGGGATTTTCAGAGTGTCATCAGCAGGGAGATGAAGGAGCAGATTCTGAAGGCGGAGGGGAAGCTTCCGGCAGCAGTCATTGCCTGTGTCGGCGGCGGAAGTAACGCTATGGGTGCATTCTATAACTTTATTGAAGACAGGGATGTGAAGCTCATCGGGTGCGAGGCTGCCGGAAAGGGCGTGGATACGGCGCTTACCGCAGCTACCATTGCCACCGGGAGTCTCGGTATCTTCCACGGCATGAAGTCCTATTTCTGCCAGGATGAATATGGACAGATCGCTCCGGTTTATTCCATCTCTGCAGGACTGGATTATCCCGGCATCGGACCGGAGCATGCCTACCTGCACGACATTGGCAGAGCTCAGTATGTACCGGTTACGGATGACGAGGCGGTGGATGCCTTTGAATATCTGGCAAGGACGGAGGGCATCATCTGCGCCATTGAGAGCGCTCACGCAGTGGCCCATGCCTTGAAGATCGCAAGGGACTTCGGAAAGGACGAGAGCATTATCATCAATATTTCCGGCAGGGGCGACAAGGATGTGGCAGCCATCGCCAGGTATCGCGGCGTGGATATCCATGACTGATTGTATCGGATTCATAGACCTTTTGACCTCAACATCGAAATATTTGAAAATAAAATGCATGTGAAATAGAAAAGCAGACGAAATTGATGACCATGTGATCGGATTGAGGAGCCATCAGGGGATTCGAGGACTGATGGGATCAGCATATGGTCTCAGCATAAAAGAAAGCAGGTAGGAGCAATGCAGGATAACAGATTTGAAAAAAACAAAATCAAAAAGGCTTTTGAGACGCCGAACAAGAAGGCATTTATCGCATTCCTAACGGCGGGGGATCCGGATGCGGACAGCACGGTAAAATTTGTATTGGAGATGGAAAGGGCCGGGGCGGATCTCATTGAGATCGGTATTCCCTTCTCGGATCCCACCGCGGAGGGCGTGGTGATCCAGGATGCAAACATCAGGGCGCTGAAAAACGGCATGACAACGGATGGCGCGTTTGAAATCGTTCGCCGCATCCGGGAGGTGAGTCAGATCCCACTCTGTTTCATGACTTACTGTAATCCCGTGTTTCACTACGGCTATGACAGATTCTTTGCAAGATGCGAGGAGCTTGGCGTGGACGGGATTATCATACCGGATCTCCCCTATGAGGAAAAGGCTGAGATGGAGGAGCCGGCAAGTGCCCACGGCGTTGCGGTGATCTCTATGATCGCGCCGACCTCGGAGGCGCGGATCCAAAAGACAGCTAAAGAAGCGAAGGGATTTATCTATGTGGTGAGCTCCATGGGCGTCACCGGCGTGCGCAGCGAGATCAAGACGGATCTGAAATCCATTGTGGAGAGTATTCGTGAGGTGACGGATATCCCCTGTGCCATCGGTTTTGGCATTAGTACGCCCGAGCAGGCCGGGAAGATGGCGGGCGTCTCCGATGGCAGCATCGTAGGCAGCGCTATTGTGAAGATAATTGCGGCAAAGGGAAAAGAGGCGGCTCCGGATTTATATGCCTATGTAAAAAGTATGAAGGAGGCAGTCCTGGAGGCATGAGATTTGTGCTTGCATATGGGACAGGTTTGGGGCTATAATACATTCATCAATGTTAGAAAAGTCTAACCGAGACAAGGAGGAATGTACAATATGCTGAAATACACTGTAAAGATCGATGGAATGGCCTGCTCCATGTGCGAGGCTCATATCAATGACACCATACGGAGGTTTGCACCAAAAGCAAAGAAGGTGGCTGCTTCTCATGGAAAGGCGGAGGCCACATTTCTTGTAGAGGAAAAGATTGATGAGGAGGGACTAAAGTCAGCCATTGATGAGACCGGTTATACCTTTATATCCTGTGAATGTGCGCCCTACGAGAAGAAGGGACTTTTCGGCATTTTAGGATGAGGGGGCGTATTTCGTGTTTGTATTGCTTTTTTTGTGGAGCTTATCATGTGTATTGTCATTGGCAGCTTTCATTGGAGTATGGGGCTGTTGGCATTTCTGGCTTATCTTTCCATAGGAGTGTTCCTGCCTCTTTGGATCTCAGGACATAGTGGAAGCCTTGGAGAGGAGCTTCGCAGACAGTCCGGCGAGCTGGCGGCCCATATGCTGGAAAGCATCAGGGGGATAGATGATACACTGCAGTTCCGGGGAGGAGATCAAAGGCTTCGGGAGATCACGAACAGGACGAAGGAGCTCTCAGAGAAGCAGGGGGAGCTCAGCAGACTCACAGGTATCAATCTTGCCCTGTCCAATTCACTGATCCTGTTCTTTGACATCTGCATGCTAATCCTTTGTGTGTTCTTATATCGAGAGGGGCTTGTGGCGTTCGATGGGGTGGTGATCCCACTGATCGCGCTCATGTCCTCCTATGGTCCGGTGACAGCTCTTTCGGCGCTGGGCACTACCTTGCAGAATACCATCGCCTCCGGCGCCAGAGTATTGGCCATTATTGATGAAATGCCTGAGGTGGAGGAGATATCGGGACAGCCGGAAATCGAGTTTCACGGCGCAAGGGCGGAGCATGTACAATTTTCCTATGGAGGCAATCAAGTACTCCGGGATTTTTCTTTCTCCATTCCGGAAAACAGGATCCTGGGTATCATAGGGAAAAGCGGTTGCGGAAAATCCACTTTCTTAAAGCTTTTCATGCGCTTTTGGAAAGCAGATCAGGGAGAGCTTCTGATCACGGATCGCAGCATAGAACGGGTAAATACGGCTGATTTAAGAGAACTGGAAGGATATATGACACAGGATACGGTTTTATTTCAGGATACCATTGCCAATAACATCAGGATCGCGAAGCTGGATGCCACGCAGGAGGAAATCCGGGAGGCCTGCAGGAAGGCTTCTATAGATGAATTTATTCAGACTCTGCCGGAGGGCTATGAGACGCAGGTGGGAGAGCTTGGTTCCACCCTGTCCGGCGGCGAGAGACAAAGGATCGGGCTGGCGAGGGCCTTTCTTCATAATGCTCCCTTTCTGCTTCTGGATGAGCCCACCAGCAATCTTGACAGCTTAAATGAGGCCATTGTGTTAAAGTCACTTGGAAAAGAGAAGGAGAATCGTACGATTCTTCTGGTTTCACATCGCCAGTCAACTATGAGGATCGCGGACGAGACCTATCGGATGGAAAGTCTTCAAAGCCTGTGAATGAGGCGAATACAGGAGCAGGGATTTACAGGAAGTCTCGGCGAAAGAAACTGCCAAAAACAAAATGATAAAATTTATCAATAAACGCCCCGGCGATTGACGCAGAAACAGGCATGGAAGTACAATTGATCCAGAGGAAGAATGACCTTTGAGGTCGCTTAGGTCTTTACTATTATGGATTAATCGGAGGATAAAAGGATGAAATTCGGAAAATGGGGCTTGTTTTTGGGCGGTGTATTGTTTGGAACGGCTGGAGTGAAGCTTCTGTCCAGTAAGGATGCCAAGAAGGTTTATACACATGCTACGGCAGCGGTGCTTCGGGCAAAGGATTGTGTGATGGAGGCCGCAACAAATGTGAAGGAGAATTGCGGAGACATCTACGAGGATGCTAAACAGATCAATGAGGATCGGATAGCGCAAGAGGAGGATTGCTTCATTTCGGATGAGGCAAAGGGCAGTGAAGCATAGGAATAGGATGAGAGGATATGGGCTGCCTTTGGCAGCCCATTCTTATAGGTGCGCCAGGCGGCGCAAGCTTTAACGGACAATGTGCCGATACGGCAATGTATCATGGCACCCTGGCATCATTTGATGGAATGGAGTAAAAATATGGATTGTAGGATAAAGCATGAAAGCAGGGGGAGACTGCGGGTACATTTGAGCATAAGCCACATGTCCCTGCATCAGGCGGATATGGCGGAGTACTATCTTCGCGATGTGGCGGGGGTTTGCAATGTGAAGGTTTATGACAGAACCTGTGATGCAGTGATCTGGTATGCGGGGGACAGGGATGGTGTGATCCGCGCATTGGCACAGCTCCGTTTTGAGGATGAAAAGCTGGAGGAGCTTGTTCCGGAACATACCGGAAGAGAATTAAACAGGCAGTTTGAGGAAGAACTGGTGATGACAATTGCCAAAAGGTATCTGAAAAAATGGTTTTTGCCAGCACCGATCCATTCCTTCCTGTCCGTTGTCGATGCATGCAAATATGTGTGGCTGGGGTTAAAGAGTCTGGCGAAGGGCAGGCTTGATGTGAGTGTCCTGGATGCCACGGCCATCTCAGTCTCCATGCTTCGGGGAGATATGGCCACAGCCTCGTCCGTCATGTTTCTCTTAAAGATCGGAGAGATCCTGGAGGATTGGACTCACAAGAAATCCGTGGATGATCTGGCCCAGGCTATGGCGCTGGGTGTGGATAAGGCCTGGGTGAAAATGGATGATACGGAGCTTCTTGTCCCTGTGAATCAGATTCATCTGGGAGATCTGGTAGTGGTAAGGACGGGCAGCGTGATCCCGCTGGACGGAGCAGTGGTATCGGGGGAGGCCATGGTGAACCAGGCCTCTATGACAGGAGAATCCCTTCCGGTGAAAAAGGATGTGGGTTCCTATGTCTATGCGGGCTGTGTGGTAGAAGAGGGAGAGTGTGTCCTTAGGGTGGATAAGGTATCCGGAACAGGCAGATATGACAGAATCGTTAAGATGATCGAGGAGTCGGAAAAGCTCAAATCCGAATCGGAAAACAGAGCCATTTCTCTGGCGGATAAGCTGGTACCTTATACGCTGGGAGGAACCTTATTGACTTATCTTCTGACGAGAAATGCCACGAAGACCTTGTCCGTTTTAATGGTGGATTTTTCCTGTGCCTTAAAGCTTGCCATTCCTATCTCTGTCCTGTCCGCCATGCGGGAGGGAAGCGAGTACGGCATGACCATAAAGGGTGGTAAATTTCTGGAGGCGGTAGCCGGTGCGGATACCATTGTCTTTGATAAAACGGGGACGCTCACCTATGCCACACCAAGGGTGGTGGATGTGGTTGCCTTTCATGGGACTTCAGGGGATGAGGACCTTCGTATGGCCGCATGTCTGGAGGAGCATTATCCCCATCCCATGGCTAATGCTGTTGTGGCTGCCGCACTGGAAAAAGGATTGAACCACGAGGAAATGCACTCGGAGATCAATTATGTGGTGGCCCATGGTATTGCCAGCACCATTGACGGACAAAGGGTTGTGATCGGAAGCTACCATTTTGTGATGGAGGACGAACAGTGTGTGATCGATGAGGCTGATCGGGAGCGATTCGATGCTCTGCCCGGGGAGCACTCGCATCTGTATTTTGCCATCGGCGGGGTTCTCTGCGCCGTGATCTGTATCATGGATCCCATCCGCGAGGAGGCGGGGCAGGTGATAGGGAGTCTTCGTAAGCTTGGCATCCAAAAGCTTGTGATGATGACGGGAGATAATGAAAAGGCTGCCGCGGCCATTGCCAAGGAGGTCGGGGTGGATCAGTTTTATGCGGAGGTACTGCCGGAGGAAAAGGCTGCCTTTGTAAAGAAGGAAAAGGAAGAGGGAAGAAGGGTGATCATGATCGGAGATGGGATCAACGATTCCCCCGCGCTGTCCGAAGCAGATGCGGGGATCGCCATCAGCACCGGGGCTGCCATCGCAAGAGAGATAGCGGATATCACCATTTCAGCCACAGATCTGAGAGCTTTGGTGACTTTGAAGGAGCTCAGTAATGCGTTAGTGGGTCGGATCAATTCCAATTACCGCATGATCCTTGGCTTTAATGCGCTGTTGATCCTTTTGGGTGTGGGGGGAATCCTTCCGCCGACCACCTCCGCTCTTTTACACAACGGATCGACCATAGCCATCGGACTAAAGAGTATGACGGATCTGCTGGGGTAATACAGGATTGCTTAACGGAAGTGAAAACGAAAAGCTGAGTGTAAGGGATATTCACCATAAATATATTGTAGGAGCAAGGAGTAAGGATAATGTTGACACCGGAAGTTTTACAGGGAATCCTGATTCCCTTTGTCGGGACAGCGGCGGGCTCCGCCTGTGTGCTGTTTATGAAAAAAGAGTTGAATCCCAAGGTGCAAAGAGCACTGACCGGATTTGCCAGCGGCGTGATGGTAGCGGCCTCCATCTGGAGCCTGCTGATCCCGGCCATGGATCAATCGGAAAAGCTTGGCAAATTTGCTTTCGCGCCTGCGGCAGTAGGATTCTGGGGAGGAATTTTGTTTTTGCTCTTTCTGGATATGGTTATTCCGCACCTGCATATGAATGCGGAAAAAGCGGAGGGACCTAAGAGCAGTCTGAAGAATACAACCATGATGGTACTTGCGGTAACGCTTCACAACATTCCGGAGGGGATGGCTGTGGGAGTGGTATATGCGGGGTACCTCTCCGGCTCTGCTCTGATCACGGCGGGCGGAGCGCTGGCGCTGGCCCTGGGAATCGCCATTCAGAATTTTCCGGAGGGCGCCATTATTTCCATGCCCCTCCATGCCCAGGGAAAGCCAAGAGGGAAAGCCTTTTGGGATGGCGTGCTCTCCGGAGCGGTGGAGCCCCTGGGAGCGCTGCTCACCATCTTATTTGCAGGCTTTTTTACGCCGCTGATGCCGTATTTTCTGGCGTTTGCCGCAGGAGCCATGCTTTATGTGGTGGTGGAGGAGCTGATCCCGGAGATGTCGCAGGGAGAGCATTCCAATATCGGTGTGATCATGTTTGCACTGGGATTTACACTTATGATGGCATTGGATGTTGCCTTGGGGTGATCATTCATGCGCCTGTTGAATATAAATTATCAATAAGGGCAATCCTGTAAAAAGAGGCTTGATTTTTCGCAGGCTATTCTTTACAATAGTTGATGGTTAGAAAAGTCTAACCTACCATAAAAACCTTGTGAAGACCCAAGAGACATCGGAGGGCGCCATCCCTCCGATGAATTTTGGTCGATTAATTATGTACAAGGAAAAGAGCTCAGGGAAAGGAGCATTTTAAATGAATTATTTGGAGATTGAAAAGGTTGTAGGAAGAGAGATTTTGGATTCCAGAGGAAATCCCACTGTGGAGGCAGAGGTTACTCTGGTAGATGGAACCGTTGGAAGAGGAACAGCGCCCAGCGGAGCATCCACAGGTGAATTTGAAGCATTGGAGCTGCGGGACGGCGACAAGGCCAGATATCTGGGCAAGGGTGTTACCAAGGCGGTTGAAAACATCAATACGGTGATCAACCAGACCATTACCGGAATGGATGCTTCTGATATTTATGCGATCGATCAGGCCATGATCAAGGCGGATGGAACCAAGGATAAATCCAAGCTGGGAGCCAATGCAATTTTGGCTGTATCCATTGCGGCTGCCAGAGCAGCGTCCATTTCACTGGATATCCCTTTGTATCGATTTCTGGGCGGTATATCCGGAAACAGGCTTCCTGTTCCCATGATGAATATCTTAAACGGCGGCGCGCATGCGACCAATACTGTGGATACCCAGGAGTTTATGATCATGCCCGTGGGAGCGCCCTCCTTTAAGGAGTGCCTGAGATGGTGTGCTGAAGTGTTCCATGCGCTTGCTTCCATCCTGAAGGCTAAGGGACTTGCCACCTCCGTAGGAGATGAGGGTGGTTTTGCACCCAATCTTTCCAGCGATGAGGAGACCATCGAGACCATTCTGGCCGCAATCGAAAAGGCTGGTTATGTTCCCGGTAAGGACTTTATGATCGCTATGGATGCGGCTTCCTCCGAGTGGAAGAGTGAGAAGGGCAAGGGCTACTACAAGCTGCCTAAGGCAGGAACCGAGTATACCTCCGATGAACTGATCGAGCACTGGGTGAGCCTTTGCGACAAATATCCCATTATTTCCATCGAGGATGGACTGGATGAGGAAGACTGGGAGGGCTGGCAGAAGCTTACCGCAAGACTTGGAAACAAGGTACAGCTTGTAGGAGATGATCTGTTTGTGACCAATACGGAGAGACTGGCAAAGGGTATCGAGATGGGAGCGGGCAATGCAATTCTGATCAAGTTAAATCAGATCGGTTCTGTTTCCGAGACTCTGGAGGCAATCAAGATGGCTTATGAGGCAGGGTATGCCGCTATTTCCTCCCACCGTTCCGGTGAGACGGCGGACACGACTATTGCCGATCTGGCGGTGGCTCTCAATACCTGCCAGATTAAGACAGGAGCGCCCTCCAGATCGGAGAGAGTGGCTAAATACAATCAGCTTCTCCGCATTGAAGAAGAGCTTGGGGACAGCGCAGTATACCCCGGCAAGAAGGCTTTTAAAGTAAAATAAGGCAATATCATAATCCATATAGAACAAACTTCCTCAAAAAAAGAGCCGGTAACGGCTCTTTTTTTGCAGTGGTACTTTTGTTGCTTTATTTGTATGGCTATCATGCGAACTTGATTATGATCCTGTCTCAGTGGGCTGTTCCATCAGATCCGTCAGCCTTTTGCCATAGAAAAAGTCATGCACCAATTGATCATACTCCTTCCACATGGGGAGAGTGTGGCATTGTTCTTTCTTAGGACAATCGTTTTTGGTACCTGCAAGGCAATTCACGGAAGAAAGCTTTCCTTCCATCAATTCCAGTATTTCTCCAACAGAGTATTCTTCCGGTTTACGACAGAGCTTATAGCCGCCGCCTTTCCCGCTGGCTCCCACCAAAAGACCGCCGGCTACCATATCCTTCACAATGATCTCCAAGTATTTTTTTGATACATCCTGTCTTTCGGCAATGTCCTTCAGCGGAATATAATGATCAGTTTCCTGCTGCGCAAGATCCAGCATAACGCGGAGCGCGTAACGGCCTCTTGTAGTGATCATGGTTTTCACCGCCTTTCTGTTTTACTTTTGTCCTTGAACTATTGAACTCTCAGAAAAGTGCAAGTTCCTTCCAAGACTACAACACATTATACTACCTTAGAAAAAGTGAAATCAAGATGATTTTAACAGAATTGAGAAAAGATGATGTTTCGGATAAAAACCTATTGACATAGTAGGCAAATGGAAATATAATGAGGGCACTATTAGAAAAAATGATCATCAGTGATTTATTTTATGAAGGAAAGTGAGAAAAGGTATGAGCGAATTTCTTAAAATTATTGATTTAACCGCAAGGGCGGAGGAGAAAGAATTATTACATCAGGTATCCCTTGAGATTCAGGAGGGGGAGACCCATGTCCTGCTTGGGCCGAATGGCGCGGGAAAATCCACTCTGGGGTATACGATCATGGGGAGTCCGGAATATGAGGTGACGGGAGGAAAAATATATTTTCAGGGCGATGATATCACGGAGGAAGGAGCGGACAAGAGGGCAAAGAGAGGTATCTTTTTATCCTTTCAAAACCCGATTGAAATCCCGGGAATCACGGTCTCAAATTTTTTGAGGACAGCGCTGGAACAGCTGACCGGGGAGCGTATTAAGCTTTTTGATTTTAAGAAAAGATTGAAGAATGTGATGGATACTCTGCAGATGGATCAATCCTATGCAGACAGGGATCTGAATGTGGGTTTTTCCGGCGGTGAGAAGAAGAAAGCAGAGATCCTGCAATTGCTGATGTTAAATCCCAGGCTTGCGATCCTGGACGAGACGGACTCCGGCCTGGATGTGGATGCAGTGAAGACTGTTTCCAAGGGGATTGAGGAATTTCAAAAGAAGCAGGGTGGGTCACTCCTTATCATCACGCATAATGCAAAGATTCTGGAAGCGTTGAAGGTAGATAAAACCCATGTGCTTGTAGATGGACGGATTGTGGCGGAAGGCGGTCCGGAGCTGGTGGAGGATGTGGGACAAAACGGTTTTGAAAAATATCTGGATAAGGAATCGTATTAGGAAGGCAGAGCACTTAGCGTCAGGAGTAGTTAAGCATGAAAGAAAAAACACAGGTACAGGATATCAATCGGGAGTTTTATGATTTTAGATATAAGGAGGACGATGCGGATCGCTTTGAAGCGGGAATCACGCCTGAAATAATTCGGGAGATTTCCGAGGAAAAGGGTGATCCGCAGTGGATGAGGGAATTTCGTCTAAAGGCATTGGAGATTTATCATCGTACGCCCATGGCAGCCAATTGGGGGCCGTCCATTGAGGGACTGGATGTTGATAAAATAGTTACTTACATTCGGTCAAAGACAAGGATGGAGCAGGACTGGGAAAAGGTGCCGGAGGATGTAAAGAACACCTTTGAGAGACTGGGAATCCCGCAGGCGGAGCGGGAGAGTCTGGCAGGCGTGGGGGCACAGTATGATTCGGAGCTGGTCTATCATAATCTCCGCCAAGAAGTGGCCCAGTCGGGCGTGGTCTATACGGATCTGGAGAGCGCCATGCATGACGAACGCTATGCGGATATGATCCGGGAACATTTTATGAAGCTTGTGCCTCCGACAGATCATAAGTTCGCGGCGCTCCATGGGGCGGTATGGTCGGGGGGCTCCTTTGTGTATGTTCCAAAGGGAGTGAAGCTGGAAATTCCGCTACAGTCCTATTTTCGACTGAATGCAAAGGGGGCAGGACAGTTTGAACACACGCTGATTATTGTGGAGGAGGATGCCTATCTGCATTTTATTGAAGGGTGCTCTGCACCGAAGTATTATGAAGCCAGCCTTCATGCCGGATGTGTGGAGCTTTATGTGGGGAAAAACTCTACCCTGCGATATTCCACCATCGAAAACTGGTCTAAGAATATGTATAATCTGAATACTAAGAGGGCCATTGTGGAGGAGGGCGGAAAGATTGAGTGGGTATCCGGTTCCTTTGGCTCCCATGTTTCTTACCTCTATCCCATGAGCATTCTAAACGGCAGGGGGGCGCGATCTGAATTCACCGGAATTACTTTTGCAGGAGAGGGGCAGAATCTGGACACCGGGGCGAAGATTGTGCACAATGCGCCGGATACATCCTCCTACATGAACACCAAGTCCATCTGCAAGAGTGGTGGAATCTCCACCTTCAGAAGCTCTATTTTGGTTAAGGAGAGCGCCGTGGGAAGTAAGTCCTCCGTCTCCTGTGAGTCACTGATGCTGGACAGTCTATCCAGATCGGATACCATTCCAGCCATGGATGTGCGAACGAAGCAGGCGGATATCGGTCACGAGGCCAAAATCGGCAGGATCAGCGATGAAGCAGTGTTCTATCTCACCAGCAGGGGGTTAAGTGAGGAGGAGGCAAAGGCGCTGATCGTCGGCGGATTTGCGGATAATGTGTCCAAGGAGCTTCCTATGGAGTACGCCATGGAGATGAATAATCTCATTAAGCTGGAGATGATGGGAACGATTGGCTAAGGGGAGCAGAGATATCCTCTGATAAAGAAATGAAATAGCCGGATCATGCAGCGGTGCGGCAAAAGAAGTCTGGAAGGGAGAAGCACCAAAAGGGATCCACCCAAAGGACTTTGAGAAAGGAATAAAAAAGTATGGAAAGAATCAAAATCAATCATTTGCCCGGGCAGACCTGGAATAGGTTGGGCATGAACGATATAGAGATTGAAAAATACTCTTTTGAAAAAAATTTGGAGGGAAAGATACGGGAAGAAAAGGAAGAGCTTCCGGGGCAAGGGATAGCATACTGTGACAAGGATAAACAGGGTGGGCTTCAAAGGGGGACGGAATCATCTTTTGACAGAGAGGAAAAAAGCGATTGTGGTTCCGCACTGGGAGATGCCTTTGTGGAGCTTTTGGAAGAAACTCATATGGCGCAAGTGGTCTCACTTGTAGCTGAGGCGGGGGAACAAAAAACCTATCGTATGGAGTTTGGCAAGACGGAGGGAGCGGCCTGCGGAAAATTTGATCTTCTGGCAAAGCAGAACTGCGAGATGACTGTTTTTCAGTATTTTGACGACAGAACTGCCGCGGAGCAAACGAAAGACGCACGAAGTGGAATTCGCAACCGGATCAGGGCCGAAAAAGGAGCCTATATTAAGCTTGTCCAAGTCTTTCTGGGCGGAGAGCGGGAAGAAATACTGAATGATATTGGCGCGGTTTTGGAAGAGAATGCGGAGCTTGAGGTGGATCAGATCTTTCTGGGCGGTAAAAAAACTGTTTCCGGCGTTTTGGCGCAGCTACGGGGGAGAAAGTCCTCCTTTACCTCCAATATTGCTTATGACATCGGGCAGGATGAAAGGTTGGATCTGAATCTCATTGCAAAACACATCGGTAAGAAAACTGAGGCACAGATGGATGTGAAGGGAGTCCTTCGGGAAGGAGCGCATAAGCTGTTGCGGGCAACGGTTGACTTTATTCCCGGCTGCAGTGGTTCTGTCGGCAAGGAGAATGAAGAGGTACTCCTAATGGATGAAGAAGTGGTGAACCAGACTGTGCCGCTGATCCTATGCGGAGAGGAGGATGTGGAAGGCGCGCACGGTGCCTCGATCGGCAGGATCAATGAGGAATACCTGTTTTACTTAAAATCAAGGGGGATTCCGGAGAAACAGATCTATGAAATGCTGGCCAATGCAAGGATCGAGACCGTGCTCGGCAAAATCGATGACGGGGAGACAAGGGAGCGCGTGATGGCTGCCTTGGTGGAGGGGTAGAAATGGGGAATACATTTTACAATGAGATCCTGACGGACCATAATCTGCATCCCATGCACAAGCATGAGTTGCAGGGAGCCACCTGCGAGCAGGAAGGAATCAATCCCACCTGCGGCGATGATCTGGTCTTAAAGCTGAGGATAGAGGACGGCGTGATCAAGGACGGTTCCTTTACCGGGAGTGGCTGCGCCATTTCTCAGGCTTCCGCGGACATCATGATGGAGCTGATCATCGGTAGAAGGCCGAAGGAGGCGTTGCATCTGGGAGAGCTTTTTGTGAGAATGATCCGGGGCGAGGGCACGGAGGAAGAACTGGAGGAGCTGGAGGAGGCGGGGGCTCTTCAGGATGTATCCCATATGCCGGCCCGGGTGAAGTGTGCTGTCCTTGGATGGCACACCTTAGAGAAAATGCTTATGAATTTAAAGAGCGAGTCATTGAATTAATAGTAAGTAAGAAAAGCAGGAGGCAGGCGAATTATGACGGAGCAGGAGAGAAAAGAACAGGATGAGAAAATAAGGGCGGATTTTCCTTTGCTTACGGGGAAATATGGGGAGTACGCTTATCTCGACAGCGCCGCCACTTCCCAAAAGCCGCGAGTGGTCATAGAGGCGGAGAAAGAATTCTACGAAGCATACAATGCCAATCCCTTAAGGGGCTTATATCAGCTCAGCGTGGAGGCCACGGATCGATATGAGGAAGCAAGAGAAGCTGTCAGAGTATTCATCCATGCGGGATCCTGTGAAGAGATTATATTTACCAGAAACGCTACGGAAAGTCTGAATCTGGTGGCCTATGCCTATGCAATGAATACGCTCAAGGAGGGAGACGAGATTCTTGTGACGATCCTGGAGCATCACAGTAATTTTCTACCCTGGCTGAATGCGGCGAAGCGGTGCGGAGGCAGGGTGAATTTTTTGGAGTGTGATGAGAGTGGACGAATCACGGAAGAGGCCTTTCGAGAGGCTTTTACTGACCGAACCAGGATTGTGGCTATGACCCAGGTATCCAATGTTATGGGCAGAGAAAATGACATTGCATTATTTGCAAGGCTCACCCATGAAAAAGGGGCTGTCTTTGTGGCTGACGGAGCCCAGAGTGTGCCCCATCTCCCCGTGGATGTCAAGGCTCTGGATGTGGATTTTCTTGCTTTTTCCGGGCATAAAATGCTGGGGCCCATGGGCATCGGCGTCTTGTATGGAAAAAGAGAATTGTTGAACAAAATGAATCCTTTTCTCTATGGAGGAGAAATGATCGAAACCGTCACCAGGATGGGGGCCACCTATGCGGAGCTACCCCATAAGTTTGAAGCGGGGACGGTGAATGCAGCCGGGGCTTATGGTTTATCCAAAGCGATAGAATACATGAATCAGATTGGTTTTGATACCATCCGGGAGAGGGAAGATCATCTCACCCGGTTTGCGATGGAAAGACTTCAGCAAAATCAGCATCTTAAGCTCCTGGGATCAAAAGACCCTTTGGAGCATCATGGAATCCTGACCTTTGTGCTGGAGGGAGTGCATCCCCATGACATAGCAGCGATTCTGGACGCGGAGAAAATCTGTATCCGAGCGGGTCATCACTGTGCGCAGCCTCTCATGCAGTTTATGAAGACCCCCTCCACTGCCAGAGTGAGTCTGGCCTTTTACAATACGGAGGAGGAGATCCTTCGGCTGGTAAATGCATTGGAGACTATGAGGGAAAAGCTGGGATTTTTCTCTTGAGAAAGGCATAAAGATATGAATGTAAATCAGCTGAAATATGTTTTGACCATCGCGGCCTCTTCCTCCATGCGAGAAGCAGCCACCAAGCTCTATGTCTCTCAGCCTGCTCTTTCAGCCAGTATTCATGACTTGGAGGAGGAGCTTGGAATTATGATCTTTGAACGCTCTAATAAGGGAATCGTGCTGACACAGGAGGGGCAGGAATTTCTCATTTATGCGAAAAAGGTGGTTGGTCAATATGAAATACTGGAGGAGAGATATCTGGTACATGATAAGGAAAAAGAGCGTTTTTCCGTCTCCACACAGCACTATAATTTTGCCATTCGTTCCTTTGCCAATGTGATCAGACGATTCGATCCGATGAAATATGTTTTCTCTATTCATGAGACAAAGACACGCGAGGTACTGGAGCAGGTGAGAGATCTGAA
Organism: uncultured Lachnospiraceae bacterium; assembly: GCA_902766425.1. Classification (GTDB taxonomy): domain Bacteria; phylum Bacillota; class Clostridia; order Lachnospirales; family Lachnospiraceae; genus Acetatifactor. The sequence goes on from CACXDS010000059.1 coordinate 17,689, forward strand.
GAGTGAGGTGGGGGTGGTATCCTATTCCGGCAATAACGAAAATGTGTTGCGAAAGCTGCTGAAGGAATATCAGCTGGAATTTGTTCCCTTGATGAAAAGAGATACCTACATCTATGTCTGGAAGGAACATCCCTTCTCCGCCAGAAGGGAGATATCCCTGGAGGAATTGAAGGATTATCCCTGTGTTACCTTTGACCAAAGTGATGACAGCAATTTCTACCTCACAGAAGAAGCAATGTCAGATTATGACTTTCATAAGATGATCCGGTCCGATGACAGAGCGACCACCATGGAGCTGATCGCAGAGCTTGGGGGATATTCGGTCGGTTCCGGTATGCTTTCGGATGAGGCGGCAATCCTGAAGGGATTGGTATCCGTTAAGCTTTTGGAGGAGGATCCGCTGATCATCGGATATATCACTAGAAAGGGAAGCAGCCTCTCCCAATATGGACAGGCCTATGTGGAGGAACTGCTCCGTTACAGGGAAATATAATAAGGAGCTTAAAAGCTTCCGGAGAATAAAACCGTTTGCCATCGGGACAAGCGGTTTTTTCAATGCAGAAAATGGATCTGTATCAGCGATAGACATAGGTTATCACAAGCGATAAAACCCCTGTAATTTACAAAACAGATCCATAGTATTATGATCATACCATCGGGAGCGGGAAAGCAAAAACTACCGAGAAACAAAACAGGGATCGCTGTGAAATGGGGATCCGTGAAAAAGGAAGAAAGATTAGAAAGAGAAGAAAGAAAATCGGAAAGGAGCAAAGACGATGAAAGAGATGAAAATGATGATGAAGGAGAAGATGATGATGTGCTGTTGTCTTTGTATGCCTGAGTGGAAAATGCATATGCACTAGAGGATTCTTATGAGAGACTGAATACATTGAAATGGAGCAGTTTCATCAAAGATGAGGCTGTATTTTTTTGCGATTAAACCAACAAAAAAGATTAAACCAATAAAAAAGGAGAGAAAGATTATGTCAAACGCATGCACATTTGATTTTACAAAGAGAGAAGCAGTAAAGAGCGATTATACGGATGAGCTGGCAGAAAAGTTTGCCGCTGAGGCGGGCGGGCTGGCACCCAGACCCAACGAGCAGAGGGATGAGACCAATGAGAGAGGCGTATTTGTACGCCAGCCCAACTCCTTTATCGTTCCCTTCGGCGAGAAGGAGGGGGAGCACAAGGCAGAGGCAAACCGCTACGCAATCTACTGGGCACACGGCTGCAACTGGTCCAACCGTCCCGTCATTGCCAGAGATCTTTTGGGACTGGAGAATGTGATCGCTGATCAGACTACAAGTCATTCCGGAGAGACCAATAAATACGGTCACGGCTTTGCGGATCAGAAGGATTATAAGGATCCCATCACAGGTGTTCATTTCCTGTCCGAGTTTTACAAAAATGCGAATCCTGAGTATAAGGGCCGCGCAACCACGCCCACCTTTGTGGATGTGATCGAAAAGAAGGCAGTAAATAACGATTATCACAGACTTTCCAATTACATTGAAGTACAGTTCAGAAAGTTTCAGCCTGTGGATGCACCGGATCTTTATCCCAAGAAATACAGGAAGGAAATTGATGAGTTTAACGACTGGCTCTTCCCGCACATCAATAACGGACATTATCGGATGGCCTTCGGAGTGTCCTGGGAGGCTTATAACGAAGGGTATGAGGACTTCTTTGATTCTCTGGAAAAGCTGGATAAGAGACTGGAGACCAATCGTTTTATCTTTGGCGACTATATCACGGATTCCGATATCAGAGCTTATGTTTCTCTGGTGAGATGGGAGACGGGGTATTTCCGATCCATCGGACCTATGAAGAAGAGAATCACAGAATATAAAAACATTTGGGGATATCTCAGAGAGCTGTATTCCATTCCTCAATTTGCAAAATATACTTTCTTCCGTGAGGGAAGAGGTATCGGCGGCGGAAAGGGATTCTTTAAGGGCTATGAAGAAAGAATTGTGCCTCTGATCCCCTTTGAGGAGCTCTGGAAGACGGATCATGAGAGAGCGAAGCTTTCCGCAGATCCGGAGAATCTGTTCTTAAAGCATCCGGCAGGGGAAACCCCAGAGGATTATCAGTCCGAGATCTCCCAGCCCATCTGGAACTCTCCTTCCTGGGAGGACAGAGAGCCTACTAATTTCAGACCGGAATTTGATGCAACCGTGAATCCCTTAAAGGGACTGCTTAAAAATGTTTAGAATGACAGAAGATTTTGTCGGGGAGGAAATAGATTATGATAAGGGCAAAGAATTTAAGGCAGGGGATCCTGCAAAAAGGTTTGGCGCTGGCTTTGACTACAGTATTGGCTTTGGGAGCCTTGGCCGGATGCGGGACATATGAGAATGCGGAGGGCAGCAGCGCTTCCGGGGGACAGATCAGCAATCAATCCAATCAATCCTCCGGTTCCGGGGCGGCAGGCGGAGAGGTTATCACAAACAGTGGAGATAAGGTGGTAAAGATTGCCATCAGTGCGGATCCGGAGTTTACCTTTGATGCGATCGGAGATAGCTTGATGGTGACCAACGGACTGCTGAGAGAGGGTCTTACCAGATACGGCGATGGTGTGCTGGTGGATGGACTGGCAGAGAGCTATGAGCATAATGAGGACTATACAAAGTGGACCTTCCATCTGCGGGAGAGTGGCTGGAGCAACGGAGAGCCTGTGACTGCGGATGACTGGGTATATGCCATAGGAGCAATGCTGGATGGCACAGCGCAGTTGAGCTATGCCGATTTCCTGTACGAGATCAAAAATGCGAGAGAGGTTTATACCGGGAAGAAGGATGTATCGGAGCTTGGGGTAATTGCCCAGGATGAAAAGACCCTGGTATTTGAACTGGCTTATCCGGTCACCTATTTCCCTTACCTCATCACCCATCCCATGCACTTTGGATATGACAGAGAGTTTACGCAAAAGGTGGGAGTGGAAAATATCGGTACAGAGGCAGAATACTCCATCAGCAATGGTCCCTTCTATGTGGATTCCTGGGAGCATGATAATCTGCTTGTTTTCAAAAAGAATCCGTACTACTGGAACAAGGATAATATAGCGATCGATCAGGTGAATGTGTATGTGATCCCCAACCAGGCGACACAGGTAAATCTTTTCCTGAACGGAGAGCTGGATGTAGTGGATTTTGCTTATCAGAGATTATCCGCGATCGAGAATGCCGGGTTTACGGCTCAGACCTATAATAATGGCCGGACAGCTTATCTGAATTACAATGAAGCAAATGCTTTCTTAAAGAACAAATATGTGCGTCAGGCGATTTCGGCAGCGATTGATCGCGATGCCATCGTCAACGGTGTGTTGCATGTGGGCTCTGTTGCGGATGGACTGATCCCTGTAGGACTTGCAGGAGACGGTAAAAAGACCTTCCGCGAGATCGTGGGTTCCAATTTGCCCTATGTATATGATGTGGCTAAGGCTAAGGAGCTTTTGCAGAAGGGCCTGGATGAGTTGGGACTTTCCTCTCCCTCCGATATTTCCTTTACCATTCTTGCCACAAATACGGATGAATTCATCGCGGTAACCGGAGCCATTCAACAGCTTTTGCAGGATAACCTTGGGATCAAAGTGGATGTGGAGACCACGGACAGCAGTGCTCTCAGAACCAGAAGAAATGCCTATGAATATGATGTGCTGCTGCAGAGCTGGGGAGCTGACTGGGATGACGCCACTAACTTCCTGGGAGGATATGAGAGGCAGGCGGACGCCAATCCGGCCCTCTTCATCAATGCAGATTTTAACGCGAAGTATCACGATGCTACCTATAGCACGGATCTGACAGAGAGGATCAGACTTCTGGGAGATGCAGAGGCGATCCTGCTGGAGGAGGAAGGAATCACTCCCCTGTATTACACGGGACAGTACTATGCAGTTTCAAAGCGACTGGAGGGTGTACTCAGAAGGGCAGTGGTGCCTTATCTGGATCTGTATTTTGCGGTAGTAAAATAAAAAGCTTGGAAAGAGTGACGGAGGCGGAACCCAAAAGGTTCCGCTTCCTCATAAGTAGAGGTATTGCCAATGCGAAATTATATTATCAAAAGAATTTTGCTCGCCATAGTGACCATATTTGTTGTTATGACTTTAACCTTTTTCATCATGCACGCCATTCCGGGTACACCCTTTCGCACGGGAAACGATACTATTTCCGAGGAAAGCCTTGCAGTGCTGATGACGCGATACGGTCTGGATCAGCCTTTGTATAAGCAGTACCTGAAATATGTCGGAAATATTCTGCGGGGAGATTTTGGAGTATCGACCTCCAATGGCTATCGGAGTGTAACGGAGATCATTTTGACCGCTTTTCCGATTTCGGCGGATCTGGGAATTCGCGCTTTGATCTTTGGAACCATAGCGGGAATTCTCCTGGGGATCGAAGCCTCTCTGCATCGTGGGAAGGCAGTGGATCACTTATCCACAGTGATTGCCATCATCGGAATTTCCGTGCCGAGTTTTGTCCTTGGGACTGTGTTGCAAACCGTTCTGGGACTGGGACTTTCGGGATGGGTCAAAACGGTATTTCATACGGATTATCAGCTCTTTCCCATCGCCAGATGGCAGAGCTTTCGCTATACGCTGATCCCAAGCTTTGTTTTAGGGATGGGAACCGTGGCAAGTCTGGCCAGACTGATGAGGACTTCCATGCTGGATGTCATCGACCAGGACTATATTAAGACAGCAAAGAGTAAGGGGATTTCCGGATGGGCGATTATCTGGAAACATGAGGTGAGAAATGCACTAATGCCGGTCGTGACGGTTCTGGGACGTATGATCGGCGGTGTCGTAACAGGCTCCTACATCATTGAGAGCCAGTTTGCCATTCCGGGGCTTGGAAAATATCTGGTAAACAGCATCACAGCCAGAGATTATACCATGACCATGGGACTTACGGTTTTTTATTCCATCTTTATTGTGGCCAGTATGCTTTTGGTCGATCTGCTTTATTGTGTGATCGATCCCAGAGTCAGATTGGCAAAGTAGATCGGGAGCAGGAAAAGTATGGCAGAGCAGGAGGTTAGAATGGAAGCGACAACAATTTCCGGAAAGACAGCGGAATTTCAAAAAGATTTTACCAGGGTGACCAGGGATATAGAAGCAAGCCAGAAGATTCACAGAGAATCCATGACCTATCTGCAGGGAGTGGTCCGGACATTAAAAAGAAATAAGGTAGCCGTATGCTCCCTGGTATTTATTCTTTTTTTGATTCTGGTGGCAGTATTCGGACCGATCCTGTTTCCGGATTATCAAAAAACAGATCTGTTACATACCTTGCAGGCTCCTTCCAAGGAGCATCTTCTGGGAACGGACGAATTGGGCAGGGATGTACTTACCAGATTGATCAGAGGGACGCGGATCTCTCTTTTTATCGGATTCGCAGCGGAGACCATCAACCTGATCATTGGCGTTTTGTACGGTGGTATCGCAGGCTTTATCGGTGGCAAGGTGGATAATGCGATGATGCGAGTGATCGATGTGCTGATGAGCATTCCGCAGACATTGGTGATGATCCTGATGCTTACAGTACTGAAAAGGGGAATGGGAACTCTGATCCTTTCGCTTACTGTCACAGGCTGGATCGGTCTGGCCAGGCTTGTGCGGGGACAGATTCTGGCCATGAGGGAGAATGAATATGTGATCGCAGCCAGAGTTCTCGGAGCGGGAAAGAGGGAGATCCTTTTGAATCATCTGATTCCCAATGCCATCGGTCCCATTATTGTAAATTACACCATGAGTATTCCCGGCGCCATCGGTGCGGAAGCAGGGATGAGTTATCTGGGACTGGGGATTTCTGTTCCGGAGGCCAGCTGGGGAAATATGCTGCAGTTTGGCGCAAGTCAGTTTCCGGCGTCACTATGGCTCTTTTTTGCACCGGCGATACTGTTTGCATTGTCGATGCTGGCTTTTAATCTTCTGGGGGACGGACTTCGGGATGCATTGGATCCCAAGATGAGAAAATAATTCGGCAGGGAGGGGAAGACGATGCTGGAGATCAAAAATTTAAAAGTGTCCTTTCACGCATATTCCGGAGAAGTTCAGGCAGTGCGAGGCGTGAGTCTGGAACTGAAAAGCGGGGATATCCTTGCCATTGTGGGAGAATCCGGATGCGGCAAATCCGTGACAGCGCAGAGCGTCCTAAGGCTACATGATCCGGCAATCACGGATTATAAGGGAGGAGAGATCCTTCTGGATGGGAAGGATCTTCTAAAGCTCAGTGAAAAAGAGATGCAGGAGATCCGCGGAAAGGTGATCAGCATGATCTTCCAGGATCCCATGACATCCTTAAATCCTACCATGACCATCGGAAATCAGATTGTGGAGGTGCTTCGGGAACACGAAAAGGGCGCGGATGGAAAAAAGATCAGCAGGAAGGAAGCCAGAGAGCGGGCTATTGAACTGTTGAAGATGGTGAGAATTCCCAATGCAGAGAGAAGAATGAATGAGTATCCTCATGAGTTTTCCGGTGGGCAGAGGCAGCGGGTGATGATTGCCATGGCCATGGCATGCGCCCCCAGAATTCTGATCGCGGATGAACCCACCACAGCACTGGATGTGACAGTGCAGGCTCAGATTCTGGAGCTGATGAAGGAAATGCAGGAGCAGAAGGGAACCTCGATTATTATGATCTCTCATGATATGGGAGCAGTGGCCAGTATCGCTAAGTCTGTGGCCGTCATGTATGGGGGCTTGGTGGTTGAGTCGGGGACTGTGGAGGATATTTTTTATCGACATGAGCATCCCTATACGCGAGGGCTTCTGGATTCCGTGCCAAAGGAGGGACAACCGAAGGATCGGAAGCTGGATTCTATCGAGGGGACACCGCCTGATCTGGTAAAGCCGCCGGTGGGTTGTCCTTTTGCGGATCGATGCAAGTATGCCATGAAGGTGTGCAAGGATCATATGCCGCCTGAGAACGCACTTTCGGAGAGTCACAGATGCAGCTGCTGGCTCCTGGATCCCGATTGCCCCCAGCCGAGATTATCTTTGAAGGAATATGACGCGAAGGAAGGGGATCAGAATAATGGCTGATGAAATCTTATTTGAGATAGAGAAGCTCTCCAAATCCTTTGATGTGGGGGCGGGAAAAAAGCTGAAGGCTGTGGATGGGGTATCCCTACAGATCAAAAAAGGCGAAATCTTTGGACTTGTGGGAGAGTCCGGTTGCGGGAAAAGCACCTTTGGGAGAACTCTGGTAAGGGTGTATGAACCTACGGAAGGAAGGATTCTGTATAAGGGAAAGGATCTTGCAGGACTTCGCGGGAAGGAAGCCAAGAATTATACCTCCGAGGTACAGATGATCTTTCAGGATCCCTATGCATCCTTAAATCCCAGGATGACCATCGGAGATATCATCAAGGAGGGGATGAAGATCCATAAAATGGGAACGGAGGCAGAGCGGACGGAGAGGATGTATGAGCTGTTGGAGCTGGTGGGACTAACCAAGGAGCACGCCCTGAGATTCCCCTATGAATTTTCCGGCGGGCAGCGGCAGCGTGTGGGGATCGCAAGGGCTCTGGCGGTGAATCCGGAATTTATTGTCTGCGACGAGCCGGTCTCGGCCTTGGATGTATCCATACAGGCGCAGATCATCAATCTGCTGAAGGAGCTGCAGGCAAAGCTGGGGTTGACCCTTCTTTTTATCGCACATGATCTTTCTGTTGTCCGTTATATTTCGGATCGTGTTGGAGTGATGTATCTGGGATCTCTGGTAGAGGTGGCGAAGGCGGAGGAGCTTTATTTGAATCCCATTCATCCCTATACCAGAGGGCTTTTATCGGCCATACCGGTGCCGGATCCTCACGCGGAGAAGGCCAAGAAGAGAAAGCTGTTGGAGGGGGAGATTCCCAGTCCAATTGATATCCCTGTTGGGTGCAAATTTGTGGGAAGATGTCCCTATGCCAATACCAAGAAGGAGAACGGAGTGCCGGCGCTTACGGATGTGGGAGGCGGACATCAGGTGGCATGCTTCTGCATAAAGGAGCTGATCGGGATGATGGATGGAGGAAATTACTGAGTTACGGGAGGATTGTAATATGGCAGAGAAGATTTATGAGAGATTGGAAAGGATCAGTTTTTCAAGACCAAGCGGGACAAAAGAGGAGAGAAGGGCAGCCGAGATTTTGATCCGGGAGATAAGAGGAATCGGTTTGGAACCGGAGGTAGAGGAGTTTACCTATCTTCGGAGGTATCCGAAAGAGGCGGAGCTTCGGGCAATTCTGGAGGATGGTTCTGAGGAGGCTTTCCAGGTGACAGGGGTGATTGATGCAGCTGAGACACCGGAGGAAGGAACGGAGACGGAGTTCTATTATCTGAAATCCTTTGATGAGGTCAGCCTCACCAGAGTGAAGGGAAAGCTGGTGCTGATTCATGACAGGCTTTCTCCGCAAGAGTATGAGCGCCTCCGAAAGGCAGGAATCGCAGGATATCTCACAACCAGCGGTACGGTGCGGGATACCTATGAAAACAGTGATCTGGAAACCGGACGCTTTCGGGATAACCTGCATGATCTGGGAGCAGTCCCGGCTTTTACCATTCGGATGATCGACGCGGTCAATCTGCTTCGTTCCAGACCGAAAAAAGTATTTTTTAAGCTGCGGTTTCGCGAGGAGGAGATTCATTCTCAGAATCTTGTGGTGACCATCGAAGGAAAGAAATATCCGGATCAGATTCTGGTTGCAGGGGCTCATTATGACAGTGTACCCTTCTCTCTTGGTTCCTGGGACAATGGGGCGGGAGCAGTGCGGATTTTGGAACTCTTGGAGTATTATAAAAACAGGATCCCCGACAGAACCGTAAAAGCTATTTTATTCGGATCGGAGGAGACGGGGCTTAGAGGATCGCGGGCCTTTCTTGCGGCCCACGCCGATCTTGGCGAACAGATTCTTGCCATGCTGAATGTGGATGTGGGTGGAAGTATTCTGGGAAAGGAGATCATTTTTGTGACAGCCTCGGATGACACGGAGGTTTGGATCCGCCAGCTGCTGAAGGAAGTTGGGTATGAGGCAGTCACCACGCAAAAGCTGATGAGCAGTGATTCCGCCAGCTTTAATGACTGGGGAATTCCCAGCATCAGCATCGGTCAGGGAGCGCCGAGAGGGGGCGGTTATATGCATACACGGTATGATAATATGGATCTTATTGATGAAAAGGTGTTGAAGGAGGAGGCGGAATTTCTGAACACTTTGGCCGACAGATTGGTGAACGCCAAGGTCTTTCCGATTCCGCGGTTCCTGCCGGAAAAACTGCAAAAAGAAGTGATCAGCTATTTCGGAGCTTCTCAAAGCAGATTGGTAAGCCATCCTGCAAAGCCGGAAGAGAAGCCGCTGCCGTTTCATTTTTAAGAAATGCTGCTGATAAGATGGAAATATGAGAGTGAAAGGATGGGGAAACTGTATGCTGCCGGAACATATCGAAGGAGCGGTATTAATTACAAAAGCGACAAATCAGCGATATTTTCATCATTTGACCATGGCGCAGGGAGCGATTTATCTCTCTGCAGGGCATAGAGTGTTTTTTTCCTGGGGCAGGAGTATATCCCCAAAGCTTCCGGGAGATCCGGAGATAAGAGAGATCCGGGAGGAGGAGCTGGGAAGAGAGGTCGCAGCTTTGCTTAGAGAGGAGTCGAAGGAATATCTGATGGTAGAAAAGGAACTGCCGATTCAGATTTATCAACTCCTTTTGGGGGCGGGTATTCAGAATATTCGGATTGGGGAGGGATTTGTGGAGCAGTGGCGCGAGACAAAGACTCCTTGGGAGATCGAGCAGCTCTCCGAGGCATGCAGGATCACGGAGTTTGCCTTTGATAAGATACTGGAGGTCATAAAACCGGGAATGACGGAGCTGGAGGTGGCTGCAAAGCTGGAATATTGGATGAGACTTCAGGGGTGTGAGGAGTTTAACAAAACAATTGTTGCCTCCGGTATTCATTCTGCAAAGCCCCATCACTGGCCGACCAATAAACCGTTGGAAAAGGGCGATTTTGTTACTATGGATTATGGCTGCACCGTAAACGGCTACCATTCCGATATGACCAGAACCATTATTCTCGGACGGGCCACGGATAGGCAGAAGCTTCTTTACGAAACTGTGCGCGTTGCACAGGAGAAGGCAAGGGAAGTACTTCGCGAAGGAAGAAGCTCCGGGGAGATGGATGGGGTTGCCCGCAGGATCATTGATGAAAGTGAGTTCAGAGGATGCTTTCTGCACAATCTGGGGCATGGGATCGGTCTTGATATCCATGAGGGAACGGGATTGGTACAGGGTAGCAAAGCAATACTTACAGAGGGAATGGTGGTCAGCATCGAACCGGGAATTTATGTGGAGGGATATGGGGGAGTCAGGATCGAGGACATTGCGGTTGTTGAGAAGAGTGGATGCAGTGTATTGGAAAACGCTCCAAGGGAGTTGATCGAGGTTTAAGACAAGGGACGGATTATTATTTTACTGACAATACCTATTGACATAATAGGAATAGTATGCTAACATTTTTCCATACAAAAGAAAAGTCAGTGATGGAAAAGGAGATGCTGAGTATGTCTGAAGCAAGACTTTTTACAGTTTATAATGTCATGCATTGTTGAATGTACATTCACGGACATATATCGTGACAGGGATATTCGACAGTGATCCTGCGTGCTTTTTCGGCAGGTAATCTCAGCACCTATGCATGGTATATGTCCGGAGCCTTATAAAAAGGCTCCTTTTCTTATGTGAAAAACACAAAAAGTATAAAAATGCATAAAGCACGATGATCGGAGTGATCCGGATATAAGGCCGGTCTGCCGGAGCAGGGGACAGGAAGGTGGTGTCATGTTAGAAACAAATAATGATGAATTTAGAAAAAAGCAGGATGAGAAGCACGTGAAGGACGGAATCGACAGGAATCGATTGTTGAAGGAATTTTTACATCTGACCTCCTTTGATGCTCCGTCCTATCACGAGAGGGAAATAGCGGATTACCTAAAGAAAAAACTGCAGAGTCTGGGACTCAAGGTGGAAGAGGATGCTGCAAGAGAAGCATTGCTGTCTGAAGACGCATCCAGATCAGAGACTGCATCCAACCTTTACGGATATTTGAAGGGGAACGGGACGGGGAAAACCATATTGTTTTCCTCACATTTGGATACAGTGAGTCCCGGAATAGGGAAAAGAGCCATTGTGACAGAGGAAGGACGGATTACTTCTGCGGGGGACACTGTGTTGGGGGCGGATGATGTATCAGGGCTGGTTTCGATTTTGGAAGCGCTGACTGTGATACAGGAAAAGGGACTGCCACACCCGGATCTCGAGGTATTGATCACAGTGGCGGAGGAGCCCTATTGCTCCGGGAGCAGATTTGTGGAATATGAGAGACTTCGGGCGAGGGAGGGTTATGTGCTGGATCTCACCGGACCGGTCGGGACGGCGGCTAATGCCGCGCCATCCATTCTTTCGATGAAGGTTGTAATAAAGGGAAGAGCAGCACATGCCGGATTTGCACCGGAGAAGGGAATCAACGCTATGAGTATAGCGGCGGATGCGCTGACCCATATCAGGACAGGGCGGGTGCAGGAGGATCTCACGGTTAATTTCGGAACTGTTCGAGGAGGCACCGGGAGAAATATCGTACCGCAGGAGGTTATACTGGAGGGAGAGATCAGATGCCTGGAGCATGAGAGGGCACTGTGTGAGGCGGAGCTGATCCGGCAGATTTTTGAAAAGGCTGCAAAGAAATATGGTGGCGAGATTGAATTTGCATTAAAGGAGCATATCCGCTCCTATCATGTATCAGAGGAGCGGGATGTGGTGAAGAGATTTCAAAGGGCAGCGGATGGAATCGGACATTTGGAAAAGCCGGAATGTATAACTACCTATGGAGGAAGCGATGCCAATCGCCTGAATGAGAACGGGATCGAGACCATTGTCCTGGCCTGCGCCATGGAGAACTGCCATGGGACGGATGAGTTTACTACAATTGCAGAGCTGGAGCGTTCAGCACAATTAACACTTCGCCTTATGTCGGATATAGGGAGCTAGGCGGCGGGCTTATATGCTTATGTCGGAGGAACGGCGGAAGGACAAAAAAGAAAGCAATAGAAACAAGATAAAGAGGATCACAAGAAGGAGAGTGGAAAAGATGGAGATCTATAGAGTAACGGGGGAATCCCCAAGATGGCAGTTGATCGCTTATAACTATATTCGCACGGATGCCTTTTGTCTCGGGCAGGGAATTCCGGTGGAGATGGAGTTTAACGGAGATGGAAGCGAGGAAGACTTTCGAGGAATCTTAGTGGTGGAGGATCATAAGCCGGTTGCGGGTCTTCGTATCGCTTTCCCAAGAGCGGATATCGGTAAGATTGAGCGAGTCTGCACTGTTCGGGAAAAGCAAAAGGGTGGCTATGGCAGGATCATGATTGAGGCGGCGGAGCGATGGATCGCAGAGCGGGGCATCTCCCATATTGTCATTTCCAGTCAGGACAGGGCCAGAGGCTTCTATGAGAAATGCGGATATTCCTACAATCCTAATATTTCTGCTCATGAATTTGATCCGCCGAGAAAGCCGGAGAGCGAAAGACCCAAGAGACCAACCGGCTTTCATCCGAATTTTACCTGTGTCATGGTGGAAAAATACTTGGATCAGGAGGAATTAAAGAGAAAGCCTGCAGAGGTGGAAAAGGACGGCCTGGTAGGGCAGCCTGAAAAGCAGGATACACCAAAAGGAAAGGAGGAAAGCGGCTTTGGCTTTGCCACAAAGTGCATCTATGGAGATCAGGACAGAGTCAAAGCAGATGTGACGGGAGCCATCAGTTTTCCCATCTATCAGACGGCGACCTATGCTCATCCGGAGGTGGGCAGGAGCACCGGCTTTGACTACAGCAGATTGCAAAATCCCACCAGAGCGCAGGTGGAAAGAATAGTGGCTTCTCTGGAAGGCGGGATCGATGCTCTGGCCTTTTCCACGGGCATGGCTGCTATCACGGCTTTGATGGAGCTTTTCCGGCCAGGGGATCATCTGATCGCAGATGCGGATCTCTACGGGGGAAGCATCCGTCTATTCCGTAATGTAAGTACAAAGAATGGGATTTCGTTTACACATGTCAATGCCAGCAGGGATGATGTGGAAGCGCAGATCAAGGAGAATACAAAGGCAATCTTTATCGAAACACCCACCAATCCCATGATGAATGTAACGGATATCCGCAGGATGGCAGGGATCGCAAAAAAGCACGGACTGTGGCTGATAGTGGATAATACTTTTCTATCTCCCTATTTCCAAAGACCCCTGGAGCTTGGAGCGGATATCGTCATTCACAGCGGAACCAAATTTCTGGGAGGGCACAATGACACGCTGGCAGGCTTCGTGGTGACAAATTCCGCTGAGATCGCAGAGAAAATGAGATTCCTGATCAAGACCGTGGGTTCCGGTCTGGCTCCTATGGACAGCTGGCTGATCCTTCGGGGAATCAAAACACTTCCCCTTCGCATGGAGAAGGCGCAGGCAAATGCGAAGGCTATTGCCCTTTGGTTAAAGGAACAGCCCGAGGTCAACAAGGTGTTTTATCCGGGGCTGCCGGATTCCGAAGGCTATGAAATCTGCAGAAAGCAGGCCGCCGGATTTGGATCCATGCTGACCTTTGAGGTGGAGAGCCGGGAACTGGCGCAGCATATCTTAAAGAGCACGAAGCTGATCCCCTTTGCGGAGAGCCTTGGGGGTGTGGAGACCCTGCTCACCTATCCGGTGACCCAGACCCATGCGGATGTTCCGGAAGAGGTGAGACTGGCAAATGGCATTAACGACAGGGTACTTCGTCTCTCGGCAGGGGTGGAGGATACAAAGGATCTGATCGCAGATCTGGAGCAGGCATTCGCATCATTTCAAGCATAATGGAGTAAGGTGGCAGAATATGGAACGGAATCTGGATTTTGATTTGGTCGTGGAGAGAAGAAATACGGACAGTCTGAAATTTGATTTTGCCGTGGAGCGGGGAAAACCGGAAGGTGTATTACCCCTTTGGGTAGCGGATATGGACTTTCGGACCTCAAGCTTTATCATCGAAGCTCTGGAAGAAAGGGCAAAACACGGAATTTTCGGATATACGGAGACGAAGGAGGATTATTATGAAGCTCTGGCCGGGTGGATGAAGCGTCATCATGATCTGGAGATTCGTCCGGAGTGGGTTTTGAAGACACCCGGGGTGGTATTTGCCCTGGCAGCCGCCGTGAAGGCCTATACGCAGGAGGGGGATTATGTGCTGATTCAGCAGCCGGTCTATTATCCATTGAAGGAAGCCGTGGAGGACAATGGGCGAAGAGTGATCAGCAGTGATCTTGTCTTGGAAGCGGACGGAAAATATCGCATCAATTTTGAAGATTTTGAAAGAAAGCTGAAGGAGTATCAGGTGAAGCTGTTTATGCTCTGCAACCCACATAATCCGGTGGGCCGCGTCTGGACAAGGGAGGAGTTGGAAGGGCTTGCTGAGATCTGCCTTCGGAATGATGTGATTGTGGTCAGCGATGAGATTCATGAGGACTTTGTCTATCCGGGACATAAGCATATCCCGTTGCTTTCTGTAAATGAAAGAATCAAAAATCGCTGTATCACCTGTACCTCTCCCAGTAAGACCTTTAATCTGGCAGGACTGCAGATCGCCAACATTTTGATCCCGGATCAGGGCTTGCGGAGGAAATTTCGGAAGCAGATCCAGGCAGCGGGCTACAGCCAGCTCAATACCTTCGGCGTGGTTGCCTGTAAGGCAGCTTATACCAAAGGGGAGCAATGGTATGGGGCAGTCTGTGATTACATTAGGGAAAATCTGGAGTTTTTGAAGAATTATATAAAGGAAAAGCTTCCCGAGGTCAAGGTGATCGAGCCTGAGGGAACTTATCTGGTGTGGCTGGATTTCCGGGGCCTTGGATATTGCAATGAGGTCTTGGAGGATCTGATCCTTCATAAGGCCGGGCTCTGGCTTGACAGCGGCGCCATCTTCGGACAGACGGGCTCAGGTTTTCAGAGGATCAATCTGGCCACCAGCCGCAGCACCTTGAAAGAAGCATTGGAAAGACTTGCCAAAATCCGGGAAGAATGATAGAATAATCACGATTTATTGAATTGGTGTTTGCGATTATCGTATTGTTCTGTCCGGAGCGGGGACGGGGAAAGAGGCCAGTGTGAATGATATTGTGAGAGAAGAAGAAATCGACCGGATCGTAAATCGGATCTTTTCCGATTATGAGGGCGGAAAGACCATAGATGAGATCAATATTTACAATAAGCCCAATAAGGCTGAGGTGCACGAGCTTCTTGAAAATCTTTTTCAGATCATCTATCCCGGCTATTTTCGTGATCGTTCCTATAAGATCTATAATCCAAAGAACGGATTTGCCGTGATCATCGAGGATGTCTTTTACCATCTTCACAAGCAGGTTACGCTGGCGCTTGAATTTTATAAGACAAGGGAAGTGCTGGCGGACGAGGAGAGAAGAAATGAGAGCTATCGGATCTGTAAGGCTTTTTTTGAACAGATTCCCAGGATCAGGGAGTATATCGAGACAGATCTTCTGGCCACCTATGACGGGGATCCAGCGGCGGGCTGCTACGAAGAGATCATTCTGGCATATCCCGGGCTTATGGCGATTACAGTCTATCGTATCGCACATGAGCTTTATCTTCTGGAGGTACCGGTGTTGCCCAGACTGATGACGGAGTATGCTCACTCCCAGACCGGGATCGACATTCATCCCGGCGCCACGATTGATAAGTATTTCTTTATCGACCATGGCACGGGCATCGTGATCGGAGAGACCTCCATTATCGGGAAAAATGTGAAGATCTATCAGGGGGTGACCATCGGTGCGCTTTCCACCAGAGGGGGACAGAAGCTGTCAGGAAAAAAGCGGCACCCCACCATCTGCGACAATGTCACTATCTATGCGGGGGCTTCGATTTTGGGCGGCGAGACCGTGATCGGCGAAAATGCGGTGATCGGAGGCAATACCTTTATTACCCGGTCCATTGATCCCAATACAAGAGTCAATATGAAAAATCTG
>CACXDS010000060.1 GCA_902766425.1 uncultured Lachnospiraceae bacterium
AAATAAGAAAATGCAAATCCCGCTGTGGAAAACCAAGCAAGCAGAGGGATTTTGACAGCGGAAAAAAAGAAAATGCAAATCCCGCTGTAGAAAACCGAGCAGACAGAAGATTTATGACAGCGGGAAATCAAAAAAATGCAAATTCCGCTGTGATGAAGTGGGATTTTGCGGATGCAGGCATCGGGAATTTAGAAAGTGTGCAATCCTCAGTGTGACAACTTCAAGTTTGTGCATATAGAAACACTTTTGTAAAAAGAGGGAGTAAAATAAAGGAATCAATTAATGTAGCGGGAGGTTAGTATGGAGAATATTACATTTTATTCACCGACCTATTTTGTGTTCGGTAAGGAGACGGAGAGCAGCGCGGGACAGTATGTGAAGCGCTTCGGAGGAACCAAGGTATTGATCCATTATGGTGGGGAGAGCGCAAGGCGTTCCGGACTTTTGGATCGCGTGAAGGCTTCCCTGATGCAGGAGGAGCTTCCCTTTGTGGAGCTGGGGGGAGTGAAGCCGAATCCCAGAAGCGGTCTGGTATATGAGGGAATAGAGCTTTGCCGCAGACACTTCCATCCTATCAGACAGCGGCGGGAATTACGGATATTATGGCTCATCTCTATGGGCGCTATCTGACTAACACAAAGGAAGTGGAGGTGACGGATCGTCTGATCGAGGCACTGCTCCTGACCATGAAGCTCGCGGAAATGGCAGGCAGGGTAGCATTTCCGGCTTTGTCACTCTAAGCGAAGAGGATTGTACAGAGATCTACCGCATGATGCTGTGAGCCTGGGGCGGGATGCAAATTGGGAGCGAAAGCATTCGACCGGGATGAAATAAGGCAAGGGTGAAATAAGTGATCGGGGAGAAATAGAGCGGAAGCGATAATAAGGGACCGGAAGGAAAGAAAGCGGAAGCGATAATAAGGGATCGGAAGGAAAGAAAGCGGGAGTGAAACAAGCGACCGCAAAGAAAACAGGAGGGGAATATGAAAGCATTATTTATCGGGGGAACGGGTACCATCAGTACTGCCATTGTCAAAAGACTGGCCACGGAGCTGGGCTGGGAGGTCTGGCTCATCAACAGAGGAAACAGAAGCGATGTGGTGCCGGAGGGCGTCCACCAGATCATCGCAGATGTGAATGATGAGGCGGGGCTGGCGGAAAAGCTAAAGGGCATGGAATTTGATGTGGTGAGTGATTTCATTGCCTTCACAAAGGACGCAGTGGAGCGGGATTACAGGCTGTTTAGCGGTAAGACGAGACAGTACATGTTTATCAGCTCTGCCTCAGCATATCATAAGCCTGCGGCAAGCTATATCATTACCGAGGGAACAACACTGGCCAATCCCCACTGGGAATATTCCCGGAATAAGATCGCCTGCGAGGAGTTCCTCATGGAAAAGTACCGTAAGGAGGGATTCCCTGTGACCATCATTCGTCCCAGCCATACCTATGACGAGCGCAGCGTGCCGCTGGGAGTTCACGGAAAGAAAGGCTTTTATCAGGTGATCAAGCGGATGCAGGAGGGAAAGCCCGTGATCATTCAGGGGGACGGTACTTCTCTCTGGACCTTGACCTTCAATAAGGACTTTGCCATCGGTTATACGGGACTGATGGGCAATCCTCATGCAATCGGTGAGGCTTTCCAGATCACAGGGGATGAGACGCTGACCTGGAATCAGATCTATCAGACCATTGCCGATGCCCTTGGAGTGGAGCTTAAGGCCTGCCATGTGTCCTCTGAGTTCTTAAGCGCTGCCGGGGATAAATACGGCTATGACTTTGAGGGAAGCCTGATCGGCGATAAGGCGGTATCCGTGGTGTTTGACAATAGCAAGCTGAAGAGAGCTGTGCCGGATATGCGCACTACGGTGCGGTTTGATCAGGGTGTCAGGATCGCCCTGGAGTATGTGCTTTCCCACCCGGAATGCCAGGTGGAGGATCCGGAATTTGACGCCTGGTGTGACAGGCTGCTGCTGGCGCTGGACAGAGCGCGGGAGGAAATCTGAATCGATTCTTAAGAATTGTTTAAGCCCGGCCGAGACGGTTGCGGCAAAAAATAAAGTATGCTACTATGAATTTAGGCGGTATCCCCGCCCAAATTTTGTTTAGCGAGGAACGAAAACAAGCGACCGCGAAGCGGGCATTTGTTTTCGCCTGAGCAAGTTCCGAATTTGCAAAGCAAATTTGGAATCCGAAGCAAAGCGAGGACATGCCGAAAGGCATGCAGAAATAAAATCAAAAGTCGCGAAGCGACGGCGTCTGCCAAAGGCAGACGGATTTTATGAGTCATAGGAAGAAAACCAAGCGCTACGCGAAGCGTCTGGCTTTTATGAGTGCTCTCTGTATGGAAAAATGGGATGCTGGAGAAGCCTGAGCTAAATACAATCAGGATCGGACCGGGTACAAAGCTCCGGGGAAGGATGACAATGGATTACATAGAATATGACAATGCAATTGCTGTGATCAATGAGGTGGCCAGAGTTGTGACGGGCAAAAACATCTGCATACTCAAGACCTTTGCGGCCATATTGGCGGGAGGTCATATTTTGATCGAGGATGTGCCGGGGGTGGGAAAGACCACACTGGCACTGGCTTTTTCCAACGCCATGCGGTTAAAGGAGAACCGGGTGCAGTTCACGCCGGATGTGATGCCCTCGGACATTCTGGGTTTTTCCATGTACAAGAAGGCGCTGGACCGATTTGAGTACCACCCGGGCGCTATAGATTGCAATCTCTTTCTGGCGGATGAGATCAACAGAACTTCTCCCAAGACTCAGTCCGCCCTCTTGGAGGTCATGGAGGAGGGGGCCTGGACGGTGGATGGGGTCACCAGGAAGGTGCAGGATCCCTTCATTGTCATTGCCACCCAGAATCCCAAGGGGAGCGCAGGCACCCAGCTTCTGCCGGAATCCCAACTGGATCGCTTTATGATCTGCATCAGCATGGGGTATCCCGATCTGAGGGATGAGATCGCCATTGCCAGGGGCAAGAACGAGGGGATTTCCGTGGAAAATATGAACCGGGTGATAGACGGCGGGGCACTTCTGGATATGAAGCGCCGGGTTTCGGAAATCTATGTCCATAACAATGTCTATGCTTATATAGTAAAGCTGGTCCAGGCCACCAGGGACAACCCCTATATTGAGCTGGGGATAAGTCCCCGGGGTACCATTGCCTGTAGCAAAATGGCCATGGCCTGGGCATTTTTGCAGGGAAGGAATTATGTCACTCCGGATGATGTGGAGGCGGTGTTTACCGATGTGGCAAAGCATCGCATTGTCTTGAATACAAAGGCGAGAGTGGCCAAGGTGAGCCGGGAGGATATTTTGGCTGATGTGATCGAAAAGGTACCGCAGCCAACCTCCTTTGGAAGAGGACGGGCATGATATGGCATATTATCTGCTTCTGATCTTGATACTTGCGATCACCCTGTATCTGGGGCTGATCTTTGAGAGCAGCGGCCTGATCCTCCTTGGCATGGCGGGAGGGGTGTTGGGGGCTGTCTCTTTTTTGATGCTGTTTTTTGTACGGAGGCAAGTGCGGACCGAGCTTTTGATCCCTCTCAAAATGGCTCAGAAAAATCAGAAAATCGGTCTCCGGTTCGAAGTGGAAAATGCTTCCCGGCTGCCTGTGGGCAGGATCGGTGTGATCCTGAAATACGGAGAGAGTCGTGACAGTAAGAGACAAAGAGTCGCTTTTGAGCTGCATGAGATCACTAAGGGCAGGAATGTGAGGACCATGGAGCTGGAGGCCACCAGGTCAGGATATTATGAGTTCTCAGCGCATGAGATCAGGATTTATGATGTGTTCGGACTTTTTTATCTGAATCAGAAAAAACGGGGGATTGCCCATGCCATGATTTTGCCGGAGATCACTGAGGTGCCCGTGAGGATTGGGGAGGCAGTGCGTAATTTTTATGGGGAGTCCGTGGCTTATGATGAGCTCCGGCCGGGAAATGATCCGGGGGAGCTCTTTGATGTCAGAGAATTCCGGGAGGGCGACAAGCTCCAAAAGGTGCACTGGAGTCTGAGCGCCAGAATGGATGAGCTGCTGATCAAGGAGGATTCGCAGCCAAAGAGCTGTGCGGTGCTCCTGCTGATGCCGGAGGGACCGGTGGGGGAGATGGGGAGCCTCGATTATATGGCCTCTCTCTCCTATACCCTGATGGATCAAAAATGTGCCCATTATATGGTGTGGTATTCCCGAAGCAGGAGTGATATCCTTCGGACAAGAGTGGAGGATGAGGAAAGCTTTTATTTTGCCCTCACAGCGTTTTTGCAGGATGGTGCTGTAAAGTGCGAGGGTGACAGGTTGGAGCTGTACCGCGAAAAATACAGGGGGGACCCCTTTTTACACAGCGTTTTGGCGGACGATGGGGGAAGAATTTCACTGGACGGCGGGGAGCCTGCAAGGATCAGCAATCTGCAGGAGGAGCTCTTGCTGCGGTGAGGCATGTACTTAACAGGGGCAGATAGGAATATCCGGGGATGGTTATGAATATGAAATCTGGAAAAGCAATCATCTGGGAAAAACAAAGGAGAGGGGCCGAGGAGGGATTCCCTGGGATGGCGGCGCAGGCAGTATGGGTGTGTGTTGCCCTTTGCCTGCTGCTCCGTGCTTCCCTTTCCATGCTGGCAGTGATATCGCCGTCCCTTCGCATGGAAGCAGCGGATGCGGGGAGGCTTTTTCGGGCTGTCATTTTGTTTACCCTTTTGTTTGAGCTGGGAGTCAGATGGATCTCGGGGAGAATTGCCGATGCGCTTGGTGAGCTGTCCGAAATGACGGGAAGAGGCGGAAGGCTCCTGGGTGGTATTCATTTCCTGTTTCCGGGTATTTCAGCATTATTGACAGTCCTTGGGGGGCTGCAGTTTTTTCACACCCGGCGCGAGGAGCTGTCGGATGGCTTTCAATCGGCTCTGTATCATTATATACCCAGCTTCAACAGATATTTTAAGGCTAATATAGTGGTGCCAGAGGGGGAGGAGACATTTCTCTCCGCGGCTCTGCTCTTTCTGTTTCTGATGCTTTTTTTGCTTCTGTTTCATCTGGCGTTTCTCATGGAAAAATGGTGGCCTTTTCTTTTCCTGCCTGCGGTTCCCATGGCACTTGGCATGTATGTGGGGCTGGCTCCCGGATATGTTCCCCTTGCCATGACGGCAGTGGGATTATTTATGCTATATCGCAGGGGGCGGGGGAGTGGCTGGCTTCGGGGAGCACTGGCCGGAGTGGGACTCTTAAGTCTGATCCTGTTCCTTTCCGGAATGCTCTTTGTTGACAGGGCTGCCGGCATGCTCTCTTTTTCAGCCGGAGCAAAGCAGCTTGAGACAAAGATAGAGAGAAAGGTGCAATCCGTTTTCTCGGGGGCGTTTCTGGCAGGCAGGGAGAAGGTGGTAAATGCCAGCCCCAGATACCGGGATGCCAGGATCATGACCGTGCGCCTGGACGGAGAGCCAAAGGGGAATCTGTATTTTAAGGAATTCCATGGCGGGGATTACCGTCTGGGAAACTGGAGCAGTGAGGAGGGGGCCTTTTTAAGCGCCTGCCGGAAAAATGGCACGAAGCAGGAGCAGGCGGCCTTTTATCTGGCGACCTCTGTCTATAGCTTTGAGGAGATGGAGCGGATCCGCTATGAGCTGAGGTACAATGGCTTTCTGAGTCAGGCCATGCTCTTGCCCTATGCGGTGAATGCAGCCGGAATCAAGGGAATGGACTGCAAAGGAGATTTTGTGGCCAGGAAAAGTACTCTGCAGAGGAGTCTTTCCTTTGAGGGCCTTAGTAGCAATACTTTCACCGAAGGTGTGGTGAGGAGGGCAGAAGGAAGAGGCTGCCCGGAGGAGGAGAGGGCTTTCTGGAATTGGTATGATGATTTCGTGGAGGAAAACTATCTGGATGTCCCGGATTTTGTGACCGGGACAAAAGCTTATTCCGAGATTTACCTGTTGATACAGGGAAGCAGTTTCTTCGACAGCAGCTCTGTCTCTTCAGATGGAAAAGACAGCAATTCCAGCCGTCTGTCAAAGGCTTCCCGGGTGGCCGGTTTTTTGGGAGAGCACTACAGTTATGACTGGGAGCTGGATGCCATTGGGGGCGGAGTAGATCCTGTCAGGTATTTTCTGGAGGAAGGGCATAAGGGCTATTGCATGCATTTTGCTTCCGCAGGGGTGCTGCTTCTTCGGAGCGTGGGGGTGCCGGCCAGATACGCTTCCGGCTATGCGATGAAGCCCTCCGCCTTTGAAAAGCAGGAGAATGGCACCTATCTGGCACAGGTCATCGACAGAAATGCGCATGCCTGGACGGAAATCTATCTGGATGGGATCGGCTGGATCCCGGTGGAGATGACGCCGGGGTATGACAGTCGATTGACGGCACTTCCCACCAGCGC
Organism: uncultured Lachnospiraceae bacterium; assembly: GCA_902766425.1. Taxonomy (GTDB): domain Bacteria; phylum Bacillota; class Clostridia; order Lachnospirales; family Lachnospiraceae; genus Acetatifactor. The sequence continues at coordinate 6,382 of CACXDS010000060.1, forward strand.
GGAGGCTCAGCGGGA
>CACXDS010000061.1 GCA_902766425.1 uncultured Lachnospiraceae bacterium
ACGTTACCTTAAAACCAGGCGAGTCCCGCTCCTTTATCTTCGTTCTCGGCTACTGTGAGAATGCAGCGGATGACAAATGGGAAGCTCCTGGCGTGATCAACAAAAAACCGGCAAAAGAGATGCTCTCCCACTATCAGACCGACGAGCAGGTTGACGCAGCACTTGCAGAGCTTGCTTCCTACTGGGAAGGCCTGCTGGCAAAATATGCGCTCTCCTGTGCAGATGAAAAACTGGGACGCATGGTCAACATCTGGAACCAGTATCAGTGTATGGTTACCTTCAACATGTCCCGTTCCGCATCCTATTACGAGTCAGGTATCGGCCGTGGTATGGGCTTCAGAGATTCCTGTCAGGATCTGCTTGGCTTCGTACATCTGATCCCCGACCGCGCAAGAGAGCGTATCATCGATATCGCTTCCACCCAGTTTGAGGACGGCAGCGCATACCATCAGTACCAGCCCCTGACCAAGAAGGGCAACTCCGACATCGGAAGCGGCTTTAACGATGATCCTCTGTGGCTCATCGCAGGTACCAGCGCCTATGTGCGTGAGACCGGCGACCTGACCATCCTGGATCACATGACTCCTTTTGACAACGATGAGACTAAGGCAACTCCTCTCATGAACCATTTGAAGAGATCCTTTGATTATATCGTAACCCATAAGGGACCTCACGATCTGCCCCTCATCGGCCGTGCAGACTGGAATGACTGTCTGAACCTGAACTGCTTCTCCGAGCATCCCGGCGAGTCCTTCCAGACCTTCGGTCCCAGCGAGGGACCCGTTGCCGAGTCCGTATTCATTGCCGGCATGTTTGTAAAATACGGTGAGGAATACGCTCAGCTCTGTGAATTGAAGGGTGATAACGCCGAGGCCGCCAGAGCAAGGGCCGAGGTTGACAAGATGTATGCAGCCATCCTGAAGGACGGCTGGGACGGCGAGTGGTTTGTTCGCGCCTATGATGCATACAGCCACAAGGTTGGTTCCAAGGAATGTGAGGAAGGTCAGATCTACATTGAGCCCCAGGGCTTCTGTGTACTGGCAGGCGTTGGCGTAAAGGAAGGCCTTGCCGAGAAGGCTCTGAACTCTGTAAAGGAAAAGCTGGACACCAAGTACGGCGTGATGATCCTGCAGCCCGCTTATACCAAGTATCACTTAGAGCTTGGTGAGGTTTCCTCCTATCCCCCCGGATATAAGGAGAATGCCGGAATCTTCTGCCATAACAATCCCTGGGTTTCCATCGCAGAAACCGTGATCGGCAGAGGCGATCGTGCCTTCGAGATCTACAAGAAGACCTGTCCCGCTTACATCGAGGACATCAGCGAGATCCATCGCACCGAGCCCTATGTATATTCCCAGATGGTTGCCGGTGCAGACGCTCCCAGACATGGCGAGGCTAAGAACAGCTGGTTGACCGGTACCGCTGCCTGGACCTTTGTGAATGTATCCCAGTACATCCTGGGCGTATATCCTACCCACAACGGCCTGCAGATCAATCCCTGCGTGCCTTCCGGATTTGGCGATTTCGAGCTCACCAGAACCTACCGTGATGTCAATTATCATGTATCCGTAAAGAATCCGAACGGCGTTCAGAAGGGTGTGACCAAGATCATCGTTGACGGCAAGGAGCTTGCAGGCACCTCCGTAATCCCCTACGAGCCCGGCAAGAAAGATGTAAATGTAGAAGTTATTATGGGATAGTCGCAAGCTTTGCTTGCGATCCCGAGCAGAGCGAGGGACGTGCCGAAGGGCACGCAAACAAGGAGGGGCCCACGCGTTCTTAAGTCCGAATTTCAAAAGGTCAGTGGCGCTCACGCCACTGACCTTTTTTTCCTGCTACCGTCTTCTGCGGTCATTTTGCCCCTGATAATACTCCGACTTATTCTGATACATGGCATCGTCCGCCCGCTTAAATACATCCTTATAGGCCGAATCACTGCCTGCATCGTAAAATGCTGCTCCCTTGGAAACTGCCAAGGGAACCGTCCGGTGCCGCTCCTCCCCATTGATCTCAAGGACACTCTCATCCATTTTCCGGAATGCCCGCTCCAATACATCCTTGGAAATATTCTCGCCGACCACAATAAACTCATCCCCGCCGATCCGATAAGCATGCTCCGCACCAAATGCATTTTTGATGGCATTAGCGGCATCCACAATAAACGCATCCCCCGCCTCATGCCCCAATTGATCATTGATTCCCTTAAGACCATTCAGATCAAAAACCACCACCACAAAATCCGCCATGCCCTCCTGGATTTTTCGCTCCAGCTTCCTCACCAGATCCAGATAGGATGCCTTATTTCCCACACCGGTCATGGCATCTGTGTAGGCTTGAGTATGCATGTAAAGAATATACTCCTTCAGCTCATCCTCCATTACCTGAATGCTCTCGGATAATCGGCCTATCTCATTTTCGGAGTGATAACCAATCCTCACATTCATCTCACCCTTGGCAATGCGGGAAGCCGCATCCGTCAGCTCGTGGAGAGGGCTGATAATACTGACAATGACACGCCAGATGACCAAAATCACCAAAAGCAGGATCACGCCGAACAGCGTTGAAATTTGCTTGATCATACTCCATATGGGCTTTTCAATGTTTTCCTTCGGAACAGCAATGGCCAGAATCATCCCGTTTTTCAGCTCCTGCGTAACAATGCGAAACTCCTTTCCTCCAAAAGCATGTATCTCGTTATCATCATCCTTCGTCCATTCAGGCAATAATACACTTCTTGCCTCCCGAAACTCCTCCTGCAGAGACTCGGCGCTGAGTCCCTCCGGATAATCGATGTGATAAATAATATCACCGTTCTTGGAAAGCAGAAAACCGCTTCCCTCCAGATAATCCAGGGAATTCACCACATTCTGGATCAGCGTCATATCAAGATCCATTCCCACTACGCCGATCAATCTCCCCTTCACATAAACCGGGGATACATAGGAGGTCATATACACATCAATATTCTTGTTCATATAGGGCTTCAGCCACATGGCCTGCCCGTTTTCTATAGGTTCATAGTACCATGCCACATGCTCCCTGTCATCCTTATCATAGCTTCCAAGATCCGTCAGTTCCTCCGGAAAATACTCCCCATAGCCGTTATCTGTGATAAAGAACCCTGCATCCATGCCGAATTGCTCCGGATCCATTCGGAAATACAGTGCATACACATTGTCCGAAACCTCCGCCGCATTCAGGCCATCTGCGGCAATCTTCCGAAGAAATTCCTGCCTATAACCAGTATCCTTCTCCAGCTTCTCGACATCCACCTCATCCCTGATCGTATCGCACAGCAGGGTAACCGCCCGCTCGATCCCTTCAAAGTACACATTGAGCTCCCTTGCCTGCTGCCCCGCCAGCATTTCCATAGTGCGTTCGCTGTCCGTAACCACCACCTGATGCAGATAATAAAAACCAACACTGCCGATCAGGAGAAAAGTCCCCAAAACAAAACTGCAAAACAATAGTATGATCTTCGTCCGTATTGACTTCATAGTCCCCGTCTCCTTAGATCGTCTTTACGCCGTTTCCACCCATTTCTTTCACCAGATAACAGCCCTGCATGGCTCTGTAATAGTGCTTTTTGATCTCATCGTTTAATCTGACCTCTGTGAGTCCGACGGAAATCGTCACTTTACCCTCGTGACATACTTCATCGCAGAACTCTTTGCAAAGCTCTGTGGCAAAATCCATGGACCACTCCATCAGTACAGTAAACTTATCTCCTCCCCAACGAAAGATCTGGCTTCTCTCTCCCAAAACCTTGCGGGCGATTCCAAGCACCATCAGGATCAGTTCATCTCCATCCATGGTGTCCTGCGCCGCCATAAATCCATCTATATCAAACACTGCCACGGACTTATAGCGAACCGTATTGAACAAGCCATGCTCCCCAAAATTCTCCTTGAAATAATATCGATTGGGAAGCCCTGTCAAGGCGTCCTTCTGGCTGGCTGCATTTTTCTCCGGTCCGGTATGTTCCTTCTTTCCTCCCAGCAGAGCTTTCAGTCCCATCTTCTAACTACTCGCCCCTTTCCCCAATGTTTTCCACCAGCCATAGAACAGATTGAAGACTTCCGTCCTCCGCCCACTCCACAGGTACAAACACTCCCCTGCACCTGTGATTTTCCGTACTGATAAATTCCTTGGCGATGGATCGTCTCCCCTTTAATCTCTCTCCCAGGGTGGTAAAGTTGATAAAAGCATACATACCCTTTTTGTACCGCTGATCCGTCATAGAATCCATCACCATTCTCAGCGAATTCTGGGCATGTTCCTCAATGTGGTTCAAAACGGCGCGCACATAATCTGCGTTGACCGCTACTTCGTAGAAGGTATCCTGTTTGAGATTGATCAGATGCGCAGTCACATAAATCCCTGCTATGGCCTTAATCTGTCGATTCAGCTCCGATTCCCTCCGCCGGTTATTCCGCATATATAAATATACGCTGGTAAAGACTCCAAAGATCATACATAGAGATACAAAAAACAAAATGTACAGCTTATATAGGGATGAAAAGCATTTTCCCGCCTCTACGGCAGCTACCACATGCCATTGGTCCCAGATGGGCGCCACAAAGATCTCATACCTTTTTCCACCGCTGCGCACTTCAAAACTTTTGTCCTTCGTAATGCTCATCTTCTCAGCTATCGCACGCCCCAGACCGTCCTGATCCTTCAGATAATCCGTCCCGATCTGCGTTTTATCGGAGTGAGCCACAATGAATCCGTCTCCATCCACCACCAAAACGCTGTCCCAGTCTGATAGAGCGGAGGTTTTTTCCACCAAAGCCTGCGTTCCGTCCAGACTGACATCCAAAGAAACCACACTCTTGTGGTCGGACAAGAGCTTGCAAATAGAAATCATGACCATACCGGTCTGCGAATCCACATAGGGCGAAACCACTGCAACCTTTCCCTTGGCTTCCTTCGCCGTCTGATACCAGGGGCGATCCTGAGGCACATAATCTGCATCAGGTATCCATCCGCTGCCATCCAGATATTCTCCTTTGATAAACCCATAAAGTCCTGTGGAATTGTCATCCACCAATTTAGAATAGATCTTCGACTGCCTTTGCAGATAACGCAGCAATTCCTCCGAAGATGCCTGTTCTGTCAACAGCCCTTCCAAGGAATATGCGACCGCTTTCACAGTATACTCACTTTCCACATAGAAATTACCATATTCCGCAGCAGATCGAAGCACCTCGTTTTCCTTCATCGCCATCAGATTACTCTTCGCATTCCGATATACGAGAGAAAAATTCAAGAATAAAATGATTCCCATAAAGAAAAGGGTTACAGGTAAAAACCAAGTGATATTAATTTTCAGCTTTTGGTTTCTGTCGCTTTTATCGTTCATGTGATCCTTCATTCCCTCAACTCTACGCCCCGCCTCCAGGACGCGGAGCACACTCCTACCGGAATACCGTAAACTTTCACTCAGGGTTCTTTTGTCAGGTCGGCACTCTTTAATCAGGAAGTCTCTTCAAGCCTTGCGCAGCATGGAGACTCAAACATTCTGCCATGTACAAAATAATTGTATGATCTGCAGCCCCCGCCGCAGTACTCACCCAGTTCACAGGTAGCGCAATCTCCCGTGAGATCATCCTTCGTAAATCCTCGGTTATATGCGAAGCGATCCGGATCCTCCCAGATTTTTCGCAGGGACTCCTGACGCAGATTTCCCTCGATAAATCTCTCATCATACATGGATTCACAGCCTCTCACATTCCCCACACTGTCTATGCCGATGGAGGAGATACCCGCGCAGCACCCCTTAAAATATGCCTCTCCGCTCAGATTGCCCCGTATGCTCCCCTCCTCCGGAGTGAAGTACCCAATATTATCCGCCACACCCAGCGCAAACGGAGCTTTCCGGGCATACTCTCTGACAAAAGCAATGACCTTCCTTTGCTCGAAGCGAAAGGGTACTCCATACCTGGCGGCATTTCCCATGGGGGAGCACGCCTGCAGCTGCCAGGCAAAGATTGGATATTCCTTCAAGATACCATAAAATGCTTCCAGCAAAGGCACATTTTCCGCATTCAGTGTACTGATCACAGAGGTGGGGATACCACTCCTTGTCAGGGTATCCAGTGCCCGCAGCGCTCTGTCATAGCTTCCCGTCTGGCGATATTTGTCATGAACCTCCCTTGGTCCGTCCAGGGAGACCGACACAGATTCCACCCTGCAGTCCTTCAGTTCCCTGATGAGAGCTTCGGTAAACAAAAATCCATTGGTGATCAGGTTCACGCGGATTCCCTGAGATGTCATGCGAAGGACGATCTCCCTCCAGTCCCGGCGCATAAATATCTCTCCACCGATCAGAGATACCCTTTCACAGTGAAGCTCCTTCAGCTGATCCGCCACGGATAAGCACTCCCGGGTGGTCAATTCGTTTTCCCTGGCCTTTCCCCCCATGGAGCCGCAATACTTGCAGGAAAAGCAGCACGCCAGGGTGAGCTCCCACACACATCTTGCCAAATGATAATTCATTATACCATCTCACCCCTGCCGGGTTCCTTGTCCATGATCTCCGGTCCTGCATAGACGCACTTCATAGGCTCCTGTTCCTCCGGCTGCCGCCATGCCCGCTCCTGCGTCGGCTGGCTTTCCTGTTTCCTCATCGCCTGCCCTGCCTGTTCCCCTGTCATCTCTGCGTCCAGCCGATCAAATCGAATGCGTCCCATCTGATCCGGCCCCGCATAAACACATTTCATCTCTTCCCGCTCTCTCGCAAACTTTCTAAGGAGTTGCCCATTCTGCTTCTTTTTCTCCGGCTCCGCCGCCCTGTCCGGATACTTTTTCCCGCTCAAATCAAACATTTTTTGCCTCCTGTCCCGGTATTGCCTTCCTTGAACAATACTCCTGTCCCCGGTTATTCTTTTTGTCCTTTGATGTTTGCAGACATTCTCTGCTTTTTTCTGTCCATCTTAAAACGATACATGTTGACATCCGCCTCGCTCAGCGCTGTTTCCATGCTCCGTTGACCCTGCACCTTTTGGAGTGCGAATCCGATGCTGGCCGAAATGCGATAAGGCTTACCAGCATTGGATGCCTTGTCATCCAACCACCTTTCAAACTGCTCCACTCTGTTCGATAAATCTTCCTCGGTATATTGACCCACACCGATCATGTAAAATTCGTCTCCGCCGGCCCTGCAGCAGATTTCCTCCTCACCGGTCATCCTTGCCACAGCATTGGCTACCAGTTTGATGCCGTAATCCCCTTCTGCATGTCCGAAGGTATCATTAATGTATTTCAAGCCATCCATATCCACAACACAAGCTAAAAGCAGATCCTGCTCCTGTGCATTCTCTAAAAGCTTTTCCGCCTCTGCGTACATTCCGCGCCGGTTATAAAGACCTGTCATTTCATCCCTCACCGAAGAGAGGCGATATTGATTTTTCGCACGGACCATCTCCAGTGAGATATTGATAAATCGCAAAAAATTACGATACACAAGATTCAAGAAATGCTCCTGATCCCCCAGATTTTTTCTCAGGACCGCATAACCAAAGGTATTGTCCTCGAAATGAATCGCTGCAAAATAGTATAAACTGGGCTCCACCTCCGGATCGTGCATTCGCGGAATCATCTTATCCGTTTCAAAAGTCACTGCCTGTTCCGGCAGAAAGAAGCTCATCCCACCGGACGAGGTACCTGCCAAAGCAAGCTTCATCCTTTCCGGAAAGGAATCCTCGTACATCATAGGTTTTTCAAGCCAATCCTCGCGCAGACACAGATAAAAATCCCTGAAGGGCATAAGCAGATACAGATTGTCATATATCTTCCGAAAACACTGCGCCGCATCCTGCGCTGATGCAAATTGTTCCATCACATAGTTTTCCATCAGCAGACCGATATCGATCCTGTTTTTCGCATAATCTGCCACATAATTTCGATCCACCTGGTACAAGCTGTCCCTCAGATTTCTGACATACTGCTTAAAATTCGGTGTGCAGCCGCAGCTTCTCCCAATGTTTAACATATGCTGAAAGTCCGGCTTGTACGGAAGGAGCTCTGCACCGGGCTCTATCACCCTTCGGATCAGATCCACTGCATCCGCCGCCGTCTTTGCAAAATTTGACTCTGCGGAAGTCACTGGGGTATTGTTGATCGCAGCTACCGTGGTTGCCTCAAATCCTATCACTGTAAGATCTTCCGGTACACGGATTCCTCTCTCCGCAAGCCTTTCGATCAGCCCCAAAGCCATATGGTCACTGGCACATACCACAGCTTCCGGCATGGGAATCGTTCCGTCTGCAATGCTATCTGCCAACGCTTCCCCGCCGGTATACCAGAAATCCCCATATATGATCCACTCCTTCGGAACGCGAATGCCATATTTACTGAGTTCATCCAAGAATACCTTCAGTCTAGATTCCGCCTCTATTGTTCCCTGCGGTCCGGTCAAAATACATATTTTTCGCTTGCCATGCAGTTCCACCATGTGTCTGCACATCTCGCGAAGCAGCTCATCATTCTGACTATCCAGTGTCTTATAATCTGCATAGCCCTCGCCACCAATGCAGATCACTGCTCCGGGATCAAATCCTGCTAAGCGACCACGGATCTTCTCCATGGTCTCCGGACTGTTTCCCTGCATCCGTAGGGTATCCAGTATCACACCGTCAAACAGGGAATAATTAGTCAGATCATAAATTTTCTTTTCCCCGATCCCATATTTCTCAAAATAGAGCTGCAGGTATACCATCGAGGATACTACGACCAGATCATAACCATATTTCCTGCATTGAAGGGCTGCACCTTTGATCAAACGCTTTCCATGCATCAGCTCAGGTGACTCTGTGATCAGGCAAATCCTTTTTCTCTCGCTCATGTGCTTTCCTCCGCTACGCCTGCCTAAATTCTCCAATCGCCTTCTTCAGCAACAACCTGCTTTCTTTCGATACCTGCCTATCAACCACCAAATATCCGATATACCCGGTGCCGTCCATGTGTTTTCATATTGCTTCACCGGGCGATCACTCACCAATGCTCATAGGGAAGATCACTCACCAATGCTCATAGGGGCAGATCTGGGCTGCGGTTGCCGCCCGAAGCTCCACATAGCATCCGCAGGCCTGACACATGCCGCTGATCAGCCTTTCGCACTCCTTGCAGACCTGCAGTCTTCTCTCATACTCTCCCTGTGGCGTCCTGAGCCCGGGATCGATATCCTCGATATAACGCTGCAGTGTGACGAACAACTCTTCCTGCCCTGCAGTTTCCCGCATCAGACACTTTTTACATACTCTAAGTCCTGTCTCCATCTCTTTGAATACTATCCATCCCTATAAGTGCCGAGTTTCTGTCTTTTCTTCTAATCCGTTCTGTTTGCAATTATGTTTTCTATAGAGTTTCCACTTTAGAGTTTCCACTTTGCACAATCTAATAAAATTTTATCATACTCCTATACAAACTTCAATGAAATTTCTCAATCAGAAATAGGAAATAAGCATAAAATCATATTCAGAAAAAGGCATCGGTGAAGTTCTTCACCGATGCCCCTGCGTAACCCTTATGTCTATTGTAACTGTTATTCTTTTGTCCATCAGCCCCTAAAGTCAATGTGCTGTCCTACCATCATCTCCGACTCGGTCATTACGCTGTCGCTCCGCTGTGTAAACTGATAATCCTCCACCTTCCGCACGAGCTCCTCCACAGATGAGGCGGAAATGATCTCCACATCTTTATTTTTGTACTCACCAAAGAGATCACGGAATTCTTCCGTCTCCTCGGTTTTCCCGTCTTCCCGGGCTTTTTCTGCTTTCCTGCCCTCCTGTGCCTTTTCGGCCCGTTTCTCCCGGATCCGTTCCTCTTGAGCTTTTTTAGCAGCTTTTTTATCGGCCGCCTTCTTTTCCACTCTCTTAGCCTCACGCTTTTCCTGAATCCTGGCAGTCTGTTGATCAGAGGACTTTTTCATTACGGCAAAGAAGGACGCCGTACCATTGTCGTGTACCTGCATGCCATAGCCCTTGACATTCTCCGAATTGCCAAAGGCTTCCTTCAGCTTCGGCATATTCTGCTGGGCACTGGCAATGACCCCCTCATACTTCTTGCGGAATTCCTCATCCTCCGCCATTCTCTCGATCTTTTCCTCGTCGATGAGCACCACCATTTTGTTGGGATTGGCAAAGCTCGCGGCATTGGCCTTCGCCATGTCCTTCATGTCGGAGCTGACCAATACAAAATCCATTTTCCCATACTTGTTCTTCAGCTCGTCATAGTACTTTTTTGCCTTATCGCTGAGCTTGGGCTGCCCCACCGTCTTGCCGGAGACATTGGATTTTTTTACCTCCTCCGTCTTGGTCACAGCGTTTGCACTGTAGGTACTCTGTACCGCACCGGCATTGTTTGAAGCCATTCCTACATCCATGTAGCATACCTCCTTCTTCCGTGAAAGAACAAAACTATTGACAGTTACCCGGCCGGATCCCCTGATAAGACCCCGCCTAATTCATATATCGGCCAACAAAGCCCCAGCCTGAAGACATATATCCTGTCTTTATTCCAACGCTATATTCTGATTTTCAAAAAAGGATAGGATCAAATCCTACATCCCCCCCGAGTCACGGCCTCACGACATTCAGACCACCACCCAGGGCTGTATCTCGTAAATTCCGGCAGTACAGGGATCCACATGCACCTTTCCTCTTTGCTGCTTCACCCTTCCTCCAAAGGTATAAACAGCATCCCCCAGGAGGAATTTTCCGGTAAAAGCCTCTTCCCGATCCGACGGATTGATGACCACCAGATATCGCTCCTCCCCGGAGAAGCGAAGATAGGCAAGCGGATATACTCCCTCCCTGGCATGGACAAACTCAATTTCTCCCCGGCTTTGCAGAGCCTTATGCGCCTGCCTGATGCTGATCAGTCTTTGAATCTCGCTCCTTAGAGAGTCCCGATCCTCCATTTGATCCGCCGCTGTGCTCACATCCGCCAGCTCCGGCTGAGGAATGTAAAGCTCCTCCTTGGGTGCCGAGCTAAACCCCGCGTTGGGAGTACGATCCCAGAGCATGGGAGAGCGGGCCCCCGTCCTGTCATAGCCCCCCTCCACGGAGAAAAGCTTCTCCACATAGGGCATGCCGATCTCATCCCCGTAATAAATAAAAGGAGCACCGGGCATGGTCAAAAGGAAGGCGAATGCCAGCTTTAGCCGATCCCCCTTCACATATTTTGCAAGACGCGCCATGTCATGATTACCGGAGGGAATGCAGATAAGGCCCTTTCCTCCGGCCTTTTGATAGCTGTCCAGATACTTTTCCACAAATTTGGATACATCTCCCTCCCCTGCGAAAAAAGGCTTCTCACAGCGGAAAAGATCATTATAGTGAGAGGGACCGAAATGCAACAGAAAATCCATGTGGAAGCCACCCTGAAGGCTCTTATCCGGCTCGCCCCATTCCGATACCATGGCCGCCTCCGGGAATTCCCTGTCCAAAAACTCCCTCACCTCTTGCCAGAGGGCAATATTCCCCTTGCCATCCACATCTCCCTTGACCAGTTGGCCTGCCATATCCACCCGAAAACCATCGCAGCCCAGCCCCAGCCAGAAGCGCATCACATTCATCATCTCCAGCAGAGTGGAGCGTGGTCCCGGCGCATCCATAGCCTGCTGCCAAGGCTCCTCGGGATCCGGCTTGTAAAAACCGTAATTCAGTGCCGGTTGATGGGAGAAAAAATTCACCATACAGCTTCCATTGCGGTCGGAAATTCCTCTAAGAGAGCCATAGCCTGCCGGCTCCTTCCAGATGGAATCCGTCCAGATATACCGATCCGTGTATTCATTCTGCTCAGGACGCAGGGACTGCCGAAACCATTCATGATTCACGGAGGTATGCCCCGGCACCAGATCCAGAAGAATATGCATCTCCCTCTTGTGAACCTCATCAAACAGTCTTTTCAAATCCTCATTGGTGCCATAGCGCGGGGCAGCCTTGTAATAATTGGATACATCATACCCTGCATCCCCAAAGGGAGATTCAAAGCAGGGATTCATCCAGATGGCATTGCAGCCAAGCTCCTTAATGTAATCAAGCTTCTCCATGATCCCGTGGAAATCGCCGATCCCATCCCCGTTGCTGTCCCGAAAGGACTGTGGATATATTTCATAAAAGATAGCATTGTCGAGCCATGCCGGTCCAAGCTTTTCCTGTTTTTGCTTTTTGCCCTCTTTTTTCCCCGCACTCCCCATATTGTTCCCTTCTCTTACTACGGATTCCTCCGCCGTCTCTTAACTCTCGCAGCTACATTTCGCTATGAGCAACACAGCTTCCCCCTCGGACATCTTACTGCATTCAGACACTTATAAGCCTCCGGCATGCCCAGGCAATTCCTTTCGTGCACTTCCCAAGCATGATTCTTCAGACACTTGTAAGCCGCTGATACACCAGTGCCTGACATCACACTCCCGCGTAGTCCTTCAGCTTCCGTCCGTTGGCGGAGCATCTGATCCTGCGCAGCGCCTTCGACTCGATCTGACGGATACGCTCTCTTGTCACATCAAAGATGGCGCCTACTTCCTCCAGCGTTCTCTCTCTGCCGTCATCCAGACCATAGCGGAGCCTCAAAACCTTCTCCTCCCTTTCGGTCAGATAACTCAAAGCCATGTTGAGCTGCTCCCTGAGCATCTCCTTCTCCGCTGCCTCCTCAGGGGAAGCTGCCTTATCATCTGCGATAAAATCACCCAGATGACTGTCATCCTCTTCACCCACAGGGGACTCCAGCGAAACCAGATCCTGCCCGATCTGCAGAATCTCCATCACCTTATCGGAGGAAATCCCGGCACGCTCCGAGATCTCCGCAGTGGTTGGTTCCCTCCCCAATTCCTGCACCAATTCTCTCTTCACACGACCGATCTTATTAATGGTCTCCACCATATGAACGGGAATACGGATCGTTCTGGCCTGATCCGCCAGCGCTCTGGTAATGGCCTGACGCACCCACCAGGTGGCGTAGGTGGAAAACTTATACCCCTTCTGGTAATCAAATTTTTCCACGGCCTTGATCAGCCCCAGATTTCCCTCCTGAATAATATCCAGAAACTGCATGCCTCTGCCCACATAGCGCTTCGCAATGGATACTACCAGACGAAGGTTCGCCTCAGCCAGCTTCTTCTTCGCTTCCTCGTCCCCCTGATCCGCCTGCTTTGCAAGCTCCATCTCCTCCTCGGCATTCAAAAGGGGGACTCTGCCGATCTCCTTGAGATAGGCGCGGACCGGATCCTCGGCTCCGGTTCCTTCCGGAACGGTAAGATCCTCATTTTCCAGATCTGCCTCCCCTTCCTCGTCCTCTATCTCAGCCAGTATCTCATCAGGCTCATTCTCCTTAGGTGAAAGCCAGAGTACATCCACATCGTACTCCTCCAGGCTGTCCTGCACATATTCTATCTGCTGTGAAGTCAAAGGTGCATCAGCAAAAATAGACATTACCTCTTCATAATCCAGCACATTCTTTTTCTTTTTGGCGATCTTGACCAGTTCTCTGATCTTCTGGTCAATTTCCGCTTTTGTATATTCGCCCATGCCCATACCATCCTTTCCTCTTATGTATGGAATATTACGCACAAATGATCAAATTCCTTTATTTTTCAAAAAAAATGTCAAAAACAATTCCAAATCTTTCATTTCAGTCTCCGAATTCTCTCCTGAGTGTATTCCGCAATCTTTTTCCATAAGCTTTTCAGCTGTTTTTTATGCGTACAAAGCTTTTCCGTACAATTTTGGCAATGCAGATAACCATTCGTAGTCTCGGAGAATCTCTCCGGGTGCTTAAAGAAAGTAATCTCCCACCTGGCCAATAGCGCCATGGAAATGACCAGTAAGCTCAGGGTATAGGGCTTCTGGACAAAAAAAAGCGGCGTAAACATCATAGCGTAATCCCAATTATAAATCCTGCAGGTGCAGCAGCATTTATTCTTCAGTAGCCATGACTGAAAAGGACAGAAGAACAGAATGCAGATCATATCGCACACCGAATAAAAGGAACAGAGAAGGATCATGATCCCGTCATCCAATATCCCCTTCATGTGTAACGCTCCGAATAGCCCATTGAAGGCGATCCAGATCAGCGCTGCCAACATCACTGCGTTATTATCCTGGATCACAATATCCGTCCTGCCCGTCTTAATATAATTCTTTGCAAACTGCTTCTGACAGCCCGGACTCTCAAAACGGGAAGGAAAAAATCTCAGAAACATCTCCACTAAAAAGACCGCCCAGATAAACGCCAGCATCATGGGATGACTCTCTGCGATCTCTTCAATGTCTCTCCCGCCCTGCACTCGATAGATCACATAATAGGTCAGCAGGATCAAAAAGGTCACGGAGCGGGCGACTAATCTAAAATAGTGATAAGTACTGACAACCGTTAATTTAATCTTTTTTCCATTCTGCGCCATGCTCTTTCTCTCCTTGTAATCAAAAGCAGTAATTGATTATCTTTGGCTATGAACTGCATTATGTTCAACTCTGTATCTCATCACCCGGAACTATTGGGTACTGTATTGACTCAATACTCTGTCAATCTCCTCCACCGAATCGGCATATTCCTCCAGCTGCCCTCTCAGAACCTCCAGCTTATCCCTGCAGGCCTGCGCTTTAGCCTCATCCCCTTTCTCCGCATACATCAGCGCGAGAAAGGCAGTATTGGCATAATCCCCCATCAGATAGGTCTTCTCCAGTCCCTCCTCTGCCTCCATGGAGTACATACGATCCGTGAAATAGGAGGATGTGATCTCTCCAAACGCCTTATGCTTTAGTTTATATTCAAACACCCCCATCTCCGTCTTAACGGGGTCCTCGACCTCCCTGCCTGCGTATTGAACGGAAGAAAAGAAAACGATCAGAGACAGAAAAAGTCCCACAGCAGCCACGGCGATGAGAATATTGAGCGTAAGCTTGATCGGCTTATTCATAATGAAGCACCTCCTCCATACGGACTGCCATCTTTGCCTCGGACAGCTTTATAAATTCATCCACTTCACTGTCATTCATCCCCAGATAGGTACGCACAAGAGCCCGAAGCTCCTGCTCCATATCCTCGATATACGCCTGATAGGTACTATTCTTCTCTCTCACTCTCTGCACCTCATAGGTCTGCTGAAATTCCTGCAGATAACCGCAGAAATGCGAGATATCCAGATCCATTCTGTCAAAATAATCCGGATCCGTAGAGTGCAGGATCACCGATTCCATGTGGCGGATGCACTCATAATAATAGGACGCACAATACTTCACGCTGACAAATCTATCATAGGGCGGATCCCAAAAGCTGATCTTGTGACTATAGACAAAGGCAGCAAAATCCACATAGTCCCCCGCTTCCAGATAATCATCCATGATCTCGGCATATTCCTTGCTGTGCCGGATTGCATCCGCTTCCTTTTCCTTCTCCGGATCCGGGTCGGCATAATTTAAAGATGCCGCGATCACCAGAAATAGAATACCGATGACTAAAACAACCAGGATAATGGCCCGCACTCCCAGCCCTTCCAGTTTTTTAGCGGAATCCAGGACCTCACCCTTTGTCTTTTGAAATCTCTTATCATACCTTTTGATGTTTTCCTCATGCTGCCCTGCCAGAGGATTCTCCGCCTTGCAATAGGGACATACCTTGTCCTCTATCCCGATCCTTTTGCCGCAATTCGTACATTTCATGTTTTGTTATCCTCACTCATATTCAGTGGTCACTGTGTTTTTTTGCAGAAATTCCGCCTTTCTTTCCTGCTGCCTCGCCCTGCTTCTCTTTTCAGGTAGAATAAAGATACCGATGGCAAGAGCAAGGATCACCGCTACGACAAGAAGAAAAAGAACCACTGCCTTCAAAAGCGCCTTCCCGGTGCTCTTAGCCGCATCGTCCTTATGGCTCTCCAGCTCCGTCCTGACACCCTCCAGCTTCCCCATATATTCCTCTTCCGCTGCCGGCTCATAAGCCGTGCCACAATAGGGACATCTTACCAATCCTGCTTGAAACTCTGCCCCGCAGGAAGCGCAATTCACCATTTTTTTCATATGCCTACTCCTTGACCACTGCCTTCTCGATGCTTTGGTCCATCTTATCCAGTACAGCCCCATACTCCGCTATCAGTTTTCGGATCTCTGCCCGTCTGTCGCTGCACCTTTTAGCCGCCTCTTCTTTTCCGTCCGCCGCATAAAGCTTTTCCCAATACAGCAGATCAGCATACTCCCCCAGCAGATATAGATCCTCGTCCTCTTCGTTTGCTTCGTTTCCCACACGCCCCGGTCTGGCCAAAACAGCGGCAATACCGTAATTCTCCGAGTCCAAATAGGATAATATGGAGGAAGCCCTCAGCTCCCCCCTGTCATAATAGGCCCGGACCAGCTCCTCGGAGGCCTCGATCAGCTTGTGAAAGAAAAAGAATGCCAGCAGCACATCGATCCCGACAATGACCCAGGTGATCGCCTTCTTACTCATTGATCATCACCCCCTCCAGATAAGCCTCCTTTTGATTCATGGAAGAATCCAGATAGTTCCTCAAAGCTTCCCCTTCAAGCCCAAGATAGATCCTAATCGCCACCTCCACCTTGTTCCTCATGTCAAGCATCTGATCCCTATACTTGTCATTCATAAGCTCATCCTCCATCTCTTCGTATTCATAATAAAATGAATCGATGCCCGATCTGCAGTCAGAGATGGCGGCGTCCGTCCCATAGCGTCTGGCGTCCGGGCCGAACAGTTTCCCCTGTTCTATGGAATTCATCGCCCTGTTATATGCATGCGCAAGGTTCCATACATTCTCAAATTCTTTATATTCTTCCTCGTATTCCGGGATCACATGCAGCTCCTTATATGCCACAAATCCGGCATAATCCTCCTCGTCCAGATAGCGCTGCAGCTCCCCCTTATACTCTTCGTATTTCTTCAGGGCCTCCCTGCGCTTTGCCCTGTGGGAATACAGGCTTGCGTTCTCCGCCACATCGATGGCGACCCAGAGACCGATCACAAGTAATACCAGAATGATTGCGCTGACCACAAGGGGCACATTTTCCGATATACTTTCCTTCACCTTACCCTTGGTCTTTTCACTCTGCTTTTTGTAATACTTCATCTTGGCCTGATGACCGGAGGATTCCGTATTTTCCCTGCCGCAATGTGGACAGACCTTATCCAAAAGCCCGATCTCGGCTCCGCAGCTTTGACACTTCATATTCTCTTCTCCCCGTACAATTTGTATCGCCCCTCACATCCGTATAGCGGGATATCGACACCTTCTTTACCATACCACAACTCTTCTTCAAAGGGAAGTAAAAAATCCCCGGGAATTCCCGGGGAAGTGATTGCTTATGTAAAAAAGTGGGAATGACTATTCCTCCTGCAAGAACTCCTCGCCATCCTTCAGCTTCACAAAAAGAAAATTGGCGGATCCATTCTCCTGAAAAATCAGCCTCGCCCCATCCATCTTAAAACGATGAACGGATATCAAATCAGATGTCCCATAGGTTTTATCCGCTATGATCAATTCATCTCCGATAATACAATAGTTTCCCTCGCCGACAAAACTGCTGATCCCCGTTTCATACCAATAGTCCGTTCCATCCGGATAAAACCTTATGAAAAAGTTTATGGGATACCGTCCGTTTGACATCTCTCCCGGAGCGTCATTTCCAGCATAAAAATACCATCTCTCCTCCGAAAAAGCAGTTGCACCATTTCCATTCATCAGTTGCTGAACCTCTTCCTCGGAAAGCCGCCCCATGCCCGCATTTTCTCCATCCTTTTGCGTCATATCCTCACTTGTGAGTTCGCCTTTCTGTCCCTCACCAGCCTTAGCCTCACTGCGCACCGGGCTCGTTGCAAAACAAATGGTTACGGCCAGGCAGGTGACCAGGCCAAACATAATGATCCAAAAAGCTGGCTTCCTGTAGTTCAAGATCTTGGCAATAGCTCCTCTCACTTCACATCCCCCTCCCTTCGAAATTGCATCTGAGATCTTTCAAAAATATTAAGCTTTAAGACGCACTCCTCATAATCCTCGTATGATATTGAGATAATCTTGTCTCTGATCTACGATTGCATACACCGTAACCTGTTTCTTGCCATCGTCAACCTTGTAGAATATTAGGTCCTTTTCCAATATCAAAACCAAATAACCCTGGCGTCTCAAGATATTGTATTTGGGCACTACTCCAATCTGCGGGTTACTTTCCAGAGCCATGATTGCTTTTTCCAAATAGTCCAATTTTTCGAGGGCTACATCTCTCCCAAATTTTTGTGCAATGTAAAGAATGATGCTTCGAAGCGAAGAATCGGCCGTGTCCGTTCTTATGACTTTATACATGAAACCTACCCCTCCTTAAGCATACTTCTCAAATCATCAAAAGTATCCTTCATGGACGCAACCCTGCCATATTTTATGTCTTCATCCGCTTCTGCCAGAATCTCCAGCAATTCTATCCTGGCCTTCATAGCCTTATACTCTTCATATCCGACCGATACTGTATCACCCTTTCCGTTAACGGTAATAATTACAGCCTCTTTTCCTTCACGACATTGTTTTGAAATTTCATTGTAATGATTTCTGAGGTCGGCTGATGGTCTTATCGTTTCCTGTAATGAAAGCATTTTTATCACCTCCGTTTTTTCATAGACAAATTATATCGCAATTTGTCTATGAATGCAACTGGAAAATTTTAGTTGGGTTTAATTTAGCAGGTATCCCCCCATCTTTTCAAACTCCTGCATCCTCATATTCCCCTCCTCATCCTTGGTCACGCGGGCGACGATGCGGGGATAAAAAGCACTGTGCCCAAAGACAAGCCATTCTCCCTCCGCCTTTTCCACGCTGTCAAAACATACGGCATCGCCCCATGCTCCTTCAAAAAATCGGAACACGATCAGATCCCCGGCAAGGCCAAGGCCATTCGCGCCGGTCATATTCATGGACACATTCATTTCCCGGATCTGCTCCTTGAAATTCTTCGGCAGAACAAAAAACTGCTCCGCGTATTTTTCAAACTCATCAAAGCTGATGGTATAATAATCCGCACTGTCATGATACTTTAGCAGCTCCAGGTTATCCCGTACCATTTTTTGTGCTGCGTACCATGCCGCATTAAAAATATTCTCCTGGTCAAAGTTTCCCAACGCGGGATTCCCCAAAAACCCCCGGACAAATTGAAGAACTTCTTCCTCCTCACCCGTTTCCCGAGTGGCTCCCGCATTGCTCCCTTCCTCCGCGTCCTTCTCCCACATATTCTCATTGTACTTCACCAGTTTAATTGGAACTCCATCCTTTGCAATGGTACTGCTAAGCCTAAACTGATAAATTTTCCAATTGTAACCCTCCTTCGATAGAATGGCCTGTAATTCACGCTCCCATATGACTGAGCCGTCCGGTCCTTCCTTTCCGACTCCTCCGCACACACGGAACATTTCGCCAACCATCTCTTCCCACACAATCTGGAATTTCGGCGGTTCGTGATCCTCCAGATCAAAGATCAGCTTCTCCCCTTGACGCAAAACATAAGCTTCCGTAACATTAGTGGACTTTTGCTCGGGCACTCTCCCCAAATACCCCTTCGGCAATACAAAGTTCTCCTCCAATCTCTCGCTTACCTTGTCCGCAGGAATAGCATACTCCCTGTCATTTGCCGTTTTTTCCGCTTCCCCCTCCAGGCCAAAAAGCTGGGCTGCATAGCGCACGGCGCCATCCGTATGCCCCTGATCAAAGTTCTCCAGGCCTGCCTTTTCAAACATGGCTTCCAGCCACGCTTCTATCTCCCGAACGGTGGCTGCGTCGCATTGGTAATATGCCTCATCCTCC
>CACXDS010000062.1 GCA_902766425.1 uncultured Lachnospiraceae bacterium
CCCATCCTGGTACAGCCAACCTTTGTACAGCCCTCGGACATGATATCGCCTGTGCGATACCCCTCCTGCAAGACCTTTTGTACAGCTGCCTCAATGTCATTCGCCGCCTCATCCAGATCCAGACTGTAGCGGAGCATCATAGCAGCGCTCAGGACCGTTGCGATGGGGTTTGCAATATCCTGACCCGCAATATCCGGTGCGGAGCCATGACTGGGCTCGTATAAGCCAAACTTGGTATCATTCAGGCTTGCGCTGGAGAGCATTCCGATGGAACCGGTCACCATGCTGGCCTCATCCGAAAGGATATCTCCAAACATATTCTCCGTCAGGATCACATCAAACTGTGCAGGATCCTTTACCAGCTGCATGGCACAATTGTCCACCAGCATATGCTCCAGAGTTACCTCAGGGTAATCTGCCGCAACCTCCTCCACTACCTTTCTCCAAAGTCTGGAGGAATCCAGCACATTGGCCTTATCCACACTGGTGACCTTCTTCCTTCTCTTCATGGCGATTTCAAAGCCCTTAATGGCAATACGCCGGATTTCATTCTCATCATAGGTCAGCGTATCGATGGCCTTCTTGACGCCATTTTCTTCAATGGTCTTTCTCTCCCCAAAATACAGACCGCCGGTGAGCTCCCGCATGATCAGCATGTCAAAGCCCTTTGCGCTGATCTCCTCCTTTAATGGGCAGGCCCCTGCCAGCTCCTTATAAAGATAAGCCGGTCTGAGATTTGCAAAAAGATTCAAAGCCTTACGGATCTTCAAAAGTCCTGCCTCCGGACGAAGATTGGGGGGAAGCTTATACCAGGGTGAGGTGCTGGTATTGCCTCCGATGGAGCCCATCAGCACCGCATCTGCAGCCTTGGCCGTGGCAATCGCCTCATCCGTCAGGGGTACGCCGCAGGCGTCAATGGATGCGCCACCCATTAAAATGTCCGTATATTCCATCACATAGCCATATTTCTTTGCCACCCGGTCCAACACCTTCTTAGCCTGAGTCACAATTTCGGGGCCAATGCCATCCCCGGGAATACAAGTAATATGAAAAATCTTAGTCTCTTCCATCCTCTCCGCCTCCTGATCATCCTAGTATAACAGATACTACTATATATGATTTTTCAATTTTTTTCAACAAAAAAATGGAGGATTGTCACCAATCCCCCGTTTTCACAATATGATGATTACTCTCCGGGCTTCTCCACCTTACTGATGGCTGACTTATCCATGGGAATCCGGCAATTCTTATTGTTTCCGAATTCAACAATCACCGTGTCATCGGAGATGTCAATAATGATCCCATAGAAGCCGGAGGTGGTCAGAACGCAATCCCCCAGCTCCAGATTAGCCAGCATGGCAGCCACTCTCTTTCTCTCCTTCCCCTGCGGGCGAAAGATAAAAAACCAGAGCAGTGCGATAAAAAACACATAAACAAAAAGCATACCGCCGAGACTTCCCCAGCCTGCGGCAGAAACCTCACCAGTTCCCTCCGTCAATAACAAAGCCATTTTCATTCCTCCACATGATTCAGTCTTAAAAACTGAGCTTTAGCCCAAATTGCGAACAAATGTAATCATACACAAATTTCTGTCTTTAGTCAAGGGGCGTCCTCAGATTCTCCAGTTTTTGTCTCTTATATGCCGCAAAACGCCCCTCATCCAGGCTGTTGCGGATTTCCTCCATCATCTTATTATAAAAATATAGATTATGAGTGACACAGAGCCGCATCCCCAGCATTTCCTTAGCCTTTAGCAGATGTCTGATATAAGCCCTGCTGAACCTCTGACAGGTGGGACACTGACACCCCTCCTCAATGGGTCTGCCGTCCAGCTCGTACTTTGCATTGAAGAGATTGATCTTGCCATGGTTCGTATAGAGATGCCCGTGCCGTCCGTTCCGGGATGGATATACACAGTCAAAGAAATCCACACCGCGTTCTACAGCCTCCAAGATATTAGCCGGAGTGCCCACCCCCATTAAATAGGTGGGTTTATCCTTGGGAAGATGCGGTACCACCTCATCCAACACATGATACATCTCCTCGTGGCTCTCTCCCACGGCAAGTCCGCCTATGGCATACCCGTCCAGCTCCATCTCTGCGATCCTCTTTGCATGTTCGATACGGATATCATCGAAAATCGCACCCTGATTGATCCCAAAGAGCAATTGCTTTGGATTAATGGTATCCTCCAGCGCATTTAATCTCTTCATCTCCCGCTTGCAGCGTTCCAGCCATCTGGTGGTGCGCTCCACAGATGCCTGCACATAGGACCTTTCCGCCTTACTGGAAGGGCATTCGTCAAAGGCCATGGCAATAGTGGAACCCAGATTTGACTGAATCTGCATACTCTCCTCCGGACCCATAAAGATCCGGTGACCGTCTATATGGCACTGAAAGGTTACCCCTTCCTCCTTAATCTTGCGAAGTCCTGCCAAGGAGAATACCTGAAATCCACCGGAATCCGTCAGGATCGGCTTATTCCAGCTCATAAAACGATGGAGACCTCCCAGCTGCTTTATGATCTGATCCCCCGGCCTCACATGCAAATGATAAGTGTTGGACAGCTGCACCCGCGTTCCGATCCGCTCCAGATCCTCCGTGGAAACCGCTCCCTTAATGGCTGCAACCGTTCCTACATTCATAAAAACCGGCGTCTGAATGACTCCATGTACTGTCTCAAATTCTGCCCGCTTTGCCCTGCCCTCCGTGGCAAGGATTTTGTAATTCGCCATTCCTCCTCCAGCTCCTTTAGGATTCCACCAGACTATCCACATTATTTCTATCCACAATATTCGATCTGCACTTCATATTTGTACTCGGCAGGGCCTGCCCTGTCACAGCGCAGTTATACATCCAGACTGCAGGATCATGTCCCTGCCCAAAGGGATCCTGACCAATAGCCGCCACAATGATCCCCTTCTTGATATATCGGAAAATCTCCTGGGAATGATCAAATACCACCAGCTTGATTCTCCTCTTCGAGTCCTCGATAGCTCTGGCCACCGCAATGGGAGTCCCGGTGGTCAGATACATGCCATCCACATCCTTATGTGTCTTCAAGTACTCCATCACCTGATCATAGGTTTCCTCCTCGGAATACTCCACATGTAACACATCCGTGACCTTAGCGCCCTTGGAATCAGCAAAATACTTTTGGAAATTATCACTTCGAATTCCATTTACCGGAACGGTTCGGCCGCCCTCTAACACTACAATGCTCCCCTTATCATTCAAAGCCTTTTTCATAGCCTTAGCCGCCATGACAGCAGCCTCGGCCACATCCGGCTGGAATACTGCCGTCCGAAGCTCAGCCTCCTTTGTATCGCAATTGAAGCTGTAAACCATCTTTCCCAGCTCAATGACACGCTTAATCTTTTCTGCCACATTGTTGATCATAAAGCCGGGAATAATGTATCCGTCATAATCCTCAGCCATCATCTCATCCATCTTGGCATTCATTTCTTCATAAACAGTTCCCCAAGCATAAAACGGAACATATTGCACCACAGCTCCCAGAGCCTCCAATTCATTCTTGGCATAGATTGTTCCTCTTCTGACTGCCCGCCAGAAATCATTATCCACAATGCAGAAAATGCCAATCTTTACCTGCCTCTCAGAATTCTTCACCGGTTCAACGGAAGTCGTAAACTGCTTCAGCAGAGTTTTCAGCCCATCCAGCATATTATCCAGCGCTTCGACATTGTCAATGATTTTCTGAGAGGATGCGGAGGTTTCTTCCGAAATTCCGGAAATCTCCTGTGTTACTGCAGTGATCTCCTCCGAAGCGGAATAAGCCTGCTCTGCCCGGTCCATGGTTGCGGTGAACTTACCGGAAATACCATCAATCTTCGTGGAAATCTGCTTCATTTTTTCATTGATATTCCCGGACTGCTGATTGATCGTGCGGAAGGATCCGCTGACAGAATCAAATTCATGTCTGCTCTTTGCAAAGACCTCTACAGAGTCATGAATGCAATCATTCACCTGTTGGCTGCTCTCGACCACACTCTCCAGAATATCATTGATGGTGTCAATGCCTTCCTGGGTCTTTTCGCTCATGACCTCCATCTCCTTCGCCACGACCGCAAAGCCACTACCTGCGGCTCCCACTCTCGCCGCCTCGATGGAAGCATTTAATGCCAGCATTTTCAAGGATGAACTGATGCTGGTGATAAACGCACCGATCTCGTTAATCTCACCGATCTTCTCACTGAAGGCTTCCAGGATCTTTTCACTTCTGGCCAGATCCTCAGCCGCAGTAGTCATGTTTTTTTCATAATTGTCCATCCCGGCCAGACCGGTCCGACAGCTTTCCACCGTATCCCCCAAAAGCCGGCCAATCTCCTTCGCAGAACCATCGATCTCGGATAATCTGACCGAATTCTCCTCGATCAGATCAAGACAGGACTTTACAACGGACAACTGCTCATCCACCTTCTCCACCACCACATTAAGACTCTCAGAAATGCGTGAGCTACCGTCCTGATTCAGTCTTGCTCCATCGGACAAGGTTGCAATGGCATCGGAAAGCACTACCACATTCCCCTTCGTGGCTTCCAGGAAGGTCTGCATATTATTTTTAATGGCGTTAATAGCATCTGCCAGCGTGGCCTCGGCGCTTTTGCGATCCTCAATCTCAATGTCATCCAAGTCCAAGCGCCTCCTTTTGATCAGCTCCGCCTGCCTGACAAAAGTATTCATCTTGCTCTTGTTCAAGACAAGATAAACAA
Organism: uncultured Lachnospiraceae bacterium; assembly: GCA_902766425.1. Classification (GTDB taxonomy): domain Bacteria; phylum Bacillota; class Clostridia; order Lachnospirales; family Lachnospiraceae; genus Acetatifactor. The sequence continues at coordinate 4,734 of CACXDS010000062.1, forward strand.
CCAAAAACACAATAATCGCAGCCTCTAACAGGATAAAAAATATCGCCATCATTCTTACCTCCGGAGTGAAATAACAGACCGCAAATTGCAGATCTTATTACCATCCACAATCATCAAAAACGAAAAACGCAAATCCATGACCTGCTCCCCAAATTATAGCATCAATTTTCACTGTTTTCAACCAAAATAAAACAATTTACCACAAACGCCAACCGCATATCCACTTGAAAATATAAGGAACTTTCGATATAATCTAATAGATTTACCAATCTAATAAATTTACAATGAAAAAAGCAGAAAATTGGAGTTGATCAGGAGGAAACAGACATGGCCGGTTCATCCTTTGGCACAATATTTCGTATAACCACCTGGGGA
>CACXDS010000063.1 GCA_902766425.1 uncultured Lachnospiraceae bacterium
GCCTACGGGATGATACTCATATTCCAGCAGGTCGTTCAAAGCCGTCTTTAAATTATGTGTATGGATCCATTCACCAGCCTTCACATCTTCCTTGGCATTGCCGATCCGAAAACCGTATTTGATCACTTCCTCCCCGGCGGCAATATCCCGCAGTGCCATTTTATGTCCTGCCGGGATCTCCTGCGTCGCCTTCACAATCCCGTCCCCGGTATCCACTTCCGTCCCCGGAGCGAGCGTCTTTAAGGCAACCACCACATTGTCCGTGGGATTGATCTTTATAAACTCCTTCATCGTCACGCCTCCCAAACCGGGCCTCTTAGGTCAAAGCCCTTTTACGCGATGAAAATTTCCTTTCTTTTGTTAACCCAGTTCCTTGACTGCCTCTCTCATGCCGGCATTACGGATCTTCTCCAGGTCAGCTGTCACTGTATCCAACACACCGGGCAGAGCGCTGAGATCCTGCCCCCAGAAGGCTTCGTTGGAAAGAACAGCCTTTGCATAGGACGCTGCATCCTTGCCGCTGTTGGCCGCAAAGAATTCAAGCACTGCCATATCATCCAGGATCTGATACTCCTGCCCATCCCTGTGACCGATGAGCGCCTTCTCCCGGATCTCACTGCCGGTATAGAAGGCCATCAATGCAGCCAGAGAGAAGGTCAGATGAGCAGGCACCTTGCCCTCCTTTTCCAGATATCCCAGAAAGCTTGGCATGCATCTTGCCCGCCATTTAGATACGGAATTCAGCGAAATGGAAAGCAGCGCGTGCTTGACATAGGGATTATTAAATCTGGTGAGAACCGCATTCGCAAAGTCCTCCAGATCCTTCTTGGGAAGGGTCAGTGTGGGGATCACTTCCTCAAACACCGTCTTCTTGATATAATTCAGGATCATTTCGTCCTGCATGGCTTCCAACACAATGTCTTTGCCACAAAGGTAAGCTGCCAATACAAAGGAGGTATGCGCACCGTTCAAAATACGAACCTTTCTCTGCTTATAAGGCTTCTGATTATCCGTGTAGATCACGGGGAGACCTGCCTCAGGCAGCGGAAGCTCGCCGCTGATATCCTTTGCGCTCTCGATCACCCAAAGGGCAAAGGGTTCGCCGGTTACGATCAGGTCATCCTGGTAGCCAAACTCCTTGCAAAGCTCCGCAGCCTCATCTCTGGGGTAACCTGTCACAATTCTGTCAACCAGCGTGGAGGTGAATACGCAGGCCTCCTCCACCCATTTTGCAAAGCCTTCCTCCAGCTTCCAGTTCTGTGCCTGCTTCAATACGCATTCCTTTAAATGAATACCGTTGTCATCGATCAGCTCCACCGGAAGCATCACGAGCCCCTTATCCACGGCTCCATCAAAGGCCTGATATCTTTCAAACAAGAATTTGCAGAGCTTGCCCGGATAACTCTTGGGAGGGTTCAATTCAAACCGATCCGTCTCATCATAGACAATTCCCGCCTCTGTCGTATTGGATACTACAAACCGAAGCGTATCCAGTTTGGCAAGTCCGGCATACTTTTCATATTCTGTATATGCGTCCACTGCATCCGTAACGCTGGTGACCACGCGGTTGATCCTCTTGGGCTCTCCGTCCACGATACCGCGCAGCTGCACAGTATACTGGCACTCTTGCTTGTGGAACCGATCCAGATTTCCGAATTCAATCGGCTTAACGATCACAATATCCCCATCGAATTTTCCGTTCTCATTTGCGATGTCGATCATGTAATCCACAAAAGCTCTGAGGAAATTACCCTCTCCAAACTGGATCACCTTCACCGGGCGTTCCTTCTTCCCCGTCATCTTCTTGTTTATCTGTTCCATAACAATCTCACCTTTCCGCTTTCTTAGCGTTCTGCTCTTTTTTTGAACAGTTTTTTGTAAGCGTTTACATTTTCTATTGTTGCACTAAATCTACAAGAAGTCAATAGAAAAATTTATATTTTTTTGTGTTTTCTTTATTGATTTTCCCCCATCGTTGCGTTATAATGACACTGTATTATGTAACTGCTTACAAAAATATGTAACAAGGGGTATACATCATGGCTTTGACCATTTATGACATTTCCAGAAAAGCGGGAGTATCCATCGCAACAGTCTCCCGCGTTTTAAATGGAAGCGATAATGTAAAAGCTTCCACTCGTGAAAAGGTAATGAGTGTGATTGAAAAATATGATTACACTCCCAATGCCTACGCGCGGGGAATGGGACTTCATTCTCTCCGAACTGTCGGCATCCTCTGCGCCAATTCCTCCGATCTGTTTCTGGCAAAGGCCATTTATTTTCTGGAGCAGGAATTGCATGCAAATGGTTACGAGTCCCTGCTGTGCTGCACCGGATATGATATGAATGATGTACAGAGCTACATTCAATTGATCCTCTCCAAAAAGGTAGATAGTCTGATTCTGGTGGGATCTAATTTTGTTTCCAATTCCGATGAGGAAAACGAATATATCAGAGAGGCTGCCAGGCAGGTACCGGTCATGCTTTTGAACGCCTCCTTTAACTGTCATAATGTCTATAGCACTCTCTGCAATGACTACTCTTCCATGTTTGAGGCAACCTCCAGTCTGATACGGGCCGGCATTGACGATATCCTTTATCTGTATGATTCCAATTCCTACAGCGGCACCAAAAAGTTAAGCGGCTACAAAGCAGCCATGAAGAGCTATAAATTGGCGGATTATGCCCCGCTGGTACACTATTATGACGGCCCCACGGACCGTGTAGATTCCATAACCGCATTCATCCAGGGCATTGCCGACCATGGGATCACCTTCCACGGCGTCGTAGCTTCCGATGACGCCCTTGCCATCGGTGCGATCAAATACGCCTTTCACAATGAACTGACCATCCCGGAGGATCTTGCCATCATCGGCTACAACAATTCCATGCTGACTGCCTGCTGCATGCCGGAGCTCACCAGTGTGGATAATCGTCTGGAATATCAGACCCATCAGCTGGTGCAGACTCTGTTGGGGGTACTCTCCGGCGCGGAGATGCCGGCGGAATCCATTTTCTCCGGCAAGCTGATCAAGAGAGCCACCACTCCCTGATCCGTTCTCAAGGCATGTGAATCGGTTCTGAAATTGATCAAGGTAATCCGGTCAGCCATTCCTTCAAAACAGTCAGATACATGAGGCATCCCTTGCGGAGCATTCATGATGATAAATTTATAAGAAAAGAAATAATAAAGAAAAGAAATAATAGGAGGAGCATTTCATGAAAGCTTTTATGGACAAGGATTTTATCCTTTCAAATGATGTGGCAAAGAAATTGTACTTTGATTATGCGGCTAGCGCACCCATTCTTGACTACCACTGCCATATTAATCAAAAAGAGATCTGGGAGGATCGCAAATTTGACAATATCACTCAGGTATGGCTGGGCGGCGATCATTACAAATGGCGCTTTATGCGCTCCTGCGGTGTGGATGAGTACTATATCACAGGCGGTGCCTCAGACAAGGAGAAATTTCTGAAGTGGGCCGAATGCCTCGGCAAAGCCATCGGCAATCCTCTCTTCCACTGGAGTCATCTGGAGCTGCGCAAATACTTCGGCTATCAGGGCGTTTTGAATAAAAACACTGCCGAAGAGGTTTGGGAGCTCTGCAATAAGAAGCTGGCGGAGCCCTCTATGAGCGTTCGTAACATCATCCGCGCCTCCGGTGTTACCCTGATCTGCACCACCGACGATCCCATCGATGACCTGGCCTGCCATAAGCAGATCGCAGAGGATGATACCTTTGAAGTGCAGGTGCTCCCCGCATGGAGACCGGATAAGGCCATGAATCTGGAAAAGCCCACCTATCTGGATTATATAAATAAGCTGCAGGAGGTTTCCGGCGTTGTGATCGACAGCTTTGCTTCCCTTTGCAAGGCCCTCACCGTCCGCATGGACTTCTTTGATGAGAGGGGCTGCTGCGTTTCCGACCACGGCATCGAATATGTCTATTACACTCCCGCTCCTGCTGACGAGATTGAAGCCATCTTTGCCAAGAGAAAGAGCGGTCAGACCGTTACCAGACTGGAGGAGGTAAAGTTTAAGACCGCCTTCATGCTGTTCGTGGGCAAGGAATACGCCAAGAGAAACTGGGTAATGCAGCTTCACTACGGCTGCAAGCGCGATAATAACACGCTGCGCTATGATCAGCTTGGTCCCGATACCGGCTATGATTGTATCAACAACTATGCTCCCGCCGCTGAGATCACGGATTTCCTGAATGAGCTGAATAAGACCAATGAACTGCCCAAGACCATTCTTTACAGCCTGAATCCCAATGACAACCAGACCATCGGCACCATCCTGGGCTGCTTCCAGGACAGCACGGCCGTTGCCAAGATTCAGCAGGGAAGCGCATGGTGGTTCAATGATCACAAGACCGGTATGCAGGATCAGATGATCTCCCTGGCTAATCTCGGAAACCTTTCCGGGTTTGTGGGAATGCTGACCGACTCCAGAAGCTTCCTCTCCTACACCCGCCACGATTATTTCAGAAGAATCCTCTGCAATCTTCTGGGCACCTGGGTGGAGAACGGCGAATTCCCCGAGGATTATGAGATCCTGGGCGAAATCGTTAAGGGGATCAGCTACAACAATGCGGTGAAGTATTTCGGATTTGATCTTGAGACCATCTGATCCGAAGCATCTCTCCAACGGAGAGCGCACCCCTTCGAATGACGGTATCAAAACACAAAACCGACAAAAATCCGATCGAAAATGCGTTGAAATCAATTCGTAAATGGACTAGCATAAAAAGAAAAGGAATCTTGAAACAATACTGAAAAGAAAGGAAACCATCATGGAATTAAGAACTGCTTCATCCCCCAAGGATGTAAAATACTATACCACTGAGAGACTTCGTGAGGAATTTCTTATCGACGATCTCTTCCAGCCCGATGTGATCAAGCTGGTATATAGTCACATTGACAGGATCATCACCGGATCCGCAGTCCCGGTCAAGGAGACTCTTGTGCTGACTGCCGGAGACGAGCTTCGGGCACAGTATTTCTGCGAGCGCCGGGAGCTTGGCGTCATCAATATCGGCGGTGCGGGTATCATCACCATTGACGGCAAGGTTTATCAGGTGGGGCACAAGGAAGGGATGTACATCGGCATGGGCTCCAGGGACATCTCCTTTGCCAGCGCAGATGCCTCCTCTCCTGCTAAATTCTACCTGAATAGTGCACCCGCCCACCGCACCTGCCCCACTGTCCTCATCAAACCCGAGGGCACTCCCGAGGAAGGCGTGGTGATCGTAAAGGATTGTAACAAGAAGGAAATCGGCTCTCTCGAAGGTGCCAATCATCGGACGATCTGCAAATATATTCTCCCCGGCCAGGTGGAGAGCTGCCAGCTGGAAATGGGAATGACCAGGCTGGAGCCCGGCAGTGTCTGGAATACCATGCCCTGCCACACCCACGACAGAAGAATGGAGGTTTATCTGTATTTTGATATGCCGGAGGATGCTCTGGTCATGCATTTTATGGGCGAGCCCACGCAGACCCGCCACATTATCATGCGAAACGAGCAGGCAGTCATCTCCCCCAGCTGGTCCATTCACTCCGGCTGCGGCACCCAGGCCTACACCTTTATCTGGGGTATGGTGGGTGAGAATCAGGACTTCGATGACATGGACGACTGCGCCATGACAGAGCTATTGTAGAAAGGAAGAGGAAATAAGATGAAAATCGCTTTGATCAACGAAAACAGCCAGGCTGCAAAAAACGAAATGATCTGCGCTACCTTAAAGTCCGTGGTGGAGCCCATGGGACATGAGGTCTTTAATTACGGCATGTATTCCGCAGAGGATGAGCACCAGCTCACCTATGTTCAGAACGGCATACTCGCCGCAGTCCTTTTGAATTCCGGTGCGGCGGATTTTGTCATCACCGGCTGCGGCACCGGTGAAGGGGCTATGCTGGCCTGCAATGCCTTCCCCAAGGTGCTCTGCGGACATATCGAGTCCCCTCTGGACGCCTATCTCTTCTCCCAGGTGAACGATGGCAACTGCATCGCTCTACCCTTTGCGGAGAACTTTGGCTGGGGCGGTGAATTAAATCTCTCCTATATTTTTGAAAAGCTCTTCTGCGCTCCCGGAGGCGGCGGCTATCCCAAGGAGCGCGTTGTCCCGGAGCAGCGCAACAAAAAGATCCTGGACGGTGTAAAGGAAATCACTCACCGGGATCTTGTAAGCATCCTAAAGGAGCTTGACCGCGAGCTGGTAAAGGGCGCGCTCTCCGGCGAACATTTTGCAGAATATTTCTATCCCAACTGCAAGGATGAAGCAATCTGCAAAGCAGTGAAGGAGATCCTCGCCTGACCTGATTGATTTGTCAATTCTTCGCTTTTAATTCCTGGGCATTTTCGTTTAATTGTTCCACCAGGGAATTGATCTTGCCCACTATATCACGGTTGTAAATGCTGGCCTCATGGGTTTCCGCCGCATGAGCGGTCACTTCCTCCGTGATAGC
>CACXDS010000064.1 GCA_902766425.1 uncultured Lachnospiraceae bacterium
AATGTCAGTACGCACAGAGACCAGAGTACAAAAATCCGCAGAAAGGTAAGATTGTAGGTCTGGATATAAAGGATCATTCTCAGCCCGCTGGAGGCAATCATTACAAAGGTACACAGGGACATTACTGTCAATATCCCCTTTAGCACCCTGCTTTCCCGAAAAAATGCCATACAAACCAGCACAATGATCAAGTTCAGCACGGAAACCGCCAGCAGTTGAAAGAAGCCTTCCCGGGCATAGGTGGCGTAGGTATAGCCCTCCGGAAGCTGCAGCTTTCCCAAAAAGAGATAGACAATCTGGATCCAACTGAAAAAGAGATATAGGAGAGAGAGCATTGCGGTGATCGTGATCGCCACAAGGGGGTCCCCGCTGCGATGATCCTTTACCTCCTCTTTCAGAGTATGGTTACAAAGGTTCGCAAGGAGCATATATACTCCAAAGTACCAGAGCACAATCCGTAGCACTACACCGAAGACATTTGACAGATTGATCGTCCTCCAGATGGTATCCGTCACCTGACGGAACACTGCGTCCGCACTGCCCAGCAGGGCCGCCACGATCAAAAGCAATGGAATAGTGATCACCAGCCCCAGAAGTACATAATAAATCTTCCTCTTTTCTTCCCCCTGATGACTCTTTACATACTGAACGCCATCCCCTATGGGGCGGTTCATCTCGCTAAAGGATGCAAAGAAGGTCTCCAGAATGGAGCCCAGATATTTGCCAAGGCCCCACTGCTCCGTATGAAAAAACTGGGATAGCAGAAAACTAAACATTAGTAGAATAATCCCCAATTGATTCAAAAAGATCAGCTTTTCATCGGCGGTGCAAAAGGTGGAAACGGCAAGCAGCATCACGCTGATCATATAAAAGATGCTGCCTTTTTTGAAGGTAAGCCCGAGTTTTTTCATAGAGAAGCCAAAATACAAGAGGCTGCTTGCCAAGAAAAAAGGGAAGGTGATCCCCGAGGAGTTCTTGTACATGCAAAACGCATAAAATAATGCATATGCAGCGGTGGACGGGCCAAAGAAGTGAAAGTTTTCTTTCAGCTTTTGAGTCTCTTGGGTCTCCTTGCCAGTCCCTTTTTTTGATCCTTCCACAATCTTCAAGGAAGCTCCTTCCTCAACCTTTAGGGTTGTCCCTTCCACAACTGGGAGGGTTGTCCCTTCCTCCCCTCCCGGTGTGAAAGGATCCATGTTTTGCTTCATGTTTTCTTCCATGATTTTTCCTCCATTGAATCTAAAGATGAATCTAAAGGCGTAAAGGCGCCATGCCGACATCCCGAGGCTTCGCCTCGGTTGTCGCGGCTTTCGCCGTATGCTGCCTGAAATGTGAGGAATACGCTGTGAGCAAGCTCCCGCGCATTCCTCACATTTCGTCAGCGCATGGCTCATTGCTACGCGCATATTCCAATAGATCACCGGGCTGGCAGTCCAGGGCTTCGCAGAGCTTTGCCAGGGTGGATACCTTAATGGCCTTGGCCTTTCCTGTCTTCAGAATAGACATGTTGGCATTTGTGATGCCCACTCTCTCCGCCAGCTCTCCCACACTCATCTTTCTTTTTGCCAGCATGACATCTATATTAAAAATAATATTTCCTTCCATATTGCACCTCACCATATAATTTTCAGTGTTTTATTATTGCAAGCCTTCCGAGTAGACCTCTATTCCAGCTCCTCCACCAGGATCCCGAGAGCAGCCTTGATTTCATCCATGCCCCCTAAAAAGGAAGTCATACTCTTTTCTGTCTCATTAATATTTCCTGCAGGAAAATCATCGATCAGCACCAGATTACCCCTGGCCCGTATAGCGCCGTCCTTCGAGCCCACAAAGCTCACGGCCACGGGATAGGCATTGTCATATACATAGAGCAGCAGGCAACGCTGTCCTGCCATGGAAGGATCCACAAATAATTCCTCCGCTGCAAAAAAGCTCTGAATGGCCAGCTCTTTTGCTCCGCTCATTTTTCCCGTGAGCATTGCGATCCAGGATTCCTGAATCTGATTCCTCAGGGACTCCTTCAATCCTTCCGACAGTGAGGACAGGTCAAAACCATCTGAGGCATTCATATCTAAGAACAGCTCCGCCGCAGCCTCTGAAAATGTGATCCGATAAACCTTCTCCGGCTTCTCATACTTGCAGTTCTTCAGCTTTAGATAGCTCTCCGATTTCAGGATATCAGACGGTACTCCGATCAGCTTGGCATAGCTTTCGGAATGGAGCTTTTCGTCTATGAGCCGAATGACGCTCTCCCCACGCTCCTTGATCAAAATCTGCTCCCCGCCGGTCAGTCTGCCACTTTCTGCGATCGATTTGTCACTCTCTTTGGACAATCCGTTCTGTTCTTCCACTAAATCCATACCTTCAGGCGGGGGATTGTCAATCGGAGCCGCTGCCTGTGCAGCCTCCTTCCGCTCTGCCTCCTCCGCTGCTTTACTTTGCGGCTCCGTCCCCCGGTTTCCGCAGGCACCCAGCATGATCCCCACACAGAGCAGCATCAATGCCGATATGATGATTTTCCCGATTTTATCTGTTCTATCTTTCATTTTTTAGCATCCTTTCCAGTCCTTTACACTAAATTGTCAACTCACTCTCTTCCTGAAGAGCCGCCGCTTTCCGAACCAGATGGGAAAGGGCTGCCGCCGCCACTGTGATCGCCACCCCCGCAAAAACTATGACCATGGAGAGCAGCACCACCCCGGGATGGCTCAGATTAAAGAGTAATAATGCGATATTACCCACGAAGAAGAAAATGCTGTCCCCGGCTGCCATCCAGGCGATCCACTGCAGGAGCTTTGAGTTCTCTATGGAAAAGGATCGATCCTTACCGATATTCGATGCGATCCTCCAGCCAAAAAACAGCGACAGATAACAGGGGATCGCTGTCAGCCAAAGAAAGATCAGCCAGGGCCAGTAACGATTTTCAAACTCCGGATACTGCTCTGCCAGGCTTTTTCCATAGCTTGGCAATATCCCCAGATAAATGCACAGCCCGCAGATTCCCACGCCGATCACCACAAATTTTAACCATTTCGCTAATGTTTTTTGTTCCATACCATGCCTCCCAAAATTTTGTCCGTTTCTCACAGAATCCAAGCAAAACGATTTTGCTCTGTGACTCATGTACTTACCATAGCACGGCGCCCTTAAAATGTCAATATATTTTTATTGTAAGTCGATAATATTTTATCGAAAATTTATTTTTTCTCTCCGGGCACACAAAAACGGAGGCACTTCTGCCTCCGTTCAAATACAATCCTATTTAGATATCCTATTGAACCATGTTGATCAAATCTATTTCGCCAATTGCTTCATATAAAGCTTGATCTGCTGGTCATTCAGGGGAAGAAGGGAACCATCCACTTCCAATCCTGCCACAAACATATTTCCGTAAATCGTTACACTTTTGAATATATTCCCAATAGAGCGGTTGTGAGGTAATCCGGTGTTGCCCGTCTCGTAATTCTCATTCACAACAGCACCCACATTCCTATCCTTAAAAGGACGGATCAACATTCTTTTCTCACCGATGACCTGGGGCAGAAAGGCGGTATCCACCTCAGCCTCCATAGGGGGCTTCCCGGGCTCAACGATCAATCCTCGCACTATCATGCAGCACCTCCAAAAACCAAAAGCTTTTAGCCAAATCCTAACTAGCCGCTATTTATATATTATATTATATTTCTACTATTTTCAAGATGTTTTAAAAATCTTTATATTGTACCATCCAACCCACAGCCTAATCGACATTGACATAGACATATTCGCCCGCGATCTCTATCCTTAAGGGGACTGTCAATAATGTGTCGGCGGGAACTCCTCCCGACAGATAATAACAGAAGTCCTCTTTGCTCATTCCCGCAATCCTTTCGATTTCCTCCCGTTCCTCTTTACTCATCTCCTCCAGCCTTCCGTCCTTTTTCGCTTCGTTAATCTCCTCCATAAAGATCCGGTAGAATTCCTCATACTCATCGGAAGGGAGGTTCGCCCCCACATTGTCGTCAAAGATGACCTCCTGCGTTCCCGCCTTCAGCTCCAGATTATTAATCGCAAACTGCGTCTCCTCCCAATCATTCCCGTTGAACCACTCTATAGATGCGTCGCCATCCACAGCCTTATTGACATCCACCGTAAGCACAAGATTCCCATCCCGCTGCGAAATCTTCGCATCGCCAAAATAGCGGACATAACGATACTCCACCGGATCACTTTCCAAGATCATTCCCACATCCGCCCTGACAGAATACATTCCTTCAAAGCTTGACAGGGGATGGAGCTCTATCTTTTTCTGCCCGCCGGCGGGAACAACGCCATAATCCCTTCCTCCCTTCTCTTCGATCCTGCCTGCCACCTCTCCGTCCTTGACCCAGCACAGATCAAATATTCTAAGGGATGCCGTGCCATCGTTGACAATGGTTACAGATGTTTCATCCTGCAGGATCCGGGCACTCACCCTTTCGCCCCGGATATAGAATCCGCCGCATACCGCTTCCTTTCCGAGCACAATGCGATACTCGCCGCTTGTACGCGGGATGCCCGATATGTCAAAAGAGAGCGTAACATCCCGGTAGGCCGGGCATTTCACACTTTTTATCTTTCTTTCATCCGATACCTTTACCCATTCGTTTCTGTCCAGGTACTCGATGTGGTAGGTACTGCCGGTGGAAACCTCTCTGTCCGTATTATTCCAGAAAAAGCACTGAATCTCCTCCTCGTCACTATATCCCCTCATGTTTCCCGGCAGATAATACCGCCTGGAATACATTCTGACATCGTCAACCTTTTGGCTTGGCGTCATCACGCCATTCACCAGATTCCAGATGACGACTCCCTGATCCGTCATCTGCAGATGGATACACTCTTCCTTTCTGCCGGCCATGTAAAAATCAAAGCGGTCACTGCGGGGCGTCATGTCATTGGACATACAGCGTACTTCATAACGCGCCCCGTTTTCATCCTCATCCGCAGCGTCCTGCTTGATGGCATATTCCGGATTGCCGTCCCCATTGTAGTCATCCCAGATGAGTTCAAAGGCTTTCCCGTATTGCTCGGCGCAGGCCCCGGAGCCATCCTTGTAGTCAATGGGTGAAGAATAGGTATCCTCCTTCGCTGTCCGAAAATAATTGTCATATACTCCGTAGGATTTGCCGTCCTGCTCCCAGGTTTCTCCATTCCGGGGACAGATAAAGACATAGCCAATCTGTCCATCCGCCAGCATAATGGGAGAGGCTGCCACCGGTTTTCCGCCCCGGGGAGCGTTTGCCTCCTGCATCAGCTTCTTCAGATTATCCTTGTCATCATAAAACTCCCAGAATGTGGGATAGGCGCCGGTACCTGCGCTGATTCCGTTCAGATCCCTCGTGAGATCTGCCTGGAAGGCGTCGGCATAATCAACCACCTCGCAACGACCATTTTCATAATGGCACCGGACATAGACCATGGGACCATAGTAATAATGATAGAACTTATCATAACCTTCCTTGCTGTAAAACGCCGAATCGTCATCCTCTATCTCCGTCTCAAAATATACCGATGCGCAAAACTCCGTTCCGTTTCCCACATAGCCCTTGGCCTCCAGCGTGGTATGATCCGGCGTATAGTTTTCCAGCCTGTATCTGCCTGTTTCCGTCTTTAATGTGTCAAGAAAGTTAAAGACCAGCTTTTCAGCCAAAGCTGTGTAGTCCGTATCCTCCACCGGTTCATTGCATACCACGGATTGAGCCAAAAGCCGACTGATCACATCATCCGTGGAAGCATCTCCCGGTGCAAATCGGTCCAGCCGTTCATCATAGGGATAATAGGTATTTCCGATCCGCAGTGCATTCTGACCGTCGATGCTCACCTTCCGGATCGTATAGCTTCGCTCCTTAGTGGCGGCTGAAATGGTGAAGTAATTCTGCGCCTCCTGAGCCTTCACGGGATAAAGCTGACCGCCTGCCACGATCTCATTCAGGATTCCTGCAAGCTCCTTGCCATTCTCGATGCCTCCAAAGACCGTCTTATCATCAAACCAAGCAGCCGCCCCATCGCCTGCGCCAACGACATTCCCGGCACCCTCTGCACCGATATTCCCACCGAAAGCTTTACCGCTGCCGTTCTCTTCGGCGCCATCGGTGCTGCCACCCTCTTCGATGCTTTTGATGCCACCGCTTTCTTCCGCTGCGCTGCCGGTCTCTTCCGTGTTTCCGGCCCCGATTTCACTTCGTTCGTCAGCTCCTTGCGGTGCGGTATTGCATGCACAGAAAAGCAGACACAAAAGAATCACCATGATCTTGGTTCTTGCAGACTTCTTTCCCGTAAATTTCATATACATCCTACCTCCTATTACATAAAGAGGAATGCCCTTGCAACAAGCCTCCATGACATTTCCCCTGTCTTTCATCAGGACGCTAGAAAAAATTCCAACCACTCAAAAGGAACCCCGGGATCACCACGATCACAAAGAAGGCCCAGCTGATCAGTGTAAAGGTCTTAATAAAATCCTTCCCCCTGCCCGGATAGCTGCGAACATAAATCCGATAATTGATGACGGAAGCCAAAGAGCCGATCAGGGAACACAGGCCCGCTGTGTCAAGCCCGTAGATCAGCCCGGCA
>CACXDS010000065.1 GCA_902766425.1 uncultured Lachnospiraceae bacterium
GCTGAGATCCAGAACGCCATGGAGAAGCAGATGAAGGCAGAGCGTGAGAGACGTGAAGCCGTTACCCGTGCAGAAGGTGAAAAGAAGGCCAGCATCCTTTCCGCAGAAGGTGAGAAGGAATCCGCGATCCTTCGCGCTGAGGCTGATAAGCAGTCCGCGATCCTTCGCGCAGAGGCTCAGAAGGAAAAGATGATCCGCGAGGCAGAAGGTCAGGCAGAGGCTATACTCAAGGTGCAGCAGGCCAATGCGGATGGAATCCGTATGCTGAAGGAGGCAGGAGCCGATGAGGCAGTCCTGAAGATCAAGAGTCTGGAGGCCTTCGAGAAGGTAGCAGACGGTCAGGCTACCACCATTATCCTTCCCGCAGAGCTCCAGGGCATCGCAAGTCTTGGCAGCACCTTAAAGCAGACCATAGGCAAGTAAAGCTTGGTAGTATTTATGCGATCAAGCAGGTATCCTATAAAATCAATCATGCATGAGAAAAAGGTCGCGCGCAGGCGCGGCCTTTTTCCACGCTACTGCCGATAGTACCAACCTCTAAAGGGGGAAGGAGCTTTTGACATCTGGCCGCTTAAAGGAGCGTGTTGAAATATCCTGCCTACGGGGTTGAAAAAAAGCGGAAAATAAAGTATAGTAGTGGTAATTTCTTTTTTTCTGTAAGAATGCTATATAAAGGCTGCCTGATGAAACTATAGGACGACAAAATATTGGAAAAAGATTTCAAGAGGAGGTACCAAATGGTGGACTTAAAAGGACGGGATTTTTTAAAGCTGTTGGATTATACGCCGGAGGAGATCACTTATCTGTTGGATCTTGCTGCGGATCTGAAGGATAAAAAGAAAAAGGGTATTCCCGTAGATCAGCTTCGGGGGAAGAATGTTGCCCTGATCTTTGAGAAGACCAGTACCAGAACCCGCTGCTCCTTTGAGGTGGCGGCGCATGATCTGGGCATGGGCTGCACATATCTGGATCCTTCCGGATCCCAGATCGGCAAGAAGGAGAGCATCGCTGACACGGCAAGGGTGCTCTCTGGCATGTTTGAGGGAATTGAATATCGCGGCTACGGTCAGGAGATCGTGGAGGAGCTGGCGAAGTACTCCAAGGTGCCTGTGTGGAACGGCCTGACCAACGAATTCCATCCCACCCAGATGTTGGCGGATTTTCTTACCATCCGGGAGCATTTCGGGTACTTGAAGGGTATTAAACTGGCATACATGGGCGATGCCCGTTACAATATGGGGAACTCTCTGATGGTGGCTTGCGCGAAGATGGGGATGCATTTCACCGCTTGTACCACGGAGAAATACTTCCCCGCGCCGGAGCTTGTGGCAACCTGCGAGGAGATTGCAAAGCAGACCGGAGGCAGCATTACTCTGACCAGCGATGCTATGGCAGGAACCAAGGGGGCCGATGTGGTTTATACGGATGTTTGGGTGTCCATGGGCGAGCCGGATGAGATCTGGGAGGAGCGCATTGCGGAGCTCTCCCCCTATCAGGTGAATTCCGCAATTATGAAAAATGCAGGGGAGCAGGCCATCTTCCTGCACTGCCTGCCCGCTTTTCATGACCTAAAGACCAAGATCGGCGCCGAGATGGGGAAGCGCTTTGGCATCACCGAGATGGAGGTGACGGACGAGGTGTTTGAATCCTCCCAGTCTCTGGTATTTGAAGAGGCGGAAAACCGCATGCATACC
The DNA here is from genome assembly GCA_902766425.1 of uncultured Lachnospiraceae bacterium. GTDB lineage: Bacteria > Bacillota > Clostridia > Lachnospirales > Lachnospiraceae > Acetatifactor. Next base: position 1,695 of record CACXDS010000065.1, read on the forward strand.
ATCAAGGCCGTCATGGCCGCAACTCTGGGATATCAGCCCTAAGCCCGAAGCGAGGCATATTTCATGAAGACAGAGATCATAACCCTTCTGCGGCAGCGGGGAACCTATGTATCGGGACAGGAGCTCTGTGAGCGCTTCGGCGTATCCCGCACCGCTGTCTGGAAGGCTGTGGAACAACTAAAAAAAGATGGCTATCAGATCGAAGCCGTTAAGAACCGGGGGTATCTCTTAAAAGAGGAGGAGGTGCCCCGGGTTTTTGGGTACACGGAGATTAAAAGCCGTCTTCACACGAGATGGGCAGGAGTGGTCCTGCATTATTATGACTCCATCGATTCCACCAATGTTCAGGCTAAGCGCCTGGCGGAGGAAGGTGCGCCCCACGGTACTCTGGTGACAGCGGATCTTCAGACCGCAGGACGCGGCAGAAGGGGGCGGAGCTGGGACAGTCCGCCAGGATCCAATCTTTATTTCACCATTCTCCTTCGACCACAGATCGCCCCGGATAAAGCATCCATGCTGACCCTGGTGATGGCGCTGGCGGTGGCGCAGGGGATTAAGAAGGTGTGTGGTGACCGGGTGCAGCCTGGGATCAAGTGGCCCAATGATATTGTGATGGATGGTCGCAAGGTCTGCGGGATCCTCACGGAGATGAGTCTTTCGGTGGAACAGGACAGTATCCAGTATGTGGTGATCGGCGTGGGGATCAATGTCCGAAAACGGCAGTTTGCCGAAGAACTTCAGGGCAGGGCCATCGCACTTGAGGAACTGTCAGGTCCCGTTAATCGAAGTGAACTGCTTGCAGCCGTTCTGGAGTCCTTTGAAGGGGCTTATGAGGCTTTCTGCAAGGATGAAAGCCTGTCCTGCCTAAAGGAGTCCTACGATGCCCTTCTGGTTAATTTAGGACGCCATGTGCGTGTCCTGGACCCAAAGGGTGAATTTGAAGGAATCGCAAGGGGAATACGGGAGGATGGCAGACTGATCGTGGAGCTCTCAGACGGAACAATGCAGGATATCTATGCGGGAGAGGTTTCTGTCAGGGGAATCTATGGATACATCTAGACCGTATAAGGTCTCTTTACTCCGGGGACTGTGCGAACAACTACATGTTTCAAAGGATGAGGTAAAGTGGCTGCAGGGTGAAAAAGATCTGTTAGCCTGAACCGATATAGAAAGGAAATTCATACATGGCTGACGAGAGGATCGTGCTCTGCGGCGCCAACGCCTACGAGCAGAAATACTATTTTAACAAGGATTTTGATAAGATACCTGAATCCATCAAAAAGGAGCTCCACATAATCTGCGTCCTCTTTACCCAGGAGGTGGGCGGTATCTTCACCATCGTTTTCGAGGAGGACGGCTCCATTTCCCTGGAGACAAACGCGGATGAGGATGACATCACCTATGACGAAATATCCAGCGGACTTCTCATCGGCGAGATCCGCAGAAAGCGGCAGGAGCTCTTTGAATCCCTGCAGCTCTATTACCGCTTATTTATCAAGCATGAGGATATCTCGGCGCTTCTTACCGGAGAGGACGAGTGATCGGTAGTCCGGCAGGCAGGTGATTCCCTGATCATAAACGGCAGCTCCCACAGTCCAGCCCCTGCGCGGCTTTTATAATTTCGATCAGCTCTACCGCGAAGAGATCCTGGGCCGCGGAGATTTCAAAATCCAGGAACTGGATTTCTCTGATGAGGAATAAGCAAATTTCCCGGGTGAGTGATGCGCAGATTTTTATGCGAGGAGTGAGTAAAATCCTCCGACAATGAATGAGAAAAATCCTTTGGCGAGGAATGCATAAATTTCTCTGACAAGGAACGAGCATGCGACAATAATAAAAAGAGGTGACAAAAATGATTTTAGTTGCTGATGTTGGAAACACGAATATTACCTGGGGCGTCTACGCGGGGAAGCTGCTGAAGGCCACCTTCCGCATGACCACCAAAACCCCCCGTACCTCCGATGAATACTTGGTACTTCTGAAGGGAATTCTCCGGGAGCAGGGAGTGGATCCCGAGGCGCTGGACGGCTCCATTGTAGCCAGTGTGGTGCCGGATGTGATGCATTCCCTGTTGAATGCCATCCACAGAGTGACCGGAGGGAGACCCATGATCGTGGGCCCCGGCGTGAAGACAGGCATTAAGGTGGCAGGGGAGGATCCCAAGGGCATCGGCGCAGACCGCATCGTGGATGTGGTCGCTGCCTACGAGAAATACGGTGCACCCGTTCTGGTGCTGGACTTTGGCACAGCCACCACCTATGACCTGGTAACGGAGGGCGGAAACTTTAATGTGGGTATCACGGCACCGGGGATTCGGATCTGCTCGGAGGCCCTCTGGAAACAGACCGCAAAGCTCCCCAATATCGAGATCCAAAAGCCCAAGTCCATCCTGGCTCAGGATACCATCACCAGTATGCAGGCAGGCCTTGTCTATGGACAGATCGGTCAGACTGAGTACATCATCAACAAGGTGAAGGAAGAGAGTGGGATCAAGGATCTAAAGGTGGTTGCCACAGGCGGGCTGGGGAGACTCATCGCCGATGAGACCGATGCCATCGACATCTATGATGCAAACCTTACCTTGGACGGACTGCGTATCATCTATGAGAAGAACCGCAAGGCTGCCCCAAAGACCAAGGAATGAGCAGGCATGAGCAAACTACGCATAGGAAATGTCACACTGGAAAACAATGTTATATTAGCGCCCATGGCAGGTGTTACCGACCCGCCATTTCGCTTGTTGTGCAGAGAGCTGGGGGCCGGACTGGTTTGTATGGAGATGGTCAGCGCCAAAGCCATCTATTACAACAACAAGAATACGGAGGAACTCCTACAGGTCCATCCCGGAGAACTGCCCGCATCCCTTCAGCTCTTTGGCTCCGATCCGGAGATCCTGTCCGCCATGGCCGCCAGGATCGAAGAGCGCCCCTACAGCTTTATCGACTTGAACATGGGCTGCCCCGTTCCCAAGGTGGTGAACAACGGAGAGGGCAGCGCCCTCATGAAAAATCCCAAGCTGGTGGAGCAGATCCTCACCGCCATGGTGAAGGCGGTGCATAAGCCCGTCACCGTGAAAATCCGCAAGGGCTTTGATGACAAGAGCATCAATGCCGTCGAGATCGCCAGGATCGCAGAGGCCAGCGGCGTGGCGGCTGTGGCGGTCCACGGGCGCACCAGGGAGCAGTACTACAGCGGCAGCGCGGACTGGGATATCATCAGACAGGTAAAGGAAGCAGTGAAGATCCCAGTCATCGGAAACGGCGATGTGGATAGCCCACAGAAGGCCAAAAGGCTCCTGGAGGAGACCGGATGCGACGGCGTGATGATCGCCCGCGCCGCCCAGGGAAACCCTTGGATCTTCCGGGACACAGTGCACTATTTACAGACAGGAGAGCTCCTGCCCCCGCCCACCAATGCCGAAAAGCGGGAGATCGTCCTGCGCCACGCAGCCATGGAGGAGCAGTATAAGGGGGAATACACCGCAGTGCGCGAGATGCGGCGCCACCTGGCCTGGTACTCCTTCGGCATGCCCGGTTCCGCTAAGTTTCGTCAGACCATCAATCTGATGGAAACCATGGAGGAACTGAAAAAGAGCGTGTATATGATCTTTCCGGAGACTACTTGACATACCGGATAAAAATGTTTATAATACTCACGCAAGAGTTACAGGTTTTCCGGGTTTCCGGATATCATCTCGAATGGAGGCATGAAAAATGCAGGATAAGAAGAACATCATTACCCATGAGGGTGTGAAAAAATACGAGGATGAGCTGGAGCAGCTCAAAAAACGTCTCACTGTTGATATTGCCCAGAAGATCAAAGAGGCAAGGCAGCAGGGCGACCTCTCCGAGAACGCGGAGTACGACGCCGCTAAGGATGAGCAGAGAGATGTGGCTGCCCGTATCGAAGAACTGGAAAAGATGCTGAAAAACGCCGAAGTCGTTGATGTGGATGAGGTGGATACCAGCACCATTAACATTGGCTGTAAAGCTAAGATTTTGGACATGGAATTTGATGAAGAGGTGGAATACGACATCGTTGGCTCCCACGAGGCGAACAGCCTGGAGGGAAGAATCTCCAACGAGAGCCCTGTGGGCAGAGCACTCATCGGCCACAAGGTAGGCGATGTCATCGAGGTGGAGACCCAGGCTGGCCTCCTTTCCTACAAGATACTTCACATTTCCAAGAGTAATCTGCAGTAAGCTTCCGGCGATACTCAGAGGTTGCAAGATCACAGAGCGGCAAAGCCTTTGCCGCTCTATACTTATATTATGGCAGGAGGAGAAAAAATGCCAAAGGACAATAACGCACAGAATACACAAAAGCAAAACGCACCCGCACAGGACATGAACCAGCTGCTCAAGGTGAGACGGGAAAAGCTGGTTGCACTTCAGGAGGCCGGAAAAGATCCCTTCCAGATCACCAAATTTGATGTGACCAACCACAGCACTGATATCAAGGATCACTACGCCGAGCTGGAGGGCAAGACCGTTACCCTGGCCGGCCGTATGATGTTCAAGCGCGTCATGGGTAAAGCATCCTTCTGCAATATTCAGGACCTGAAGGGCAGCATCCAGATCTATGTGGCAAGGGACAGCATCGGCGAAGAGTCCTACGCCTACTTCAAGAAATACGATATCGGCGATATTCTGGGCGTGACCGGAGAGGTATTTACCACTCAGATGGGTGAGATCTCCATCCACGCATCTTCCGTGACACTGCTCTCCAAGAGCTTGCAGATCCTTCCGGAGAAGTTCCACGGTCTCACCGATACCGATACCCGCTATCGCCAGAGATATGTGGACCTCATTATGAACGCAGAGTCCAAGGAGACCTTCATCAAGAGATCCAAGATCATCAAGGAGATCCGTAACTTCCTGGATGGCAGGGACTTCATGGAGGTGGAGACCCCCATGCTGGTATCCAACGCAGGAGGCGCTGCCGCAAGACCCTTCGAGACCCACTACAATGCTTTGGACGAGGATGTGAAGCTCCGCATCTCCCTGGAGCTCTACTTAAAGAGACTCATCGTGGGCGGCCTGGAGCGCGTTTACGAGATCGGCCGCGTATTCCGCAACGAGGGCGTTGACACCAGACACAACCCCGAATTTACCTTGATGGAGCTCTACCAGGCCTATACCGACTACGAGGGCATGATGGAGCTCACCGAGAGCATGTTTAAGTACCTGGCGGAGAAGGTATGCGGTACCTCCGTCATCACCTACAATGGCATTCAGATCGACTTTGGCAAGCCCTTCGAGCGCATTACCATGATCGACTGCATCAAGAAATATACCGGCATTGACTTTGATACCATTAAGTCCGACGAGGAGGCCAAGAAGCTGGCTGACGAGCGCCATGTGGAGTACGAGGCACGCCACACCAAGGGCGATATCATCAACCTCTTCTTCGAGGCATTCTGCGAGGAGAACCTGATCCAGCCCACCTTCGTCATGGATCATCCCCTTGCCATCTCTCCCCTGACGAAGAAAAAGCCCTCCGACCCCGAGAAGGTGGAGCGCTTCGAGCTCTTCATCAACACCTGGGAGATGTGCAACGCCTACTCCGAGCTCAACGACCCCATCGACCAGAGAGAGCGTTTCGCCGCTCAGGACGCAGCCTTCGCCGCCGGCGATGAGGAGGCTAACCACACCGACGAAGACTTCCTAAACGCCCTGGAGATCGGCATGCCGCCCACAGGTGGTATTGGCTACGGCATAGACAGGTTGGTTATGTTGCTGACCGACAGTCCCGCGATACGTGATGTTCTGCTGTTCCCGAC
>CACXDS010000066.1 GCA_902766425.1 uncultured Lachnospiraceae bacterium
AGCCTCCGGAGCAACAGGCATGGAAGGTGCAGCAGGCGATATTTTGGCACAAAAAGAGCGCCTCATGCTCCGGGAGCGCAAGCTGAGACACTGGTTAGAAGGGTTGGGCTGGTAAAATGTATCTGCGAATGTTAAGGAAGGATCTTCGGGATAAGATCGGACTGAATATTGTGATCTGCACCTTTATGACGATTGCGGCAACCGTGATCATCATGAGTGTGGGCTTTATCTATACCTTTCTTGTAGGCATAGAGCGCACCTATGAAATCTGTAAGACTACGGATGGCATATTCGTGGTAGGAAAGAGTGTTTCCGATGAGGAGAAGCAGCGGAGCATCATCGAAAAGACCATCAGGGCGTATCCCGGCGTTGACAAGATTTATGTTTCCGACACCGTGTATCTTCGAAATGCAAGGCTCGAATTCGAAGGCGTGGACAGGAGAACGGTCACCGGCCTGTATGACGGGAGCTTCCTTGTCTATCATGTAAATAACGATCGCAATGTACCTCACAACCTCAGCGACAAGACCTTTACGCTTGAGGACGGGTGCGTTGCGGTGCCCCAGACAATGGCGGAGAACGCAAAGGCAAAGATTGGAAGCAGGTTCTATCTCACTACGGATCTGGGGAACAAATACGAGTTCCTCATCGCCGAAATTTATAAGGATCCCAGCGCGGTGGGCTATGCGAAGATCCTTTTTTCTGACAGGGACTTTGAAACGATCCTTGCACAGTCCGGCAGTCTCTCCGATTTTTACGAGTTTACCTTCACTGATTCTGACATATCAAGACCCGATAAAGTAAACATGATCAAGGACTTGCAGGAGGATCTTGCGGAGCTCTATGCAGGTGGCACCATTGAATGCGAGGTCAGCACATTGATGGAGGGCAAGTCAAACATGGTGACAAACGAAGCTGCTGTCACCCTGATCATCAGCATCTTCATGTTTATCATGGGCATTTCCATGATCCTGATCATATTCATGTCCATCCGATTCAGTCTCCGGGCCACCATTAAGCGTGAGGAAAAGGAGATCGGAACCATGAAGGCCATCGGCGTGGATTCCCTTTCCTACAAATCCCTGTTCATTGTGAAGTATGTGGCCTTCGCCGTTTTCGGCGCCATGGTCGGACTCCTTGTGGGCATTCCTCTCGGCAATTGGATGATCGGGCGATTTATCTTCCATACCGTCAGCATGGATGCTGCATCCTATGCGCTTCTTGGCATTGCGGCAGGCCTTAGCTTCATTGCCCTGATGATCCTTTTTTCCTTTATTGCCCTTCGGCGGATCAACCGCATCTCCGTAATGGATGCGATTCACGGCGAGAACAGGGGGGAGCGCTTCAGTAAGACTCCCGGGCTGTGTCTGTATAAGAGAGAGAAACTGGGAATTCCAATGTTTTTGGCTCTTGAAGACATTCTTCGAAAGACAAAACGCTATATCCATATTGTGGTCAGCTACACATTGGGGCTTTTCATTCTTTTCTTGGTGTTTCAGCTGAAGGACACCCTGATCAATGACAATTATCGCAGGACCTACTGGGGCATTGCGGACAGGGAGGTATTCATCCGTCCGGAGGATAATCTCAGGTTAAAGCTGGTTGAAATGACCGGAAGCTATCGCAACACCTTCCAGTACTATGAGGATTATTATAACGAGCACGGTATCCCCCTGAACATTCAGATCATGGACATACAGGATGGGTTTGTGGTCATGCCGGATCGCAAGATCGCTGTCATGATCAATTACGGCGACTACGAGATGAACCGGATGACCTTTGTGAAGGGCGGTAGATGTCCGGAGCTTCCCAATGAGGTTGCCGTTACCCATACTATGAAAAGCTTCTATGATGTTCAGCTCGGCGATACCATCACGCTGGAATACCGCACCTACCAGGAGGATGGCTTTAACGAGGAGACCAAAAGGAAGGATTTCATCGTGACGGCCTTTGTCGAGGGGATGGGCTCCTACTCACAGGTGTATGTTAATCACCCCGACGACAATATGGTAATGACGGGGAATTTTGATCTTTTTAACGAGGGGATCGATTGTCCCAAGGAGGAGTATGACGCCTATATCGAAAAGATGCGCGCTGTGAATGAGGATATCATGATCTGGGATTTCGATCAGCTGATGGAATTTGACATGGGTAATCAATTCGGCCGGATCCTTGACATGCTTGCCATTGTTACGGGCATTATCGTAGCGCTTACCGTGTTTTCCATGACATTTCTCTATCAGCAGATTTTCATCGAGGAGGAGACTGCCGACATTGCCATGCTGAAAAGCCTTGGCATCCATAAGAGGGAAATCGGGAAATGGCAGTATTTCCGAATCATGCTTTTGGTTTTGATCGCAACGGTGCTGGCAATCCTCATGTCCTTTACTCTCACAAAGCTCATCTTTAACGAGATTGGAAAGGCAGCGCTGCTCCTTGGAAGCTTTTGGCTGTGTTCGCCTTCCCTGAAGAGCATCCTCCTTCTGCCCCTGGGACTGGCGGCGCTGGTGAGCTTGGTGACATTGCTTTCACTGCTACCCATTAACGGGATCAAAATCTGGAAGGTGAGGGAAGAGTAGGGGGACGGCTACTGTTAAGTAATAAAATAAGGGCATAAAGGAAGCGATAAAAAGTATGAAAGCATGCATAAAAAATAATTTGATGGGGCATGAGAAAGCGGGGAAGAAATGTTTGGTGGTACTGCTCATTATCTTGACGATAGTACTTTCGGGGTGCGGGAATGGGAAGGCAACAGTGACAAATCCGGGAGGAATGAAAAAGGTCGGCTCCTACAATGTGGAACAGGAGGTCACCTACACCGATGAGAGCGAGCGGGAAGCGGTGAAGGCAAGGGTTTCCTCCACAGATGGTCTATGTGTGATCGAGGAACATGACTCCTACTATGATGTGATTCTGGACTACGAAAAAGGCACTCCCACGCAGGTGGGAGAAGCCTATGCGGAGACAATCCTCAAGGCCTGTCCGGATTATGAGGCAAGGCTGGAGCCCTACCTCTACGAAAATATTAAGATGACCTTTGATGGCAGGGAGGTCAACTATGACAGTCTGGAAAAGCGTATCAGGACCTTAGAGGCAAATATTCCGGAGGAATACAGAATTGAGCTTGAGAGCTATGCAAAGGCCATGTCCCGTGGAGAGGAAGGGTTTCAGGAGAACGGAAGGCTGAGCTATATTGAGCTTCTGACGGCGCAGATGATACCGGATGCCCTGCGTCCCACAGCATGCTCCGCCCTATCCTTGTGGGGGACAAAGACCACTACAGGAGAGCGGATCTCTCTTCGAAATCTGGAGTGGCGCATCGGCAGTACGGGCCAGATGACCGGGATCCATGCCGTCACTCGCATGAAAAAGGGCGATGGATCTCTGACCATGATCAGCATGCTTGGCCTTTTCGATGTCATTACCGCTGTCAATGATGACGGCGTAATGCTCGGCATCCTCGATGTGGGCTCCAAGCTTCCCGCTCCCTTTGTCTATGAGGGAAAGAAATGCTATACCTATGAGGCGAGATATGCCCTGGAGCATTTTTCCACCGCAAGGGAGGCCGGTGAGTTCCTGGTGGGAGAGAGCGGTGATTTTACCTGGTGCAA
>CACXDS010000067.1 GCA_902766425.1 uncultured Lachnospiraceae bacterium
CCTGTATTCTTCCTTAAGCTTTTTGATGGACTGGGTGACGATGAAGGCACGCTCGCCCATGTGGTTGAATTCCCTGATGCCTTCCGAAGCAAGGCCGGCGTCAGAGCAGTAGACGAACTTTTGACATCCAAAGTCGCTTAAAACTTTTCGCTCCAAGGGTTTTAGCGACTTCTGTTCGTTTTGGTTCCAAGTTGACAAAAAATACAAGCCAGATAAGGCTTGAAAGCACTTTTTCGATTATTTAACTGTCAAACTCCCTTGCATTGCATTGTGAAAAATTCAGGTTGACGGAAAAACAGCCTTGTGATACATTGAATTATAGAAAGAGCGCCTGCTGGTAACAGGCGCCCGGCGCAATCAAGAAAACGGTTTGCCAAGATATTATTTACTAAATCAAAGATGTAGCCATACCTTGGAGGGGCGGCTACATTTTTGATTGTCTCCTACTTTTTGGTGTCCCGATAGATTGCGTACAGGGTCACTCCGATGGAGCTCACCGTAACGATAATCGAGATGACCGTAAGAACAGTCATATGTACTCTCGTACCCTTTCATCAGATTTCCCACCTCCCTACTTCAAAGAAAAGAAATGGTTAGTATGTAACGAAAGGCGAACCGCTTTCCCGTTTGTGATTACGCTAATTTCATTATATCATAAGATGTAGAAAATAACAATATAAATCAGAACAAATGTTCCTATATAATAAAGCGGTAGGAGTAGTTTTAAGAGGAATGCTAGCATACATGTACGATGCATGGAACATGAATTGTTTAAGATCAGTTTAAGATTGGTTTAGGATTTGTTTAAGATTCGTGGGAGGCAATTGACGTGAATGGGATATCCGAATAGTATTTGGGGTGGAGAGACATGGCAATCCAAATCAAAAAAGGGGAATGGTAAGATGTTAAGGCAGAGAAGAACTTTGGGCGGAAGATTATTTGGGATGACGGCTGATCGCACCGTCTTGTTTTTGTTGATAGGATTTCTTTTGGCGGGATTTCTCTTCTCAGGGTGTGCCACCCAAAATGGGACGGGCGACGGTCAGGAGAAGGGGGGAGCAACGAGTTCTTCGAAAGAAAGCGGGATCACGGAGATTCAGGGCATTTCGGTGGACAATGCGCCTGCGTGGACTTTCTTTTCGACTGATGTCAGGCAATTGCCCGATGGACTGAGCAGTTTGGAGAGGGGTCTTTCGGAGAATCAGTGGCTTGTGGAAGGGGGACTGGGAAATCAGAGTCCCTTTCGCTTTGAAGGGGAGGCAATCTATCGGCAGGTCACGGTGATGGGATATGACGGGCAGGATTATAATACGGTGGCGCCGGAGGGAAGGTATCTTCAGACGCTGAAACCACCTTATGAGATTTGGGAGACGGAGGATTATACGGATCGGGAGATGCCTCTTTTTGACATTCATGAGGAGGCGGAAAGGACCCCTTCCCAGGAAGAGAGTAGCATGATGGCAAAGATAGCCGGGGCTCGATATTGTCAATATGCTGACGGGGAGGGCAGGCTCTATTTTGGCAACAGGAAAGCCATTTGGTATTTAGAGGATGGGAAGGTGCGCACCCTTGTCAATTTATCCGAGGGAGATTTAGCCCTTACGGATCTAACCGGTTTCCTGGTGAATGGGGAGGAAGCCACGCTGTGGGGGAAATTTGGAACAAAGGAGTATCTTGTGACGATCCGCAGGGAGGAGACAGCCCCTGTTGACGAAAAGCAGGAGATTCTGTTTGTGGACAGTTTTTTTAACTTAAGCATGAAGCAGGCCATTGCGGAGTTTAACCTGATGAGTCCAAAGTGGCGCATTGTCACGCAGGATGCCGGGAACGGGGATTATGAGGCATTCCGGAATCGTCTGCAGATTGAGATCACGGACGGCGGCGGACCGGATATTCTTGGGTTGGGTGTCTTTTTGGAGGAATGGGAGGAATTTGCCCGCAAGGGATATCTGGAGGAGTTGGACGACCTTTTTGCGGGACAGGAAGAGGAATACTGGGATTTTTGCCTGCAAAGCGGCATGGTGGATGGGAAAAGGTACGCTCTGCCTGTGGGTAATGTAATTCTGCGAATTGCCGTGTGCAGTGAGGAGGCTGCCAAAAGGGGAGGGCTGGAGGTTCGGGACCCCTGGGATGCGAGCTTTCATACAACCCCGGAATTGATGGATTTCGTGCGAAGATCGAAGGCAGAGATCTTTCAGACGGATTCCATGGGAGAGGATAACGGATTTTATTTTCTGACTTGGTACGGCAAGCTTGGCATGGCGGGCAATCCCTATCTGGATCTGGAGCAGGGAGTCAGTCACTTGAACGAAGAGCCCTTTATTGATCTTTTGGAATTTGCGAAGGAGTATTCCGGCAGGGCTCATCTCTATAGCGATGCCGAATATACGGAGGACCTGCGAAGTGGCAGGATTGCCGTGATGGAGCATCGTATGATGGAAATGAGTGACATTTTGTATCTGAGGGCCGCCCTTGACGGCAAGGCATGTTTCATCGGTTTTCCAAACGATGACGGAAAGCGCTTTCGGGCAAACTTTGGCGATGAGATCATGCTAAATGCCGCCTCCGGTCAAAAAGAGGGGGCCCTGGAATTTTTCAGATACCTGCTTTCCAGGGAAGGGCAGGAGGCTTATACGGTCAGGGGCAAGGAGGATGGCGGTCCGATCTTTGCGCAGCTTTCCATTCGAAAGGATGTGGTGGAGGAGAGGCTGGAAGGCGCCATGCACGTACGGAACGATGGAAAGATATTGGGAAAGGTTTCCTTTGATCTGAAGGCGCTCAGCCAGGAGGATGCGGATATTTACCGAAAAATCTTGGAAGAGACCGGATCCGGCGAAGAGGATATTTATGGGGACATGGATGTGATTCTCGGGATCCTTGAAGAGGAGACGGAGAGCTTTTGGGCGGGGGCAAAATCTGCACGGGAAGTCGCTGAGAATTGCCATAACCGGGTGCAACTCTACCTGCGCGAGCAATAAGCTGACTGCAAATGCATGTCAAACTCCTAAAGCTCTGCATGCAGCTTAGCTTGTGCGAGCAATGGGCCAAGATGACGGGCTTGCATGGCAATTAGGAAAATGTCGCGAGTCAATGGGGTGACGACAAAGAGTCTCTTTGTGTTCGATCTATACTGATTAACGAAATTAAATACCGTTTTTGCTGACCAAAATATCTTTGCGTTGTATAGTATATTTATAGGAGGTAAATGTACTATGGCAAAGCAGATTCATTTTAACAAAATGCCTGATGATGAACGGCAGTTAATTACGTTAAAGATAGTCGATTCTATTTGCTCGTTTTTACAGTTGTTTATTTCACCAGTCATTGCCAGGCGACTTATTAGTGCGATACTTATTATAGCCGGCGTTCGCAGCAGCGAAATCACCCGTCTTACCGGATTATGCGAGCGTAGTGTCCGAAACCTCAAAAATCAGCTTGTGACTGGTAACACGGATGGTCTCTTCGAGGTCAATGGCGGCAGAGGACGGAAATCCAAGTTTAAGGATATTGAGTCCCAAATCGTTGAGGAAATTGAAAAAGGGAACTATCAAACCCTTCAACAAATTGCCGATATGGTGAATGACAAATTCGACATCAATGTATCAATCATGGCAGTAAGTAGATTGCTAAAAAAAACGAAATCCGCAAGCTGAAAGCCGGTTCGCTTCCTGCCAAATCTGATACGGCTGCACAGCGCAGCTTTTATGAGTCTGTTTTGAAGCCTCTTATGCAAAAGGCCAAAAGAAAGAACAGTGCACATGCCCTTTTATTTATGGATGCTTCTCACTTTGTACTTGGCTGTGATTTTCTGGGCGGTGTGTATTCAAAGGTTCGCAGATTCGTAAATTTACCAAAGGCAAACTCCGAGTTAAATACTATAGCGACTTTAAAACCTTCAAGGACACTATAGACTCAATCCTCAGCGGTGCAGACAATATTTTCAAAGAGCAAATCTCTCGACTGCTAGGGGAGAAAGTTCAGCTGTTTGATCAGCTTGAGTTGATGTGTGAAAATACATATTCAACCCCAAAACAGGAGGAAAATCAGACGGCATGAATTCGGCAGTCAATTTCGTTAACGAGTATATGTAATCTTGACTTTGACAGTTCAAAGATAATAAAAGTGCCATGAGCCCTTATGGAATAAGGGATTTGGCACTTTTTTGTTTTGTTGCAGACTTTGGTAATTTTTTCTATTTGTGACCTTTACTTAACTTTTCTATCGTTCCTTTTTTCCAGGAAATGACTATTTTTATAGACTTCGGACTGAATGAGGTCACATTCCTGTGCAAGAACGCTTAGGGCGCGGTAAACATCATGGAGCTCATAGGTGGGCTTTTCCAGAAACTTCTGCGCCGTTTTGTAGGACAAGAACATTCGTTCTTGCTATATATGGACAAAACTATGGAAAAATGGTATACTAAAATTTAGTGTTCAATTTTACTGCGAGCAGCGAGGAAAGTGTTTGCCATGCTTGCATGGGCAAACATTTGAGGAGCGCCGCGAGAGCCGCAAGGAGCGAAGCGTATTGCGGCTTGGCGAGGAAGGAGCTATTATGGATTTTAAGCTACATTCCGAATATCAACCCACGGGCGACCAGCCCCGGGCCATCAAGGAGCTGGTGGAGGGATTTCAGAAGGGTAATCAGTTCCAGACTCTGCTTGGCGTCACGGGCTCCGGCAAGACCTTTACCATGGCCAATGTGATCGCAGCCCTAAATAAGCCCACTCTGGTGATCGCCCATAACAAAACGCTGGCGGCCCAGCTCTACGGGGAGTTCAAGGAATTCTTTCCGGAGAACGCGGTGGAGTATTTTGTGTCCTATTATGATTACTATCAGCCGGAGGCATATGTGCCCCAGTCTGATACCTATATTGCAAAGGATTCCTCCATCAATGATGAGATCGATAAGCTACGGCTTTCCGCCACGGCGTCCCTGACAGAGCGTCGGGATGTGGTGGTGGTGGCCAGTGTGTCCTGTATTTATGGTCTGGGCAGCCCGGATGAGTATCAGGATATGGTAGTGAGTCTGCGCCCCGGTATGACCAAGGATCGGGATCAGGTACTGCGGGAGCTGGTGGATATGCAGTATGTGCGAAATGATCTGGATATGGAGAGAGGCACCTTCCGTGTGAGAGGGGATGTACTGGAGATCTATCCCGCAGAGGGCGGAGATTACTTTATCCGGGTGGAATTCTTTGGGGATGAGATCGACAGGATTGCCCAGGTGGAGCCTCTTTCCGGCAAGGTTCACGCCACGCTGGAGCATGTGGCGATCTTTCCGGCCTCCCACTATGTGGTGGCTCCGGAAAAGATCAAGATTGCCTGCGACAATATTGAAAAGGAGCTGGAAGAGCGGGTAAAGTTCTTTAAGAGTGAGGATAAGCTGATCGAGGCGCAGAGAATTGCGGAGCGCACCAACTTTGATATCGAGATGCTGCGGGAAACGGGCTTTTGCTCCGGCATAGAGAATTATTCCAGACATCTGGTGGGCTCGGCACCGGGAGCGCCTCCCATGACGCTGATGGACTTCTTCCCGGATGATTTCCTGATCATCATCGATGAGTCCCATATGACCATCCCTCAGATCGGCGCCATGTATGCCGGGGACAGATCCCGTAAGACCACACTGGTGGATTACGGCTTTCGGCTTCCGTCGGCACTGGATAACAGACCCTTAAATTTTGAAGAGTTTGAGGCACACATCGATCAGATGATGTTTGTATCCGCCACACCATCCAAATATGAGGAGGAGCATGAGCTACTTCGCACCGAGCAGATCATCCGGCCCACAGGGCTCCTTGATCCGGAGGTGAGCGTTCGCCCCGTGGAGGGGCAGATCGACGATCTGGTGGGGGAGATCAATAAAGAGGTGGCCAAGCACAACAAGGTGCTGGTGACCACCCTGACCAAGAGGATGGCGGAGGATCTGACGGATTATCTAAAGGAGGTGGGGATCCGGGTAAAGTACCTCCACTCCGATATCGACACGCTGGAGAGGGCGGAGATCATCCGGGATATGCGTCTGGATGTGTTTGATGTGCTGGTGGGCATCAACCTGCTCAGAGAGGGTCTGGATATCCCGGAGATCTCCCTGGTGGCGATCCTGGATGCGGATAAGGAAGGCTTCCTTCGAAGCGGCACCTCCCTGATCCAGACCATCGGACGGGCAGCGCGAAATGCGGACGGACATGTGGTGATGTATGCGGATGTGATCACGGATTCCATGAGAGTGGCTATCGAGGAGACCAATCGTCGTCGTACTATTCAGCAAAAGTACAACGAGGAGCATGGTATTACCCCTCAGACCATCAAGAAAGCAGTGAGGGATCTGATCAGTATCTCCAAGAAGGTGGCCAAGGAGGAGATGAGATTCGAGAAGGATCCGGAATCCATGGATAAAAAAGAACTGGAGAAGCTCATCGGGGATGTGCAAAAGAAGATGCAGCGGGCAGCGGCGGATCTGGATTTCGAGACGGCGGCAGAGCTTCGTGATAAGATGATCGAGCTGAAAAAGCATCTGCGGGACATGGACTAGGTCGGCGGAAAGCGAAGGGCACTGAAAATCAGACATATAAGTAGTGAAGGAGACTGGCCCCGGAGCCATGGGGATGGTCAAAAACGGGAAATTTGATACTTGCGGGATAAGAAAAACTAGAATATAGACAAGGTGAGGAAGGGAAAATGAGGAAGCAGATTGAAGAGTATATGAAGGCCATTAAATGGATTCTGACGGATGACAGTCCGACGACTGACTGGCAGGATGTGGCAAAGCGCCATCTGGTGAAGATTCAGTTCTATCAGCATGAGAGACTGATCCATCTTATTGTGACGGCACTGTTTGCGGTGATGGAGGTGATCTGTCTGGCAGTGCTGCTGGGCACATCTAATTTATGGTCACTGGCATTGATGGTGCTGATCCTGGTGCTCTTGGTGCCCTATATCGGTCATTATTATTTCCTGGAGAATTCCGTCCAGGAGCTTTATCTGATCTATGATGTGATCCTGTCCCGGGCGGACCGTACGGAAGAGATCGGGGAAAAATCTGATGATCAGGAGGCGTGAAACAGGGCGACAGCGGGAAAGTATGAAATGAAACATTTTTTAGAGGGATTAAAGTATGCCGCGGCAATCCTGCTGTGGACGACCGCATTCGGACTCATCGCATGGGGGATTCTATGTCTGTATGAGCAGACCTTGTCGCCATGGTGGTTGTTTTTGTATGTCAATTTTAGAGATTCCCTGTACTGGCCCCTGTCCTTTCTCGCGCTGATCTGCTGGATTACATTTCCGGACAAGAAGGAGAGAAAGGAGCCGGACTGGAGGGAAAAGCATAAGGCTGGTCTTGGAAAAGGATTAAAGATCTGGGGGATTGCGGTGGCGGTTTACCTGGTGGCGGTGAATCTCTTTCCGGTATCCAGGGAGTTTTGTGCGGTCAGGCTGCAGGAAAAGAAGCCAAGCAGGTTTTCCTATAAAGCGGCGATCCTCAAGGATGCCTTGGCGGGCGAGACCAGGGTAGCCCGGGGAACCTGGGAGAATGTTCGGGCGGATGGCGAGCGTTATTCCTTCAGGGTGAGCACCGGGCGTCACACCTATGGCACTAGGTCGGCCTACGCATATTTTCTTGCCTTTCGGGACGGGGAAGCTTCATATCAGTCTTACCTGGCGGAAGGGACGGCGGTGAGTTATTATGAGCTCACGGAGAAGGCCTCCCAGAAAAAGGTTGGACGGGAGACGGAACGGATCTGCGAGAAGGAATATATGATCGAATATTATCCCAATTCCGGATTGGTGAAGGCAATCGACGGGTGCAGTCCCTATGACGGGGAGGGCTTGCAGGTGCTTCTCGAAGCGTTTAGGGCGCAGGTCGCTGCGGAGGAAGAGCGCAGGGAGCAGGAGGCGGAGGCCGCCCGGAAGGAGAATACGAGGCAGACCACCATATTCCTTGACCTGATGCATAAAGGGACGGGGCGGGATTTTTCCGAGATTCTCAGTGACTTGGAAAAGGCGAAGGTCTCCATAGAGTATAAGGTGGTTTATCTCAGCACATATTATTATGAGCCGGGGCAGGTAGCCTTTTTTGATCAGCCAAACCGGACTGTTTATGTGGTTGCGGATCAGGAGCAGGAAGAGATGGTGGAGGTGCCATATTTCGACGCTAAGGGATCTGTTGACAATATTGAAAAGGCACTTCAGGAGGCAGGGATCACCTATGAGATCCAAGAACTGGATCCCGGAGAGGGTGATGCGTCAAAGAAGAAGCTCAACTCTTATTATTGCGGGCCGGGAACCTTGATCCCGAGGGCGTTTACCTATTGGTTTTCGATCAGGTGAGGGACGGGAGCAAAGAAGACCTGTATAGAAAGCACATATGGAGAGCTCGCATGGAAATTGGATGTAAAAGAGGAGAAAACTGATGGAAAGGGAAAAGACGACAGAAGTGTCGGAAAACTCGATAAAGGCAGGGGGCATGACGGAGAGGGTATCCGCGATGCCGCGGTTTGACGCCCGGGAATACATTAAGATACGAGGCGCCAGAGAGCATAATTTAAAGAATATTGATTTGAATATACCAAGGAATAAGCTGGTGGTTCTGACAGGAATGTCAGGTTCTGGAAAATCTTCTCTGGCCTTTGACACCATTTATGCGGAAGGTCAGAGGCGCTATATGGAGTCCTTATCCTCCTATGCCAGAATGTTCCTGGGACAGATGGAGAAGCCCAATGTGGAGAGGATCGACGGGTTGTCACCCGCCATCTCTATCGACCAGAAATCCACTAACCGCAATCCCCGCTCCACGGTGGGGACGGTGACGGAGATCTACGATTATTTCAGACTTTTGTATGCCAGGATCGGGACGCCTCATTGCCCGAACTGCGGAAGAGTCATTGCCCGTCAGACCGTGGATCAGATGGTGGATCAGATCATGGCGCTCCCCGAGGGCACCAAGATCCAGCTGCTGGCTCCCGTGGTGCGGGGGCGCAAGGGGCAGCACGAGAAGGTGCTGGAGAGAGCCGGCAGGAGCGGTTATGTACGGGTGCGCATCGATGGCAATCTGTATGAGCTGACGGAAGAGATCAAGCTGGACAAGAACATCAAGCACAATATCGAGATCGTGGTGGACAGACTGGTGGTGAAGCCCGGCATTGAGAGGCGTTTGGCGGATTCCATCGAGAATGTGCTGAATCTGGCGGAGGGTCTTCTGGAGGTTGATGTGATCGGGGGGGAGAGCTTAAGCTTTTCCCAGAACTTTGCCTGCCCGGACTGCGGCGTCAGCGTGGGAGAGGTGGAGCCCCGGAGCTTTTCCTTCAACAATCCCTTCGGCGCCTGCCCGGAATGCTTTGGTCTTGGCTATAAGATGGAATTTGATGTGGATCTCATGATCCCGGATCAGAGCCTTTCCATTAAGGAAGGTGCCATTGCAGTCACTGGCTGGCAGTCCTGTGCGGATAAGGGAAGCTTTACCAATGCGGTGTTACAGGCCCTGTGCAAGGAGTACAAATTTGATCTGGAAACGCCCTTTGAGAAGTACCCGGAGAAGATCAAGAGGATCCTGATCCATGGTACGGATGGTAAGTCCGTGGATGTCTATTACGAGGGGCAAAGGGGCAGGGGCGTGTATCCTGTGGCCTTTGAGGGGCTGATCAAAAATGTGGAGCGGAAATATAAGGAGACCTTCTCCGAGACCATGAAGCAAGAGTATGAGACCTTCATGCGCATTACGCCCTGCAAGGAATGTAATGGTATGAGATTGAAAAAGGAATCTCTGGCAGTGACGGTCTGCGACAAGAATATTTACGAAGTGACAAACTTGTCAGTTATTCAGCTAAAAGCTTTTCTGGAGGATATGAAGCTTACGCCGCAGCAGGAGCTGATCGGTAAGCGGGTGCTGAAAGAGATCAAGGCCCGGGTGGGCTTTTTGGTGGATGTGGGGCTGGATTACCTCTCTCTGGCCAGAGGTACGGCCAGTCTCTCCGGAGGCGAGGCCCAGAGGATCAGGCTGGCCACCCAGATCGGATCGGGACTGATGGGTGTCTGTTATATACTGGATGAGCCCAGCATCGGACTGCATCAGAGGGACAACGATAAATTGCTGGCCACCTTAAAAAATCTGCGGGATCTGGGGAATACTCTGATTGTGGTGGAGCATGACGAGGATACCATGCTGGCGGCGGATCACATTGTGGATATCGGCCCCGGCGCAGGCTCCCACGGGGGAGAGGTGGTCGCACAGGGTACCGCGGAGGAGATCATGCAGATACCGGAGTCCATCACAGGTCAGTACTTATCCGGAAAGAAAATGATCCCCGTCCCCAGGGTGAGGAGAAAGCCCCAGGGCTGGATCACTGTGCGGGGAGCGCAGGAGAACAATCTGAAGAATATTGATGTGAGCTTTCCCCTGGGAGTCATGACTTGTGTGACAGGTGTGTCAGGTTCCGGCAAGAGCTCCCTGGTAAACGAGATCCTGTACAAACACTTGGCCAAGGCGTTGAATCGTGCCCGTACCATCCCGGGGAAGCACAGGAGTATAGAGGGACTGGAGCAGCTGGACAAGGTGATCGCCATCGATCAGTCCCCCATCGGGCGGACGCCCAGATCCAATCCCGCCACCTATACCGGTGTGTTTGATCAGATCCGGGATCTCTTCGCCTCCACA
>CACXDS010000068.1 GCA_902766425.1 uncultured Lachnospiraceae bacterium
ATGTTGGAGGAAATCCTTCTTCATCCTTTCCAGATTTGCCGGGCGCTTTTCCTGTGTCAGCGGCCCCTGCTTCGGATCTGTTATCTCAAAGTGGGGTTATAAATATCTGCCTTTATCGTCAACCCCTCGAGCCTGTTGCTTTTTCTCCTTCACATAATTTTTCTTTGCCTTATCCCCGAGCACCTTGGACTTCTTTTCGGCCTCCGGCTTCACACTCTCCAGCTTTTTCCCCTTCGGCGCCATGTCCGGAGCCTCCTTAGCCTGTGGCTTTAGCGGACTCTGCTTCTGAAAGCCGAGCTTCTGAAAGGCGAGTCTCTCCCGCTCATCCATAGTGATTCCTTTTATGAGATCCTTGCGATAAGCCGGATCCGGATCCAGTGTAAATTGTTCCTCACTCTTACTAAGACCATATTTTTTGTTCCTATCATAATCGCCCAGTTCGATATACTCGTAATTGCTGATATCCTTGATCCCCTTGATACTTCTGATCCTGTCCACCATCTTGTTGGCGCGATCCCCTGCAGTCGGCACGGCGTCCGACATGGCGCTTAACACCTGCAGCATTTTGGGATCCCTGGGACCGATCTGCTTCGCATTTTTATCCACATACCGGTCCATGGCCTCGAAGATCTGCGAGTTTGTCTGTTCGATCAATTTCCCAAGCTTTTGCGCCGAAACCTCGTATTCCTCCAGCTTACTGGGACTGGGAAGATGCGCGATCTTCTTGACATTCTCATAGAGCCTCTCATATTCCTTGCTGCTGCCGTCCGGCTTCTCCATATCCCGGTAAAGCATCCTCATATTGCCCAGATATTGGTGATAATCCTCCGGTTCCACGGAATAGGTCATACGGTGCCGCTTTTGAGCCATCTCCCTTACAGAGGTGGGATTGTTCAAGGCTTCCCTTAGATCAAGCTCATCCATTCCCGCCAGATTGAATTTCTCCTTGATCTGCTCCGCAGCCTTATCGATCACCTTCGGATCGAATTCCTTGGGTGGCTTTTGCCTTGGCATGATCTGCGCTGCAAGCACCTTAGCCATGTCATCGACCATTTCTTCCTTTGTGCCGCTCATGGCTCCCTTACCGGTATGGGACCTTATGTAGTCGTCAAAATTTTTCGCCTCTCCGGCAGGCATCGGTGTCAGCAGCTCCCGATCATTCAATCTTGTCTGAATCGTCATTTCTGACTCCTTCAGCTTAATCTTGGGATTCTCCCGCTGCATGTCAGCGAGCAGCCTGCTGTAAACAGCATCCACCGCCTGTACGCGCTGTGCCTCCAGTGCGGAGCGTTTGTGCTTATGCCCATCCGGTCCGTTCATCTGCCTGTTCTTATACCGAAGGTAGGTCTGGGCCTTCTCCAAAACCCCCCGTCTCTTTGCCTGATAAGTCAGATTCGTTTTCTTCTCCTCGGGGGTGAGCTGCTGGTCCATCTCCGCCAGCTCCTTTACGGAGTTTTTCAGATCCTTAAACTGCTTTGAACCTGTGAATAATGTTCTGGGATCCGCCTCCTTGAGCGCCTCATACATTGCAGTATAGTCCCCGGCCAGCATTGCCTTGTCGCCGGTGTTCAGCTCCGCGTTCATCCGCTTGTCAATGCGATCCTTGAATTGATTCAGGCAAGGATGTATAACCTGCTTCTTAATGACCTTGTCAAAATTTTCCTTCATCCTGCCCAGATTTTCCGCTCGCTTTTCCTGGGTCAATGGTCCCTTTTCCGGATCTGTTATCTCTTTCCAGGTCGCCTGCATATCCTGGCAGACTTCCTTCATGTTATTGATCTTTTCCTGTTCCTCTTCCCACTTTTTCTTTGTAGCATCGTCCGGCTGCGGGTTTTCCTTCATTTTTGCATCCAGCGTTGCCTGATTCTTGTGAATAGCCCTATCGTACAAACTCATCTGCACATAAAAGGCGGACATGGGTGCAATGTCCTCTGCAGGATAGCCCGCCTTTAAGAGCTCCTGCTTTGCCTTCATGTCATATACGGAAAACAAAATGCCACGATCCCCATCGGTATATTCAGAGACATCATTTTGCAGGATATTCCTCTTCTGCAGCTTATCCACCTGTTCCTTCTTCAGCCCAAGCATCTTGTCCAGACGCTTCGACTGTGCTTCGCATTCTTGCAGCAGCTCCTGTCTGGAGGTGTTTCCGTTAGAAATGTTCTCCTGAAACTTCTCAGACACTCTGGTATTCCCCGCCATAGCCTCCACTATCCCCAGATCCGCCGTCCCCCTCAGAACATCTTTGGTAGGTGTTCCGTTCCTTTTCATTTTATATTTATTCTCTTTTTTATCATACTCAGGCGTCTCTGTCTCAAACGCCACCTTTGCTGTCAAGGCTATAGCCGTACCATACGAGGGATCCTCCGTCATTTTAGAGATCAGTGTTCCCTCATAACTGTTCTTTAGGATTCCCTTCAGCAGCTGGTAATGATTCTGCGCATTCGGATCCGACAGGTCAAGCTCCTTTTCATTCTCTTCAAGGATATCTAACATCTGACGCATGCCATCCTCAAATATGCCCATAACCTCTTCCATTTCCGGCTCTTTAAAATACTTTCCTGCCCCCGGTTGTATCCATTGACTAATCCCCGGCAAATTATCGGAAACATCCCTCATATCCAAATCCTGCTGGTTAATTTTATATGTTAAATAACTAAATCGGTCACCATACAGACGCTCCGCATCGTCCATATTACCGGATCCCACGATTGTGGGCGTGGAGAGCTTTTGCAGGATCTCCATCTTCTTCTCCTCGCTCACCTTATCTCCCAGATAGCCATAGAGCAGCGTCGATGCCACTCCCCCATTGTTGATGGTTTCATAATAGGAATACTTGTCTATCAGTTTTGGCATATGTAGCCCTCCTTTTCGTCTGGCTTATTTTCCCTCCGGAATCTGACTTCCGCTTTGGGATGTTCTTCATTGTTTTCTCTATTATACATGGCAGGTGCCACAAATCTGCCACAAATTCCATGGAGTAAGGTCAAAAAAGCGATTTTTTTATCTCCGCCTTCCTCTCAGGCTCCCCCTTCTCTTTCTCGGCCTTCTTCAGCTTAACCATATATGCCATAAGACTGTTTCTCAGCTCCTTTGTATTGCCCTGCTTCACCAGCTCCAGCGTCTTCGGGTCCTTCATCATTTCCATGTAGGCCGGCTCCTTTTCGATGGTCTGTACAATCTTTGCAATAGCAGTTAAATCAGCCGTCTTCTGCATTCCGCCCTTCTGATTTTCCGTCTGAAGCTCTGCCGCCATGATCTGGGCGATCTCCCTCGGGTGCACCTTTACGGCATTTGCCTGACGCGCTTTGGCGTTTTCGATATACCTCTCATAGGTATTCAGTTTCTCAAATTCCTCCACCAGCCTGCCGCCGTGCCCCTGCGGCAAGCATCTGGTCGGCGATGGGGTAGATGTCTTCCATATTATAGCTTGCCTTCTGAAACAGTTCTTTTTGCAGCGGGAAGGACAGCAATTCCTCCAGATATTCCCTGGGGCTTTGTTTTTGATCCGGCTTTCCGGCAGCGCTGATTCCCACGATCACTTCTCTCACCCGTTCCCGGCTGCAACTTGTTCCTGTGTTTTCCTTGGCATAGTTTCCCCTCCTGGGTCAAAGGGGACGGTTCTTTTTGCCCCACCTTGCTCCTCTTGTTCATATGTTTATCAATTTATCACTTCTGTGCCACAAATCCGCCACAAGTCCTCTCCCTTGACTTCTGCAGAGCCGGACCTGCCGCTTCATATGTCACTTTGAGGCCCATTGACTCCGCGAGCTTCTCGAATTCTTCAACCTCTTCCTCCCTGCAATGCTCAAAGCATTGCTCCAGAGCGTCGCACAAGAATTCCATGAGCTCCTCATCCGTCAGATCCTCCGGGGTCGTATCCTGCTTGATAGCTGCCCGAAACTCCCGATTAAACCGCTCATTCCCAAATACCTTTCGCAGCATCTCCGGCGCCAACGAAGCTTTCTTTCCCTTTTCCTGCTTTTTTTCGGGGTCTTCCTCTGTACTTCTCACTCTCCACTTTCCTGCAGGCTTTCCATCCTTTTCAGCCGTCTTTGCGCCCTTCCCGGCTACCTTTACGCCCTTTTCCGCTTCCCGGCCGGCCTTCCTGCCCGCTGTCTTCTCCAGCTCCGCCAGTGTGACCGTCTCCACCATTGGTTTGGCCGCATTCCCCCCTCTTACCATCTGCGCAATCTGCTTCTGAATTCCTTTTTCCATTGCCAGCCCCTTTGCTGCGATCCGGAATTTTTCGCTCATTCTTGACGCAAAGGAGGCACTGTCCGCAGCAAAGCTTCTTCTTGCCTTTCCAATGGGACTGACTCTTTTCATAAAATCATCATCCACATGCTTTTGGTAGGCTTTGGATGCCTGCTCCAGCTCCTCCAGACAGGACAAAATGCTCCCCGGTGAAGCCTCTGTGCCAAGCGAACTCACCCCCTCCATGGCTTCCTTCATCCGCTCAAACTCAGGCGCATTACTCTTTTTCATGGCTGCCAGCCTATGGAGCTCCTCCATCCTGCCCTGCGCCGTCTTGGAAATCGTATCCACAAACTCCAGCAATTCTTTTTTCACAGATACCTCTCCGCCCATTCGCCCTCCTCCTTAAAAGTATTTATTCTCATTCAGCATTCGTTGGGCTTCTGCGTCTTAGGAGCCCTCCTGGCGCGTCTCCCAAATGCTACGCTCGCTGCCCCGCAGGCCGCCGCTCCCATCAGCCAGAACAGACCTCCGTTATTCTCCTCTCCTGTCTTCGGTGCCGCCACAAGCATAGCTGTTACTGCCGCTGCAGTACTCGAGCTGCTGCTTGAACTGTCCGAACTACTACTGCCGGAGCTGCTACTGCTGCCGGAGTCAGCAGCCTCGTCATGATAGGCAATGCCATACAGGGAGAACTCATGCGTATTGAAGGTGATCTTGTTCTCCGTGGTCTGCGCCAATATCACAGAAGCGCCGTCATGCACCTTTACCAGATAAAAGGTACGCTTGATGCTTGTATCGGAATTGATCAGCTCCTCCGGGATAACCATGGTGACGGCGATCAGCTTGTCCCCCGTCTCAGTCACCCTTTCTTCGGCAGCGCCGCCCACACTCTTGTAAAGGGAGATATCAAAATACTTTGCTCCCGTGGTGGATAGTCCCTTATCCTGCAAAGCCTTCTTCACAAGCGCAACCTCGTCCGTTGTCACAGAACTGCCGATATCCTTAGTCTCCAGCCGTAGCTCGATGGTCGCGCCGCCATTATATACATCCAATTCCTCGGCAGAGCAAAGAGCTTTAGCCAGATTGATATCCATTCCCTGCACTTCTACTTTGATCCCGCCGCCATTCTCTACATTAGTGGTCAGTCGATCCGCCGAATTGGTGATTTTTTCCTGATTGGAAAGCTCTTCACCCTCACTGTTCAGCTTAGTCAACTGACGGGTTACTTTCCCCTCCGCATCGGTAGTAACGAATTCCCTGGTAATAATTCCTTCTTCATCGGTCGAGGAGTGGCCGGTAATGG
>CACXDS010000069.1 GCA_902766425.1 uncultured Lachnospiraceae bacterium
GCTGCATATTAGAATGACAGAAATGATATGATTTGTTGAAAACTGTCATGATGCTGAGATTCTTTTATTTTGTACATATCAGCAGGACAAGGAAGTTTTGAATCGTTGGGAGATGGATAGGGGAATGAAAAAAGTGGTTTTTCTGGTGACCGGATTCATCTGCCTGGCGCTGGGGACAGTGGGAGTGATCCTTCCCATATTGCCGACTACCCCCTTTTACCTTGTGACTGCCTATTGCTTCGCCAGAAGCTCAAGGAGGCTTGAGGAGTGGTTTAAGGGAACCGCACTTTACAAAAAGCATCTGGAGTCCTTCGTGGAGAAGAGGGGGATGTTGCCCTCCACGAAGGCGGGTATTTTAATTTCCGTAACCCTTCTCATGGGGCTGGGTTTTTTCTTTATGGCGAGGAATGGCATGGAACGATGGAAAAGTGAATTTATCGTGCAAGGAGGATAAGAAATGTTAATGACAATACTTTTGGCCCTGGCAGGGTGCGTATTACTGTTTTTGATGATCTGGGAGGCAACCCTTACCATGCCTTTTTCGGCATTGGCAAAGAATTTCCCTCCGGATGTGCAGGAGAGGCTAAAGCCCAGACTTGAAAATCTCCCGCTTACACCGAAGAGAGTAGTTGGCGGGATCATTCTGGTGATTCTCATACTTGCCTGGGGAGGCATCTTTCTCGTCGCCGGGATCGACGGCAAGGCACACGGGTTTGGCTATTGGGACTATGCGATCCGTTTTCTGGTGATCGGTATGGCTGTGAAGGCATTTGACATTGGATGTCTGGACTTTATCCTTCTGACCAAGACAAAATTCTTCCAGCACTATTTTCCGGAGACGGAAGGGTGCGAGGGCTGGCAGCAGTTTGGTTATAACAGAAAGCAGCAGACCAGACAATGTATCATCATTCCCATTTGCTGCCTGCTCTGTGCACTGGTATTTACCTATTTGTGATTGGCTTGGTTTGATCGTGAGAAAAGGAAAGGGCATATCGTGAAATATACGGATTTTACAATGAAAAAGGATGGCTTTGTCGGACATATGGCTGAGCCGGAGGAGGAAAGCGACAGAGCAGTGATCATCATCATGGGCGGGGAGCAGAGTCTTCTTCCGGGAATCAAATTTGCCGAGCGGTTTGCGGATTATGGCATAGCAGGTCTTGCGGTTTCTCTGTTTGGGGCGGAAGGGCTTCCGGACTCTCCCAACGCAATTCCCATAGACATGTTCCTTCCGGCGGTGGAATACCTGAGAGACAGGAGGCAGATCAGCCATATCAGTGTCTATGGACAGTCCATGGGCTCGATCTTTGCGGTAATGGTGGCTCAGTATGTCGGCGGCTTTGAGAATTTGATCATGGTGTCGCCTACTCATGTACCCTTTGAAGGCACGGGGAAGGACAAAAAGACGATGTCCGGCAGAAGCGTTGCCACCTGGAAGGGAGAGGACATTCCCTTTGTAAAAGCGGATTTTTCCGCTATAAAGGCAGGAAAATATTATCGTCTCCCGGAAATATCCTATCAGGTGACAGGCATGTGGATCGCCTACAAAAAGGCTTATGAGGACGGGGAGCGAACTAAAAATGCCATGCTGCATCCCGAAAAAAGCGGAGCGAGGATACTCCTGATCGCAGGGGATGAGGATGAGTGCTGGCCTGCTGAGGAGTCTGTAAAACTCCTTCAGAGGAATCTTGAAAGTGTTGGCTATGAGAGGGATGTCAAGGTGGTGATCTATCCACACGGCAGTCACTTAAATGGACTGATGCCAAACAGGCAGCGGGAGAAGAGGCTGTACAGAATGATCCCCTTCATTGGAATTATGTATAAAACCTTTGGAAAATACAGAAGGGAAAACCTGTCTTACTTTGAAAAGTCGGAGAAGGAGATCATAGATTGGATCAGGCACTGACGGAGCGAAAGTTTTTTTGATCCCTGCATCCTTAATATTTGTTTAAGAAACATTAAGAAGTGTTTAAGATAATTGAATCCGGTCCCCCGGAATGTTATTTTTTACTTAGAACGATACGGAAGGGGGAATTGCTTCATGTTAGGTAGCCTGTACAAAAGTCGATCTGGATATGGACTTTTTATTTGCATTTTGATGATCATACTGGTTTTATCGGGGTGCAGCGCACCTTGGCAGGGACATGGCACAAAGGGCGATGTGGAGCAGCAGGAGGAAGAGAGACCTCTTACGAAGCTTCAGAAGATTGATGTTCTGGAGCAAGGCTGGCAGGATTTTGGAACGGCAAAGGAGAGCGAGGAAAAATGGGAGACCATCGCTTATCAGGGACATTTTTGCAAGGCACCCGACCTTGCCTGGATCCGGGATGAGAGTCTTTTTGCTGCCACGGAGGGCTATGCCTTCCGGTGCATGACCTTCCTGGAGGAGATGGGAGAGGAGTATTGTTATTATCCTTATTTGAGCCGGATTTCCCTTGAGACCTTGTCGGAAGAACTGCAGCCCTTATCCTTTTCGGCGCTGACCATGGAGGACGAGCTTGAAAAGGGGCGGATAGAGCATGTAAGTGACACAGAGGCGGGAGTTGATGAAGAAGGCGCAGGAGCTAATGAGGAAGGAGCTGAACTGATACTGGATTCCTTAAGGGAATTGGACCAAA
>CACXDS010000070.1 GCA_902766425.1 uncultured Lachnospiraceae bacterium
CCACCCGCAAAATCATTTTCCATGGATCATTTGTCACCAAACAAAATGGGAGAGTGACAAATGTCACTCCCCCTCAGTCAGCACTCAAGAGCTATTTCCTCTCCTCCAAAAACAGCTGCCCCCTGCTTTGAATCTTGTCCACGGTCTCATCGAGGCCGATCTGTCCCGCAAAATACATTTGCGCTTCCTCCTGGATAATGTTCAAAATGGTCTGCTCTCCCCTGGAGCGACCGATGCTCCCGTCAACAGCCTTCCTTAGCATCTCCTCCTGCTGATCCGTCATGGCATAGACAACAAAGCTTACTTCTTCGCCATTATCCGTATACCTCCAATACGCTCCTTCCTCCACGGGATTTCCCTCTTCGTCAAGGACAGGATTTCCCTCCTCATCCTTTTTATACACCGCCTCCTTGCCCCTTTCGATCACTTCCTCAAATCCACGCTTAGCGATGGGGAAAGAATATTTCGACCAAGCACCTCCCGAATGAAGCCAATCCCCAAAGAACTCCTTTGCAGCCTCCGGCTCCTTTGTCTTGGCATTCACCCCCAGCGCTGCGGAATAACTAACAATTCCGCCACTTCCATGCTTGCCGTCTGGAAAACCGATGAGTGTAAACTCCCTGCCCTGTCCGGCCTTCGCTGCGATATAGGGCAGGCTTGACATTTCGCTTAAGCTATCGCACCAAAGAATCGTCTCGCCCTGCATGCTCCTTTGCAGTTTTGTCTCCGTAACGGCAGTGATCATTAGTCCGTCAATCCTTTGGAGCAGTCCCCGAAACGCCTCAGAATCAAAGGATGCCACTCCGTTTTCAAAATCGATAAACTCATAAATCCCCCTTTGAAGGGCAAAGCGTAAAATAGTCATTTTTCCCGTTTCCTTGGTCGCTGTCGGCTCCATGAGAGCATTTGGGTATTCCTCCATGAACTCCAGAAATTCCGACACATTCCAAGAGGTCTTTCCCTTTATGTCCTCCGTAACGCACCATAGGGTCTGTACCGTAAAATACATAGGCATTCCGTAAATCTTCCCATCCATCGTAAAATCTTCCAATGTCCTCTCCAGATAATCCTCCCTGGGGATCAATTCCGTGACATCGAGGAGTGCTCCCTTCTGCGCATAATTCTCATACCTTTCCTGTCCCATCATGCACACAAGATCCGGTGCATCCTCTGACAGCATGGAGGCGTCGATCTGGGCGTTCCTCATCTGTATGTCATCCGTGTAATTCTTGCTGGTCACCCGATGGGTTTTGCTCCGCATGTTAAACGCTCCCATCGCCCCTCTTGCAATAAATTCGTCCGTCGTCGCAATGGTCAGTACCGTCTTTTCGACGGCACCCTCTTTTTCCTGTAAGATCGCCACTTGGAAAGCATTTCCCACATTCCTGTCATACAGACAAATCCCATAGGAATCCCCTTCCTTAAAGACCGCCTCCACGGTCGTACTGGTGATCCCCTGTGCTGCTAGGCTGAGAACCTCAATACGATTCCCGTTTTCCTCCACCTTATAAAGGCAGCCATTCCCTGCGGCATATAGTCCGGTCCCGCTGTCCACGATCTGTACATAGTTTGGCACCATGCCAACCTGCCTGCTCACCAGCCCCTCCCCGGAAACCATATTCAGCATCGTGCCCTGCTCCGTAAGAGAAGTTAAAATGACTTCTCCCTCCTCCAGCGCATATACGCCCATGATCAAAAAGTCCAGTCCTTGATTCAGCCAGATCACCGTGCCATCCTCCCGCAATTCGCATGCGGAATTGTTTAATGCAAGAACGATTTTATCATCCCTCGTCACCCGAAGTCTTGCAAAGGCACTGCTCCCTTCCATCTCCGGAACGACCACTTCTTTCTGCAACTTTCCTGACACATCATAGATCCGAAGGGAAAAGGGTACTTGTTCGTCACTACTGTTTTCTCGCATATCGTCAGTATCCTTCCCTTGCTGCAAAAGGACCGCTGCCACGATCCTCCCATCGGACAGAGTGGCAAAATCCAAAAGCTTTTCGCCTTTCTGCAATTCCAATACTACCTCATCAGACCCTTTCTCAGAATCAGAGCCGTCCTCCGTTCCACTTTCTGATTTTCCTTCAG
>CACXDS010000071.1 GCA_902766425.1 uncultured Lachnospiraceae bacterium
AAATATATGATGACAGAGGTCGTACCCCCGGATGATTTCCGGGGGTACGGCCTCTTTGCATTGTGCGCGGACATCAAATGGAGCATACAAACATTTTCCCGGTTCTGCGATAAGCGATACCTAATTTCTAACAGTTTGGTTAGATTGCTTGCATTTTACAGCGTGAGATGTTTTAATGGTCTCAGCAAACAGGAAACGCAGTTCCGAGAATGGTCGGTGGAATCTTTGATTCAAAGGCAGGAAAAGGAACGCTGAACCGGGAAAGGGAGAAGAACAAAATGAAGAAGGAATATGCAAAGCCCGTAGTTGAAGAAATGAGCATTAAGGAGACCGCAGCAGGCGGCAGCAAGCCCGCTGTACATGACGGATACATCTATGAGATGAAGGTTGGCGATCGCACCGTTGCTGTAGAAGAGTATTATCCTGCATCCGGCGAGGAGGAGTAATCCAGCGTCTGGTCGGTTTGATACAATTGTGCAAGGCGATTGCGAAGACGAGAATTGCATGATCGATCATAAAAAAGCCGTTGCGTATGCAATGGCTTTTTTTGAACGATCAGCTAAGATTTTGTCCGCGACAGGGGACTCGAATAAGAGCAAATAAGGAGCAGAAGATGCGTTATCGTATTTATGGAATGGTTTTTGAATCCGATCTTGTATTCCCGCAGTTGATGGAGGAAACAACGGCTTGTAAAGCTGATTTTTGCATCAGGGTCAGCGCTTTTCCGGAAAAGGTGAAGGAGCATATTCGGGAGAACAGAGGCCCATCCGGACGAGGGGAGGATTTCTACTGGTTTAATTCTCCCGGGGGATATTTTGTGATCCTGAGAGATAAGGAAATCCTTTTGGAGCAAAGAGATCGGGAGAAGCAGGACAAAATGAAGACCTATCTTCTGGGGTATGGGATTTCCTTGCTACTCTATGCAGGAAATCGGATGGCGGTCCACTGCAGTGCGGTGGCAAAGGATGGAAGCTGCATCCTATTATCGGGGCACAGCGGAGCCGGGAAATCCACTCTGGCCGGGAAGCTTTTGGAGCATTCCTGGAGGCTGGTGGCCGATGATGTGGCAGCAGTATGGCGCAGGCAGGACAGCCTTATTACAGCACCTGCCTTTCCCATGAGAAAGCTCTGCCGCGACGCAGCCATCAGAAGTGGTTATGAGACAAGCGAGCTCCTTTATATCGATGAGGATAAGGATAAATTTGCGGTCTTTTGTCCGGAGCAGTTTGAAGAAGGGGAATCTCAGGTTCGGGCTATGTTTGTGATCACACCCTATGATGGCGAAGAAGTGAGACTGGAGGAATTATCCGGGCAGGATAAGATTCAGACCTTTTTGAATAATCTGTTTCTGCATGTGATCATTCAGAAGGAGGGGATGGAGCCGGAGAAATTTTTTGCCATGCTGGAGTTGCTTTCCCTTTTGCCTGTATATAAGCTTTATCGCCCACTCCAGGCGGTGGATACTTCGGAGGAAATGGCACGGCTTTGCGAGAGTATCCCGGAGATCAGATAGGGCTTTACTTTTGGAGCTGGAATAGGTAGAATAAAAGAGTACCACAGATGGGAAAGTTGACTTTTGGACGCTAAAAGAGGTTATGAAAGCCGGGAGGGAAAAAGGATGGATCGGAATTCCATGGTGAGGATGAAGAGAAAGCTGAATGTCACGGAGCTCTCCGGGGAAAAGGTCATGGTGGATTTTCAGACAGGTAAGTATTTTATGATCAAAGGCATCGGCAATGATATCTGGGATATGCTGGGCGATGAAAAGATCAAAGTGTCTGAGATCATCCGGAGGATTCTTGAGGATTATGAGGTGGATGAAGCCACCTGCGAGGAACAGGTACTGGAGTTTTTAGACCATCTTCAGGGCTTGGGGATTCTGGAAGTCGGCGCAAACTAATGTGATCAGGCATTTCGCTAAAGAGTGATTTGTTAATGTTAACTTGGGAGAGAAAGGCCGGGAGGCTCTTTATAGATGAGCATTATTCATAAAATCAAAGCAAAAATCGATTATATTAAATGGCTTGGACACTACTCCAAGCCATTTCTTGGTAGGATCCTTTGTGTTACTTTATTGCATGTTTTTGTGGCCGCATTGGGCCTTTCCATGGCGATCCTATCCAAGAGGATCATAGATCATGCAGCCTTTGGGCAAAAAGATTCGGTCCTTTTTTATATCGGAGTCTACGGCGTGGTCATTCTTCTCACCGAAGTATTCGGCATCCTACAGAGTCTTTTAAAGACCATGCTATCGGAGCGTTTTTCTTTTGGCATCCGCAAGCAGCTCTATGACAGGATCCTGCATTCCGAATGGATGGCGGCGGAGCGCTTTCACAGCGGCGATATCATGACCAGACTGACCAGCGATGCCGGGGCGATCGCGGACGGGATCGTGGGGACGGTTCCGGAGATGATCTCCCTGATCATAGAGCTTATCATGGTATTTTTCACTCTGTTTTATTATTCTAAGCTTTTGGCTGTCTTTGCGTTGGTGATCGCGCCTGTGGCTGTGCTGGTGAGCTGGTGGTTTGGGAAAAAGCT
Source organism: uncultured Lachnospiraceae bacterium (assembly GCA_902766425.1). Classification (GTDB taxonomy): domain Bacteria; phylum Bacillota; class Clostridia; order Lachnospirales; family Lachnospiraceae; genus Acetatifactor. The sequence goes on from CACXDS010000071.1 coordinate 2,542, forward strand.
GCAAAAGATCCAGGTAAAGGTACAGGAGACGGAGTCGGCGTACCGGTCTTTTTTACAGGAGAGCATAGCAAATCTCTTGATCATGAAGGCCTTCTCCAATGAGGAATATGCCTCTGAGCGCCTGGTGAATCTAAGGGAGGATCGGTTCCGGTGGGTGTTTCGCAGAGCCAAATACGGAGTGATCTCTTCCTCAGCCATGTCCCTGTCCTTTCATATCGGCTATCTGGTTGCCTTTACCTATGGAGCCATGCAGATTGCCGCGCAGGTGATCACCTACGGGACCATGTCCGTGTTCTTGACGCTGGTCAATCGTGTGCAGGCGCCCATTATGCAGCTGGCCTATCAGATTCCCAGAATTGTCTCGGTGCTGGCTTCCACCGGGAGGGTGATGGAGCTTCAGAAATTAAAGGAAGAGGACTATGGGGAGGAGACGAAGCTTCGGGGTGAGATTGGTATTCGGGTGAAGGATCTTTCCTTTCGCTATGGAGAGCATAGTGTTCTGAAGAAAGTATCCTTTGATATAGCGCCCGGCGAGACGGTAGCAATCATGGGAGAGTCGGGCATCGGCAAGACCACACTGATCAGGCTGGTGATGTCCTTTTTGAAGCCGGAGGAGGGGGAGGCTGGGTTTTATGATACCTCCGGTAATTGGGAGAGATCCACAGCGAGCAGCAGACGGTTCCTTGCCTATGTGCCTCAGGGGAATACATTGTTCAGCGGAACTATCCGGGAGAATATTCGGATGGGCAGATTGGATGCAAGCGAGGAGGAAATGCTTCAGGTGATGGAGCAGACGGCGATACGCTCCTTTGTGCAGGGGCTTCCGGGTGGGCTGGATACCGTGATCGGCGAAAAGGGCTATGGCCTGTCTGAGGGGCAGGCACAGAGGCTGGCCATCGCCAGAGCCTTGATCCGTAAGGCTCCGATATTGATCCTGGATGAAGCAACTTCTTCCTTGGATGAGGAGACGGAGCTGATGGTATTAAAGGGGCTTCAGGAATTAAAGCCCAGACCAACCTGTCTGGTCATCACCCACAGGAAGAGTGTGCTGAAATACTGCGACAGAGAGCTGCAGATCCGGGACGGGGAGATTGTGGCGATGACGGAGAAAGCGTGATCCGGAAAAGCACACTGAAATGAAATTGGGACTTGACTTTTTGGGCTACAGGCGGTATAGTTTCAACAAGGTTTTTATGAAAAAGGCAGTGAGGAAGAGGAGTATGCTGATACCCCCTGACAGAGAGAGCGCCTGCCCATCGGGCGGTGTGAGGGCGCTTCGGGAAGGGAAAGCGGAAGGTAGCTTCGGAGCCGGGGAACTGAACGAAGGCCGGATGAGATGGATTATTTCTGTTCGTCGCGGAAGGGCTTAAGTAGGTTCTCACGAGCGATCCCCGTTACAGGATCAGACTTTGAACCGCACATGAAGTGCGGGAGAAGTTACGGAGGAGGAAGTCGAGAGACTTTCTTGAACAAAGGTGGTACCGCGTATTATACGCCCTTTGCAGGCATAGCGCTTGCAGAGGGCTTTTTTGTAGCGAGGAAGGAAACCAAGCACCCTGCGCAGCAGGGTATTTGGTTTCACCCGAGCGTACACGAGCAAAAATAAGAGCAGCGCAGCTGCGCCACCTGCGAAGCAGGTGAATTTTGCGAGTGAAAGAGGAAGGAAACCAAGCACCCTGCGCAGCAGGGTATTTGGTTTCACCCGAGCGTACATGTTCCGAATTTGCGAAGCAAATTTGGAATCCGAAGCGAAGCGAGGACATGCCGAAGGGCATGCATGTTCCGAATTTGCGAAGCA
>CACXDS010000072.1 GCA_902766425.1 uncultured Lachnospiraceae bacterium
GCAATGCTCTCTTTTTTGCCGATCTGGGATCCGGAGGGATCCAGGTATGTGCAGCCCATTCCAAGGTCATGTGCCGCCACCTCGAAGGAGCATCTGGTACGGGTGCTGGTCTTCTCAAAGATCAGCGCCACATTTTTCCCGCGGAAGGTATCCACAGGAATACCCTTTTTCTTTTTGTCCTTCAGATCTGCCGCCAGATCCAAAAGGTATAAGATCTCTTCCGGCGTAAAGTCCAGTAGTTTCAGGAAATCACGCCCCTTTAAACTGATGTCACTCATGTAGTGTATCTCCTCAAATTAACCCTGTATTATTCCTTATAATCCTGTGTTATGCCTTGTAAACCTGTGCTGTTCCGTATAATCCAGAGCTATTCCTTGTGCCCGGTCACGGTCTTGAGCACCGCGCCGACACTGGCAATGCCGGACAGTTCCGCAGGCAAAAGAATGGTATTGGCCTTGCCGTCCGCAACTTTTTCAAATGCCTCCAGACTCTTTAACTTCAGCACCGCCTCATCGGCGCTTGCATCCTTCAGCATACGCAGACCGTCTGCATGTGCCTGTTGTACCTTCAGGATTGCCTCCGCTTCACCTTCTGCCTCGCGGATCATCTTTTCCTTCTGAGCTTCCGCGCGAAGGATCGCGGACTGTTTCTCAGCCTCTGCTCTGAGGATCGCGGATTCTTTCTCACCCTCCGCCTCGAGGATGCGGGCCTTTTTTTCACCTTCTGCACGGGTTACGGCCTCACGTCTCTCACGCTCTGCCTTCATCTGCTTCTCCATGGCGTTCTGGATCTCAGCGGGAGGAATGATGTTCTTCAGCTCCACGCGGTTCACCTTGATGCCCCAAGGGTCGGTGGCAATGTCAAGCTGCGCACGCATCTTAGTGTTAATGGTTTCACGACTGGTCAGGGTCTGATCCAGCTCCAGGTCACCGATGATGTTACGAAGGGTGGTGGCAGTCAGATTTTCGATAGCCATCATAGGATTCTCCACGCCATAGGTGAAAAGCTTGGGATCGGTGATCTGATAGAACACAACGGTATCGATCCGCATGGTAACATTATCCTTTGTGATCACGGGCTGGGGCGGGAAATCCGCTACCTGCTCCTTCAGGTTCACTCTTCTGGCCACCTTATCGATCAGGGGCACCTTAACATGAAAGCCCACGGACCAGGTTCCCTGATAAGCGCCCAGTCGCTCCACCACAAAGGCCTGAGCCTGGGGTACGATCTTGACACAGGAGACCGCTATGGCCAATACTACAATGATGAGAACAATGATTAAAAATGGCATACACTACCTCTTTCTGTGCTGAGTGTGCAGCACTCACATTTTTAACGCCCTCCGGCGCTTACTTCGGCAAGCATTTTCCGACTTACTTTTTCACAGCTTTCTGATTCTGTCCAGTGTATTCTCATATACGATTTTCTGTATTCCTAATTTTTCCGTTCGTTAGTCTCTGTTTTGATTATCTCTGTCCGAGGTTTTCGGTTTCATCCATCCTCTCAGCTCTCAGGAGTCTGGCTCTTGGACACATACACCTGCTTGCAGATCAGCTTCACGCCGCTGATGGCCACAACCTCTACTACATTTCCGGGCTCCAATATCTCGTCATCGGATACACTTCTGGCACTCCACTCCTGCCCTCCCACGGACACCTGGCCGATCCCTTGGAGATTATCGACCTGTGAAAGCACGATTGCCTGCTGCCCCACAATTGACTCCGCATTGGTCTTGACTCTGTCTTTGTTGAAGTATTTCACCGCAATGGGACGGGTGAATAAAAGCAGAAGCACCGACACCACCACAAAGCAGGCGATCTGTAACCACAGCGGTCCGTTCAAGGCGGATGCGATCAGCGCCACCAATGCGCCACCTGCAAACCAGATACTGGTCAGGCCCATGGTGATGAGCTCCACCACAACCGCAACAATCAATAGTACAATCCAAACAATCATTTCTATCTCCATACTCTCACCTCCGTCATGTATCAACATGCTATACGAATCCTTGCAAAGAAACGATTTTGTTTGTTAAAATCAGTTTACTACAAATTATGCGTGCAATCAACATTTTTATTCGCACATTATGGGCCTGTATCGTTCATGGTCTGCACAGTATCTGTTTGACAAAATTTTTCTGCACAAAAAGAACGGGTTTCCTGGGAAACCCGCCCTTACATCTCATTCATTTCAATCTATTTTATTTAATAGAACACATGATTTCCGATCACCAGACCTTCTCTGCCGTTGTTGCGTCTGAAGTGGGTCATGTCTCCTACATTGGACACGCCGGAGAGTGCCTCCTCGGCAGCCTTGATGCAGCTGGGATATATCTTGCCGGATTCATATACCCTATTCACCTTGCCGCTCATGGCAGGAGTGAATTGTCCGGATGCATAGATCACACCGTGGATCGTGTCAGGATAAGCTGCGCTGCGCACTCTGTTCATTACGACAGCACCCACCGCCACCTGACCCTCATAGGGTTCTCCACCGGCCTCGCAGTGGATCAGCGCTGCCAACAAGAGAGTAGTATCCGCATCCGTGGTGTATTCGCCATAATTCACATGGCGCTTTGCTTCCTTCTCCGCAGCCTTGCGGGCTTTCAGCTCCTCCACGGTCTCGCCGGAGTCAATCTTAAAATTCAGCGTCACATATTCAGCCGCCACATATCCGTCCCGACCATCATAATCCACCTGGATCCAGTCCTGAGAGGAAGTGTTATCCAGCACCTCGACCAGCTCTCCTTCGGGCAAAAGTCCCAGAACGCCGGAGCTTTCATCCGCTGCTTCCCTCACACGAAGAGTGTCTGCCTTCACCGTGGCGATCGTTTTTCCCACATCGTTTGCCAGAGCATCCGCTTCTTCACCAAAAAGAAGAAATTCATCGCTGGCCCAACCGACGATATTGCCGGAGCGAAGCTTGGTCCAGCCATCCTTGCGCTCGATGATCTCGCCGCCGCAATCCTTGTAGAGATAGCCCACTACCTTGGAATCCTTGCTTGCTTCCGCACGGACATTCAACTGCTGCTTCACATTGGCCATAACCAAGGTAGAAGCACTCTCTTTCTCCGCGGAGGAAAGGGAAACATTCAGCTTCTGTGCCATTTCGCTGAGTACCTGGGCGGTATCCATTTTCTTCGGCTCCAAGAGCATACCGGCACCGCCGCTGAAGGGACTCAGGTAATTGTCATTTTCTGCCGCCGCAGCCGTCACACCGGAGGTCATAACCAGCGTGAGGGATAAAAGCATTCCCGAGGCTTTGGCAAACAGTTTTCTGTTTGCTTTCATTTCTGCTCCAATCCTTTACACAATTATTGCATCACATGTAAAAATATAGTCTTTTTTGTGACAAATTATTACAATTTTGTTACAAATCCTTCGTGTGAAAGGTATCATAGCAGAAAAAATTTTGTTTGTCAACCCCTATAAATTTTTCGACTTTTCAATGCAGGCAAGGGTTGCGTCGATCACAGCGGCCCGGAAGCCTTTTTCTTCAAGGACTTTCACTGCCTCAATGGTCGTTCCCCCAGGAGAACAAACCATGTCCTTCAATTCGCCGGGATGCTGTCCCCTCTTAAGGAGGAGTGCAGCGCTTCCAAGCACTGCCTGCGCGCTCATTTCATATGCCTGCGCTCTGGGCATGCCGGCGGCTACTGCCGCATCGGCCATGGCCTCGATAAACATAAACACATAGGCGGGGGAGCTGCCGCTGATCCCCACCACCACATCCATCAGCTTCTCTGGAACGATGGTGGCGGTGCCGAAGGACTCCAGGATTCCCATCACTTCCTTCATGTCCTCCTGGGAGACATTCGTGTTGGCGCAGGCCGCAGTGCAGCCCTCCAACACCAGAGCAGGGGTATTGGGCATGGTTCTGACAATCTTGCAATCCGTTCTCCCTAAATGCTCCTCCAAAAAGGCCAGGGATTTTCCTGCGGCGATGCTGATGATCACCGTTTCCTTCTTAATAGAAGGTGCGATCTTCGGAAGAACCTCCGGCAGCACATTGGGCTTTACCGCCAAAAATAGATAGTCCGCAGCGGCTGCAACAGAAGCCTCATTGGTAGCAATCGTTATGTTAAGGTTTGATTTAATTTTCTCGCTTGCCGTCTGGAATTTATCATACCCGATCACATCCTGGCACTCCACCTTCCCTCTGGCGATAAGTCCGGAAACAATTGCAGTTGCCATGTTACCTAAGCCGATCACTCCGATCTTCATTTCTTTTTCCTCCATTCGTATCTAGCGTTATTTATTTATTCTACTACATATTGCGCTGTCTCTTGGCCTCATATACAAGAAGTGCGGCGGCCACTGCCGCGTTCAAGGATTCCAATTTTCCCTCCATGGGAATCTTGATATAAGCGTCCGCCTGCTCTGCCAGCTCATCGCTCAGTCCATTTCCCTCATTGCCGATCAGAATAGCGGTGGGACCAGTGAAGGATCTCCCTGTATAATATTCCTTTCCGGAAAGGTGGGCTGCAAAGGTTTGAATGCCGTTATTCTTCATTTTTTGCATGATTTCCTGCAAATCATCTGCATATATGAAAGGAACTCTGTAAATAGATCCCATGGAAGAACGCACTGTTTTGGGGTTAAATAGATCTACAGTGCCCTTGCTCATAAAGATCCCATTTACCCCCGCACCCTCTCCGGTTCTCATGATGGTTCCCAGATTACCGGGATCCTGCAGATCCTCCAGAACCAGAAAAAGTCCTCCCGGAGCGCTCAGGATCTCCTCTGCGGAATAGTTCGGACGATGCAGGACCATTAGGATCCCCTGTGGGGTCTGGGTGTCTGACATCTTAGAGAGCACCTCCTCGGAGACTAGTTCGCAGCCTGTCCGCTCCAGCTTCTCCCAGAGCTCCTTGTCCCCCTCCCTTTTCTCATAGGCCTTCTCCGAGAGATAGACCTCCTTGATCCAGTCCGCAGGCGCCTCCCCAAACATCTTCCAGCCCTCGGCCAGAAAGACCTGATCCTTCCGCCTTTGTCCGGCCTTGTCCCTCCAGAGTACCACCTGCTTGACCTTTGGATTTGTCATGCTTGTTATCATCTTACACTTCCCGTCCTTGGTTATTTGGCCTGAAAAGAGAATGGCGGCTACGCCCTGAGAGCGCGACCGCCACTTTTGCCAAAATCTTAAACTATCAAAGCTCTTTCTCGTCCATAATAGAGAGAATTCTGGAGATCTCATACTCTCTCTCGTCAATGGTCTTGGTCATCTGAAGTGCTTCCTCGATATCAAAATCGACAAATTTACCGCTTCGATACCCTACCACGCGATTGGTCTTGCCCTGCCTCAGGATATCCACCGCATTCGCGCCCATAATGGAAGCGTAATAACGATCCATTGCGCTGGGCTGACCGCCACGCTGCATATATCCGAGGATGGTCGCTCTGGTCTCAATACCGGTAGCCGCCTCGATCCGTCTGGCCATGGATACGGAATGCCCGATTCCCTCGGCGTTGATGATGATGTGGTGGGTCTTACCGAGCCGTCTGCTGCGGATAATGTTATTGATCAGCTGCTGCTCGTTATAATCATATTTTTCAGGAAGAAGAATATCCTCTGCGCCATTGGCGATACCGCACCAGAGTGCGATATATCCGGCATCACGCCCCATAACCTCGATGATACTGCAGCGCTCATGGGAGGATGAGGTATCCTTCACCTTATCGATGGCCTGCATAGCCGTATTCACAGCAGTGTCAAAGCCAATGGTATATTCCGTACATGCGATATCCAGATCAATGGTGCCGGGAAGGCCGATGGTATTGATCCCCAGTCTGGAAAGGGCCTGCGCACCGCGGTAGGAACCATCACCGCCGATGACCACCATTCCGTCGATCCCGTGCTTCTTACAGATATCAGCGCCCTTCTGCTGTCCTTCCTTGGTCTTGAACTCCAGACAGCGCGCTGTTCCAAGGATGGTACCGCCACGCTGAATGATATCGGAAACATCCTTTGCCTCCAGATCATAAATCTCTTCGTTCAAAAGGCCCTGATAGCCCTTCTTGATACCCTTAACCTTAATTCCTCTGGCAATTGCGGTACGAACCACGGCACGGATCGCCGCATTCATGCCCGGTGCATCGCCGCCGCTGGTCAAAACGCCAATTGTTCGAATGACTTTTTCCATGATGTACCCTCCAACCTCCGGTTTAACCGAATCAATCTCAATCATTAATTTTAATCTATTTTTTTGTCATTTTCAATAGGTTAACATGGGAATTTCATATTTTCTTACAAGGATTACAGTCGGAATTTCACATTTTCCTACAAGGATCACAGTCGGAATTTCACATTTTCTTCGCCGAAGAGCTCCGAAAGTCTCGCCTTCAGCTTCTCCCCCGCCTCCACGCAGCGGGTGGCGGGCAACAGGCTGATCTGCTTTTCCTCCTTCAGATAGATCACCAGATTATCATCTCCTTCGAATTCCCGGATGGCCTCAAACAGCTCCTCCTTCCTTTCGGAATAAGTCTGCCGGTTGTCAAACTGGACCCAAACTCCCTTGGGGAGTTTTTTCATTGTGGGGCGCTGGGGCGTGGGAGGCTGGCCGTTGCCATTGCTCTGCCCGGTGCTGCGCCCGTTCCCGTAGTCCTGCCCGGCGCTCTGTCCGGAGCTGCGACCGTTTCCATAGTCCTGTCCGGCGCCTCGCCCGTTCCCATAGTCCTGCCTACGGTTCTTGAAAATGGGGCCGTTCACCTCCTTGGCCTCCTCAAAGGACATGATCTGCTCGCAGATCATATTGCAGACAGGATTTCCCTCCCGATCCTCCTTGAGGGAAACACGCCCTCTGACAAAGATTTTGGCGTCCTCCTGCACCAGACCCCCGTACTCCTGATAGCTCTTCGGGAACACAATGATCTCCAGTGTCCCCAGCAGATCCTCCATGGTGAGAAAGGCCATCATTTCGTTATTCTTCGTATATTTCACACTCTTGGCCGTGATCATGCCCCCCACTGTTACATAGGACTGATCCCGGACCTTTGGCTCCCCGGACTCCTCATCCACAACAAAGTCCGTGCTGACATTGGTGATCTGACGCCTCCAGAGCTCCTGCCATTCCTCCAGGGGATGTCCGCTGACATACACTCCCAGCACTTCCTTTTCGAACTGAAGGAGCATTTCCTTCTCATACTCGCCCACATCCGGCAGGGGAATGTCAAATTCCTCCTTCTGCTCCTTTGAAACGATATCGAATAAGGTCATCTGACCCGCCATACTATTTTTCTTGTCGTGGACGATATGCTCCATGATCTGGGAATAAACCGCCATAAATTGCTTTCTGGTGCCCCCCAGACTGTCCAAGGCGCCCGCCTTAATACAGCTTTCGATGACCCTCTTATTGATATCATGCCCGGACATGCGGGTGATGAAATCCTGCAGATTCTGGAAGGGCCCCCCCAGCCTTCGCTCTGCAGCCAGAGCCTCGATGATGGGCCGTCCCACCCCCTTAATGGCTGTCAAAGCATACCGGATCTTGCCATCCTGAACGGCAAAGCCGCTCTCCCCCTGGTTCACATCGGGGGGCAGGACTTCAATCCCCATATTGCGGCAGGTCAGAATATACTCCGACACCTTCGTGGAATTATCGATAACGGAGGTCATCAGCGCCGCCATAAATTCCACAGGGTAATAGTATTTCAGAAAAGCCGTCTGATAAGCCACAACGGCATAGCAGGCCGCGTGGGACTTATTAAAGGCGTACTTGGCGAAATCCATCATTTCGTCATAAATATGACTGGCCACCTGCTCGGAGATCCCGTTGCTGACGCACCCGGGCACCCCTTCCTCGGGATTGCCGAACACAAAATTCGCCCTCTCCTTCTCCATGACCGCCTGCTTTTTCTTACTCATGGCGCGGCGCACCAGATCGCTACGGCCCAAAGTGTATCCGCCCAGATCCCGCACGATCTGCATCACCTGCTCCTGATAGACGATACAGCCGTAGGTAGGCTCCAGAATGGGCTCCAGTTGGGGACAGGAATAGGTCACGCTCCCGGCGTCATTTTTTCCTTTCAAATATTTCGGGATAAAGTCCATGGGGCCGGGGCGATAGAGAGAAATCCCGGCGATGATATCCTCCAGGCTCGACGGGCGAAGCTCCTTCATGAAGCTCTTCATCCCGCCGCTCTCAAGCTGGAAGATTCCCTCCGTCTTTCCGGTTCCGATATAGGAAAGGACCTTGGGATCATTGTAATCCAGCCTTTCCATATCCAGCCGGATCCCCTGGCTCTTTTCCACAAAATTCACCGCATCATGGATCACCGTCAGCGTCCGAAGCCCCAGAAAATCCATTTTTAGAAGCCCCAGCTCCTCCAGCGTAGTCATGGTAAACTGGGTCGTGATGGCGCCGTCGCTTCCCCGGGAGAGGGGCACAAATTCATCCGCCGCCTCGGGACAGATCACCACCCCCGCCGCATGCATGGAGGTGTGTCTGGGAAGGCCCTCCAGACGCTTACACATATCGATCAGATAATGCACTTGATCATCCTGCTCATAGAGCTGGCGCAGCTCCGGATTCTTTTCCAGAGCCAGATCCAATGTAATATTCAGCTCCTGGGGCACCATCTTTGCGATCTTATCCACAAAGGCATAGGGCATGTCCATGACCCGCCCCACATCCCGGATCACGCCCCGGGCCGCCAATGTACCGAAGGTGACGATCTGCACCACCTTCTCCGCGCCGTATTTCCGGCTCACATAATCAATGACCTCCTGCCTTCTCTCAAAGCAAAAGTCAATATCGATATCCGGCATGGATACACGCTCCGGATTCAAAAATCTCTCAAACAGGAGGCTATACCTGATGGGATCGATGTCCGTGATCTTCAGGCAATAGGAGACAATACTCCCCGCCGCGGAGCCGCGCCCCGGGCCCACCGGGATGTCATGCTCCTTCGCATAATTGATGAAATCCCAGACGATCAGGAAGTAATCCACATATCCCATGCGACGGATAATGCCAAGCTCATAGGAAAGCCTCTCCCCCAGAGTCTGCCCCGAATCTCCGGCGTTTCTGGCCATCACCTGCTGAAGTAAAGCCTCATAGGCCTCCGGATTTTCCGGCAGAGTTACGGGATCCCAGGAATTCTCCACATGAAGCAGGTCACGACCATATCTGGCGATGAGACCATCATTACACAATTTATTCAGATAGCTCCAGGAATCATAGCCCTGCGGCACCTCATAATGGGGCAGCTTTGTCTTGCCGAATTCAATCTCCACATTGCAGCGATCGGCGATCCTCTGGGTATTCTCCACCGCCTCCCAGGCATAGGGAAACAGCCCCTTCATCTCCTCCTCGCTCTTCACATAATACTGTCCGCCCTCGTAGCGCATGCGGTCCTCATCCGCGAGCCGTTTTCCCGTCTGCAGGCAGAGCAGGATGTCGTGGGGCTCTGCGTCCTCCGCATAGGTATAGTGGACATCATTGGTCACCACCAGCTCAATTCCCAGCTCCTTGCTCATCCTAAGAAGCTGGGAGTTGACATTCTTCTGCTCCGGAATGCCGTGATCCTGTAATTCCAAAAAGTAATTCCCCTTGCCAAAGCAGGCCTCGTACCTTCTGGCCACCTTGCAGGCCTCGTCGTAAAGCCCCTTTTGCAGATAGCGGGGCACCTCTCCGGCCAGACAGGCGGACAGCGCAATGATTCCCTCGTGGTAGCGCTGAAGCACCTCAAAATCCACCCTTGGCTTATAATAATACCCTTCCGTGAAGCCCTTGCTCACAATCTTGGACAGATTGGCATAGCCCGTATTGTTCTCCGCCAGCAGCACCAGATGGTTATAGCGCTCCTCCCCGCCTGTGGTCTCCTTATCAAACCGGGAATTCGGCGCCACATAAACCTCGCAGCCAAGAATGGGCTTGATCCCCTCCGCCTTCGCCGCGCGATAAAAATCAATGACGCCATACATCACACCATGATCCGTGATGGCGGCGCTGTCCATCCCCAGCTCCTTTACCCGGTGAACATATTCCTTTATCTTATTGGCACCGTCCAGGAGCGAATACTCCGTGTGGACATGCAAATGTACAAATGCCATGCCTGTAACCCCTTTTCTTTACCATAAAAAAGCCGAAAGCCTTTTGGCTTCCAGCTTTAAGTATAACTGAACGGGGATGGAATGACAACCGGATATTCAAAATATTTCTTTGCCTGACCGGATGACTAATGATTCTTCTTCAAAATCTCTCTCGGCTCACAATCCACTCCCATCACACATATCTGATCATAAAAAAA
>CACXDS010000073.1 GCA_902766425.1 uncultured Lachnospiraceae bacterium
GACTGCAATCCCACGGCAGTCTTTTCTCTATAACCTGAAATCCGTTACTCACAGGGTGAAAACTCTCAGTTTAATGCCCGCTATCTCGGGCTGTTCTCCATAACGCATATCTACGACGAATACATGTACGAGCCTGCTGTCTAATGCCCACTATATCGGGCTGTTCTCCATAACAACTAATTGATGATCCGGAGTTCAATCGAATAACGGATGTCTAATGCCCACTATATCGGGCTGTTCTCCATAACACATTGATGATCCTGAGTTCTAACAGAATAACGGATCTATTGTCTAATGCCCACTATATCGGGCTGTTCTCCATAACACATTGATGATCCGGAGTTCAAATAAATAACGGAGTCTAATGCCCACTATATCGGGCTGTTCTCCATAACCCTGTCTTTGAGACTCCTTTATTTTCAAGGGCTTGCAGGGTAATTTGCGGCGTAAAACGAAAAATCATTCTGCGAAAACAGAATTTCCTGTCGAAATACCCGCAGAAGCCGCATTCCTACTGGTGCGGCTGAAAATTAACTTACCCATAATATATACCCAAAGTCCTGAAAAATCCATACTATAATATCTGCAAATACAAATACAAATTCAAATTTTTATGATGCATATACAGCTTTTCGAAGTAGAATAAATACTAGTAGAAATTGTTAGCAAGACATTCCTGCATGCTTAAAACAATAAGGATTAAATCATGGCCAAAACATATTTTCTCTATTTAGATGAGAGCGGCGATTTTGACTCCGATCTCTATAAAAAATACCGCAATGAATGCCTTGTCGGCGGCATCCTCTATGAGGCGGGGAATGCCATGTCTGAAGACAAGGCAAAAAATATCATTGTCAGAGCCTGGCTTCAGGAGAATCCGGGAGATCAAAAGATTAAGAATCCAGATGCTCTGCTGAAAAAAAGCCGTCATGCCACAGAACTTAAAGCGGAAAAGAAAGCTGCACTTACTGCAAATGTGATCAGCGAAACCAGTAAAAGCGCACAGATTGTCGTCTTTGAAAACTATGAAAAGACTAAGATCGGCGACAGCGTCAAAACGTATATCAACATTCTGGTAGACGGCGTCGTCCAGCTGTTAAAGCGATTATCTGTTGAAGATGAGAAGATTACGTTAAATGTTATTGCTGGCTTCAAGAAAGATACACGTCATAAAATTACAGACAGCATGTTTGAAGGCTATATTGATAAGCAGGAATGCCTTGATATGTTCAATGAACGATTTGCCCTGATGCGGGCAAAAAACAGCGGTGCTTTGCGCAGCCTTCGTTATTCCTTTGAATATGCCGATGACAAACGAACCTGCCAGTTAATTCTTTGTGATTATATCTGCAACTTTCGTTTTACAAGAAATAAGCCTATTTACAATGAACTATTTACAAAGGACAAAACCTACGGCGAGTACATCGGCTCCTTTTACGATGAGGATAATATTTTCAGCATTAAAGGCGGCACCGAAGATGAAAAGGTGGAGAACTACCTAATCGAAGGCGGCTACTCCCTCGCTCTATTTGATATTTGTGCTGGCGTCATCAGCGGACAAAGAAGATGCGAACGCGTCTTTAAAAAAGTTGCTGAACTTTCGGCTCCGGAGCGCGACAATGTTTTGGATTCTCTCCGAAACTATATGCATAATATTGCCAGCAATCCATATAAATTGAGTCAGGCTGAAAAAGTGATTTCCGGTGCGGAATCGGTTATCGCATGGTTTGAATCGGAAGGATTGTCCGTTCCGAAGTTTAAGCTGGATGTGCTTTTATACAAGCTGGCTGTGCTGGATCACTCCGGTAAACTGGATGAAATGGAATCTGTTCTGAAGGAAAGTGAGACAACTCTGCGGGAGGAAATTATTAGATCGGAAAATTTAGAGTATTATTTCATTTTCTATAATCGTTACGCCCTCTATTGCATGGATGTATTTGATTTTGAAAAAGCCGGGGAGATTCTGGATAAGGTTACAGCAGTATTCACGGATTATAAGGTAGTCTTATCTTCGCTTCCTTTCATGGAAATAGATGACGAGAATATCATTTCAGATCAATATGCCCGCCTGATGGGAACCAAGGCGCAATACCAACTCCGTATGCTTCAGCAGAAGAAAAAAGGCATCACATATGACGATGTCGTGAACACGTTGGATGAATCTATCCATAATTTCAAGTGGGAAGGTGATCGTGAGAGACAATATCAAGTTCGGGCAGATCTTGAGGCATTATGCGGAAATTACTCCGTCGCGGAGAAATATCTGTACAAAGGCTGCGGAGTAAAACATTGGAAGGAATTCTTTCAGGCGGAAAACATAAAAAAGACTTTTTCTCTCCTGCATCTGTCCGTATTCGTTAGATTCTTATCTCGCTATAATGATCACAGAGATGAGTTGTCAGAGATAACAAAAACCTTTAAGGCGAACCAAAATGTGCTGAAAAGAAACGGGGCTTATCCGGAGTTTGTTATTGCCGCAAACGTTGCGGAGGCAATGGAGAATTTGAATTTTAGTGATCAGGAAACTATCGCAATGTATAAAACGGCTTTGACTTCCGACGACCATTCACCTACTTTCGATCTTTTAAAACTAATTATCCATTGCGAAATGTTCAAGAATAAAACCTGCATATCTGATATGAAAGATCATACACGTATATGGTATGACAGATATGAACATGTATTATCAGAGAATATTCCGGCTGTCACGAGGGAATATATAAAACGACTACCGAAATTGCTTACAAATACTGAATATGACGAAATCCGAAATTTAAGGTAAACAGAATTAAAATGCTTACCCTTGCATACGCTGTTATTCAACTGCGGGTTTAGTGACAATTCCTCTTCCGACGTATAGAGTGGTTATTGACAAAAACAATCATTCATCGGAAAGAGAGGTTACTATGAAATACACTTCTGCTGAAGCAGGAAAACTGGTAAAGAAGCTGGAAGACCGGGTACGAGATCTTCTTTCCATGGAAAGCAAAGCGGCCCTGTTCAGAGTCGCATCCGGAGAAGACGCAGACTCGCTCCGTCCAAACTATGACTTCAACAAAACACAGGCGGAGCTTAAGAATCTGAGCGGGCAGATCCGCACAGTGAAGCATGCCATCAATGTCTTCAACACGACACACACGCTTCCGGGATTTGACAACCTGACGATTGATCAGGCACTCGTTTATATCCCACAGCTATCTAATCGGAAGGAGACGCTACGTCAAATGGCAGCTCATCTGCCAAAGGAACGCGTTGCGGATTCTCATTATCGTTTTGGAAACAGAACGTCCTTCATAGATTACGAAGTAACCAATTACGATACAGCCGCTGCAAAAGCAGCGTACAGCCAAGCCGCAGAAACCCTCGCAAAGCTCCAGCTTGCTCTGGATACTGTAAACACAACCGAAACGATGGACATAGAAGTAACCGACATTTCGTATGTATGCGGATGAACTGCATATTTTCCGGATGTTCCGCAAGGGCTTCTTTTGACAAATGAAACACAGGTTCAAGGTAATCGTTTTCCGTTATTCGATTTGTTATTCCTTATCTGTCACGGTCAAAGAATTGTAAGCCAAACACCTATAAAAAATTCGGCGCTTGCGAAACATCGAAAACTTTGGCGGGGGAAGTTCGGTTATAACCCGCTTTTTTCATTTCTGTAAGCAGGAAATCCGCCTGTTCCTGCCTAAGTAGAAATGATAATGACAAGAATCTTATCCGCCGGTGAATCCTGTATAAGTTCCAAACGATTTTACCTAAAAAACCCGAAGACCGATCTGCTATAAAATCTTAGCCAGTGCACGATGTTACAATTCCATGCCCATAAGAATCACTTCCTTTTCCCGGCTAAACCCGTGCCGTTCATAGAATTCAGGAAGATACCCTTCGCTTGC
>CACXDS010000074.1 GCA_902766425.1 uncultured Lachnospiraceae bacterium
ACACTGGAGATTGTGGGCTGACCGGGAGGTTTGCTGACAATCGAACAAGCCTCCCGCTGAAAAGCAGCTTTTGGTCACAAGTTTTCAAGAGGTAAAAAACGCTGAAACTGCCAGGACAGATCTTCGGCTAAACGAAAAAGAATGAATGCAGCATGTGCTGCCGAAAAGGGATCGGGAAACCGGTCTCTTTTTGTTGTCGGACGAGGGGGTGATCGGATGTATCCTGTATCGAGCACATTCCTGCAGGCGGTGCAGGAGAATACAAGGATGGGGTTTAGTGCGTAAAGTCTAACAAAGACATCCCCTAAGCGGGTAGCGTACGGTTGCTTCTTGTAAAAAAGCATGAATTATGGTATTCTATTCAAGGATTCTTTGTCTGAATGAGTCGAAGTAATCCGCTTTTGGAATCGCACAGACGCTTAGGGGAGGACAATACTATGGATATGGGAAATATGATGAGAATGCTGGGGGCATGGAACACCTTTAAGAATAATCACCCGAAGTTCCCGGCATTCTGTAAGGCAGTCGCTCAAAAGGGAATCCGGGAGGATACTGTGATCGAGATCATTGTGACCACACCCGAGGGTGAAAAGATCGAGACCAGCTTAAAGGTGAAGGCCAGTGATCTGGAGCTTTTGAGCAGTCTGGGCAATATGGCGCCGCAATAGATCGCGCAGGACTGAGAGGGATGAGAGGAATAATGGAGCAATTATCTATTCGAAGAGCTTTGGAGAAGGATCTTAAAAGAATCGATGAGCTTTTGCTTCAGGTGGATCTGGTGCACCATGAGGGGCGCCCGGATCTGTTCAAGGTGGGGAGAAAATATACGGATTCCCAGCTGAAGGGCATACTTGCAAATGACAGGACTCCTGTCTTCGTGGCAGTGGATGGGGAGGACAGGGTGTTGGGATATGCCTTTTGTATTTTTCAGCAGCATGTGGCTGATAACATTCTTACGGACATCAAGACGCTCTATATCGATGACCTCTGCGTGGATGAAGTGCTCCGCGGCAGGCATGTGGGAAGGGCACTTTATGAACATGTGCTTGCCTTTGCAAGGGAGAGTGGCTGCTATAATGTGACATTGAATGTCTGGGCGTGCAATGAGTCTGCCATGAGATTTTATGAGAGCTGTGGATTAAAGCCTCAGAAAATCGGCATGGAGGCAGTCCTAAAGGGAGATTAACTGCGCAGAACGCATATCGGCTTAAGCCGCTCCTTCGTAAGCAGTTAAATGATATCAGGGTTTTCACAGGGAATAAAAAAGAAGGGAAGAATTCATATGGCAAAGGAATTGTTAAAAAGGGAAGATGTGAAAACAGAGGATACATGGAAGCTTGAGGACATGTATAACTCCAAGGCAGAGTGGGAACAGGATCTGAAAGAGATTACCGCACTCTCCGAAAAGATCGCTAAAATGGCGGGCAAGGTAGGAGAGAGTGCAAAAAACCTTTTGCAGGTTTTGGAATGGAATGCCTGCATGGGTGAAAAGCTGATGCTGGCCTATAATTATGCACAAAGGCTCTATGATCAGGATCAGAATAATTCCAAGCATCAGGCCATGAGCGCCAAGACCATGAGCGTCTATGCAAGGGTGACGGAGCTGACTGCCTTCTTAGAGCCTGAAATCGTGGAGATGGATGGGGAAAAGCTGGAGCGTTATTACCAAGAACTTCCCGGACTTGAGTTGTATCGCGGTCAGATCGAGGAAATCTGCAGATTAAAGGAGCACTGCCTGTCTGCGGAAATGGAAAAGCTACTGGCTCTTTCCACGGAAATGAGGGAGACCGCCTCGGATACCTTCTCTGTTTTGGATAATGCCGATTTTCAGTTCCCGGAGGTTGTGGATGAACAGGGAGAGAATACTCGCATTACTCATGGTCGCTACGGAAAATTGATGGAAAGCAGCGACAGAAGGGTCAGGAGAGAGACCTTTGAGAAATACTACTCGGTATATAAGCAGTTCAATAATACTCTGGCCAGCCTTTACAACGGACAGGTGAAATCCCAGATTTTTTATGCCAAAGCCAAGAAATACAATTCCACTCTGGAGGCATCGGTGGAGCAGAATAATGTTTCGCCCCAAGTATATCATAACCTCGTAGATACCATCGACCAAAATCTTGACAAGCTGCACCGTTATGTGAGACTTCGTAAGAAATGTCTGGGAGTGGATGAACTGCATATGTATGACATTTACACGCCCATGATCCCCGGGGTGGCAAAAGAGATTCCCTTTGAAGAGGCGAAGGAGACTGTACTCAAGGCGCTGGCACCTCTGGGGGAGGATTATCTGGCAAAGCTTCGTGAGGGCTTTGAAAACCGCTGGATCGATGTCTATGAGAATGAGGGAAAGCGAAGCGGTGCATATTCTGCAGGAGCCTATGGGACGCACCCCTATGTTCTGTTAAATTATTCGGGGAGTCTGGACAGTATGTTTACGCTGGCGCATGAGATGGGGCATGCACTGCACAGCTGTTACTCCAATGAGAATCAGCCCTTTATCTATTCGGATTATAAGATCTTCGTGGCGGAGGTCGCTTCCACTACAAACGAGATCCTGTTGATGGAATACCTCTTAAAGAATACTACGGATAAAAAAGAAAAGGCGTACCTGCTCAACCACTATTTGGACAGCTTCAAGGGGACGATTTTCCGCCAGACACAGTTCGCGGAATTTGAGATGAGAAGCAATGCCCTCTGTGAGAGTGGGGAGAGTCTGAATGCCGAAAATCTCAATGAAATGTATATGGAGCTTAACAAAAAGTACTATGGCTCCGATATGATTTCTGACGATGAGATTCAATACGAGTGGTCCAGGATTCC
>CACXDS010000075.1 GCA_902766425.1 uncultured Lachnospiraceae bacterium
CGACGGGCTGCTCTCAGCAGGCGTGAGAATATAGTAGGCATTTTGCAACAAAAGAGATTTGGAATTGACAAATCCCACTCGCTCGCTTCCTGCCATGGGATGCCCCCCGATGAATTGGGATTCCAGGCCAAGCTCCCTTACGGTATGGTGAATCTCGGTTTTGACGCTACCCACATCGGTCAACAGACATTCGGGCGAGAGATATTCCTTTAGGATACGAAGGTTGCTGTCATTTTTCTGAACCGGTGCGCATAAAAAGATAATGTCGCATTGCGAGAAGGTGGCATCAATTCCCTTTGTGACTGTATCGGCGACACCCTCCTTCATGGCCAGACTGAGGGATTCACCATTGATATCATAAGCGATGATGTGAGAATCCGGTATATTTTCGCGTATTCCTCTGGCGATGGAGCCTCCGATGAGACCAAGGCCGATAAATCCAAATGTTTTCATGCTTTCACCTACTTTTTTTCTGTGTTTATTCTTTGTGCCATTCTTTACAATATCATTTTTGGGCAGATAATTCAATTAAAAGATCATGAATTTTTCTGATTGTTTGGGACACTGCATAGTGATCCTTTGGAAAGAGAAGGGCAATTCGTGCAGATTGACGACAGAGTTTTCGGAAGATTTTAAATTCATTGGCAAAAATATAGAATTTTTCTTGTAATTTGACTGAATATTTAGTAAAATACCCTTATGGGGTTTCCCAGAATAGAGCTATTGGAGGAAGGGCATATGAATATTTACACAACAGACAAGATTCGTAATGTGGTGCTGCTGGGACATGGCGGAGCCGGAAAGACCTCTTTGGCAGAGGCTTTCGGGTATATTTCCGGTATTACATCCAGAATGGGCAAGGTGGCTGACGGAAATACCATCAGTGACTACAGCAAGGAAGAACAGAAGCGCCAGTTTTCCATCACGACCTCCGTGATTCCCATTGAGTGGGAGGGCGTTAAGATCAATATTTTGGATACTCCCGGTTATTTTGATTTTGTGGGTGAGGTTGAGGAAGCGATCAGTGCGGCAGGAGCGGCCGTGATCGTTGTAAATGGTAAGGCAGGCATTGAAGTGGGGACATTAAAGGCTTGGGAGCTCTGTGAAAAATATAAGCTTCCCAGGATTGTTTATGTATCCAATATGGATGTGGATAATGCATCCTTCCGCCAGGTTGTGGAGGATATGACTAAGCTCTTTGGCAAAAAGATGGCTCCGTTCCATCTTCCCATTCGTGAGAACGAAAAATTTGTGGGATATGTAAATGTGATCTCTGAGACCGGTAACAGATGGAACGGCAAGGAAGTGGTTCCCTGCGAGGTTCCTGAGTACAGTAAGGCCAATCTGCAGATCTGCCGGGATACCTTGATGGAATCCGTGGCGGAGACCAGCGAGGAAATGATGGAGAGATACTTTGGCGGTGAGGAATTCACTGAGGCAGAGATTCGTTCCGCACTGCGCATCAGTGTTTGTGACTGCCAGATATTCCCCATGACCATGGGCTCCAGCATCCTTTGCCAGGGCGTATATACTTTGCTGGATGATATCATTAAGTATCTGCCCAGTCCCGAGAACCGAGAAGTGGCCGGCATCAACAATAAGACCGGAGAGATCTATCATGCGGATTATGATTTCTCCAAGGCTAAGTCGGCGTACATCTGGAAGACCATCGTGGATCCCTTCATCGGCAAGTATTCCCTGATCAAGGTGAATTCCGGCGTATTGAAGACGGATGATCTGCTCTATAATGTGGATAAGGATATAGAGGAGAGGATCGGTAAGATCTATGTGCTTCAGGGAAATAAGCCCATTGAAGTTTCCGAATTACATGCGGGGGATATCGGAGCGCTGGCTAAGCTGACTGCTGCCCGCACAGGAAACAGTCTTTCCACAAAGGCAACCACTATTAAATTTGGTAAATTTGAGATTTCCACTCCGTATACCTATATGCGTTATAAGCCTAAAAATAAGGCTGATGTGGATAAGATCTCACAGGCCTTCCAGAAGATGGGGCATGAGGATCTGACCATGAAGACTGTGAATGATTCCGAAAACAGTCAGCTCCTGCTATACGGTATGGGTGATCAGCATCTGGATATCATCGTCAGCAGACTGCTCAGCGAATACAAGGTGGAGGTGGAGCTTTCCAAGCCCAAGGTAGCTTATCGGGAGACCATCCGCAAGGAGTCCGATGTGGATTCCAAATATAAGAAGCAGTCCGGCGGACACGGACAGTATGGGCATGTAAAGATGCGCTTTAGTCCTTCGGGGGATCTGGAGACCCCTTATGTATTTGAACAGGAGGTAGTGGGCGGCGCCGTTCCCAAGAACTTTTTCCCGGCGGTGGAGAAGGGCTTGCAGGAAGCAGTTCTGAAGGGACCCATGGCCGCATATCCTGTTGTGGGCGTTAAGGCCGTGCTCTATGATGGCTCCTATCATCCCGTGGATTCCTCGGAAATGGCCTTCAAGGTGGCTACGATCCAGGCCTTTAAGGATGGCTTTATGAAGGCACAGCCCGTTCTGCTCGAGCCCATCATGTCACTGAAGGTAGTGGTTCCGGATGCCTACACCGGTGATGTCATGGGGGATCTGAATAAGAGAAGAGGGCGTGTGCTGGGAATGAACCCTCTGCCCGGCGGAAAGCAGCAGATCGATGCGGATGTACCTCAGAGCAGTCTCTTCGGGTATTGCACGGATCTTCGATCCATGACCGGAGGCCGGGGCGAATACTCCTATACCTTCGCCAGATATGAGCAGGCACCGAGCGATGTGCAGGAGAAGGAGGTTGCTGCAAGGGCTGCAAAGGTTGCTGAAAATAATATAGATGAGTAATTCGAAAAAATTAATTCGTAAATGAAATTTTCACTTGACTTATCCTGCCCGGAGTGTTATAACGCAAATAGAACAAGAGAAACGAAACGCCGATTGCACAAGACATTTCGCAAACATCCCTGTTCTCAAAAAAATGCATATGTAGGAGGAAAAGTCAAATGAATACTTTAACAGTGCAAAAGAGAGACATGGAAAAGAAGGCAAAGGAGCTCAGA
>CACXDS010000076.1 GCA_902766425.1 uncultured Lachnospiraceae bacterium
ACTATCCAGCTGTACATACAGTTCCTTTTCCTCCGCTTCCTGCACAGACTTTTTATCCTCCAGGGTCCGAATGGATGCTTTGACCTCTGTCACCTTATGATCTGCCGCCTCCTTCTCCTGTCTGGCAGCTTCCATTTCTTTCCGAAGCTCCCCGGCCTGCTTCAGAGCCTCATCCCTTGCCGCCTCAGCACTCTTCCAATCCTGGAAGGGCAACTCCTCAAGGGTTTGCAGAGTAGCCTTAGAAGCGGTATATTTACTCTCCGCCTCCCTGCTTTCCAAGGTAAGCGCTTCACGCTCTCCGGTAAGCTTTGCACTCTCTTCTCCCCGTAACTGTACCAGTTCGTTTCTGCATTTTTCCAGATATGCGCACTCCTTTTGAAGGCTCTCTTTCTTTTGTACCTTCTCCTCCTGGAGCATCTCCAATTTGCTTCCTGTCATCCGAAGCTTCTCGGCAAGCTTGTCAATCTCCTCCGCCGATTCCTCAAGACTGATAATATCTTCCCGTCCTTCTACCCGGATAGCACCAGCCTGCCCTGCTCTCTCTGTTCCTCCCGATGCATCTGCGAGTGCAAGCTCCTCAGCAATTCCAAATTCTTCTGCCTGCTCTCCCCTCTGCAGCTCAGATGCCTCCGCAAGGCACCCCTGCATGTCAGCCTGTAGTCTTTCTTCCACCTCCATGAGTGCGGAATACTCCCGCTGCGATTTGTTGCCTGCCTCTTCCTTTTGGATTCTCCTTTGTTCTGTTTCCTCCTGCAGACTTTTTACCTCTTCCTCCGACACGGATTCCAAAGGCAGGTGGGCCAGACTGGGATGATGCGTATTCCCGCAGACCGGGCATTCCATCCCCTCCAGAAGGTCTTTTGCAAGGATTCCGGCCCTGCACCCCTCCAAGATATCCTCCGCATGCCTGAGCCTGCGATCGCACTCCCCATATATTTTCTTGGCCGCTAAATACTCCTTCTGCGTTTTTTCAAGGTTTTCCCGTCTTTTTCTCCACCGTGGATAGTCCTCCCCCAGAACTTTCCCGATCCTAGTGCCAAGCTTACCAAACTTCTCTAATTCCTCCCGCAACTGCACCAGCTCCACAGGTTTTTTGTCCAAAGAGTCAACATCCCGGGAAAGCTCCTCCAGCTTCTCCTTTAGGTTGCGCTCCTTTTCCGAGAGCGCCTTCTCTCTCGTAAGGATCTCCTGCCTCCATCCGTCCAACCTGACCACATCTTCTTTCAGCGTTTCCCTTTGGAGATATTTCTCCCGATCTGCATCAATCTGCCCGGCCTTATACTTGTATTCATCGACCAGCGGTTGTTTTTCCTGCGCCGCCGCCAACTTTTCTCCGGATTCCTCCGCAGCTTTTGTCAAAGCGAGTAAGCTCTCCTTTTTCTCCTCGATATCCTCCGCCGTGTTCTTGCGCTCCTGTCGTTTTTCCCCAAAACGATCATAGGTGGGTTTCACCTGACGCACCGCTGTTTTTTGCCGATCAAGCTTTGCTTTCCTCTGTTTAAATTCCTCCCTTTTGCCGGAAAGCTCCTCTTCCTCCCTTTGCAGCTTCTCCAGTCGATCAAGTAATTGATTATTAGCCTCCGCCAACGCCAAGGCGCTCTTCGCCTTCTCGCAAAGGGTCTTCGCCTTGGTCAGCTCCTTCTCGGCAGCCTCCACTGCTGCGCCGTCCTCCGCTTCCAGACTGCTGATCAAATCCAGCATATCCTCCACATTCCAAACACTTCCGGATTGTCTGGCGTTTTCCAGCATGGCCAGATACTGCTCACGAAATCTTGAGTCTTCCCCCAGGCTCACATCACCAAAGTATTGGATCATGCTCTGCTTTTTTCTGTCACATTCCTTATCCGCATCCCCCTTACGCCTTTTCAGGATCTCCTCCATCGCCTGATACTTTTCCGTCATGAACACATTTCGCAGGATATCTGTCCGATCCTTTGTGCTGGCCGTGAGCAGGTCGTAGAACTGGCCTTGAGCGATCATTCCGATCTGTTTAAATTGGGCGTAATTAATGGACAGCATCTCCTCAATCCGCTGATTCACCTGGCGCTGATCCTGCGCCAGCACCTCCTCCCCATCGTAGAGGATGATCTGCTCCTTCTCCGTTACCATTTTATTTCCGGTCTTACTCTTTCTCTCATAACTAGGAGCGCGATACACCCGATATTCCTTCCCCTGATGAGAAAAATAAAAATCCACATAGGTGAGCACATCCGGTTTGGCAAACTGGCTCCGTAAATTCTTCACCTCTCGCACATCACCGCTTGTTTTCCCGAAGAGCGCATAGGTGATGGCATCGAACAAAAAGGTTTTTCCTGCCCCGGTCTCTCCGGAGATCAAAAACAGCTTTTTATCCTCAAACTCCCTGAAATCAATGGGGGGCATTGTTTCCGCATAGGGTCCCAATGCGCTTATGATCAATTTAATCGGTTTCATCTGTCACACCTGCCTCTCTGCCCACTTCCCGTAGGAGCTTCATTTCTTCCTCGGAAATATCCGTCCCGTAAATCATCTTGTAAAAATCCGAGACCAGCTCGCCAAAGCTCTTTTTCTCTCCCATCAGGTTCATGCTCATCTCCTCCGGGAGCCTCTCCTGTTCTCTCTGAAAATCGATCTTGACCGTGTTGGGATATACCTGCTGGAAGATTCCCATATAATTCTCTCTTTTCTTCTCCTCCGTAATGGTGGCATAAATAAAATCCTCCGTATTGCCAAGTTCCCTCCCGTGCAGGAGCTCCTCCACAGTCCCTGTCAGATGCCGGAGCGCTCTTTTGGGGACCAGTGGTATCAATTCCACAGTCACATTTCCCTTTTCCCCCATGGTCACCAAGGGAACCGATTTTTCATCCTTCACCTCACTGAGAGAATACTTGAGAGGAGAACCGCTGTAACGAACTGTCTCTCTTCCCAGCTTCTGAGGCGAATGAATATGTCCCAGTGCCACATAATCAAAAACCCGGAATGTGCTAGCATAGATCTTCTCCACATTTCCCACAGTCATTTCGTGTACCACCTCGGAGCCTGCCGTGATGGGATCCTCCCCGTCGGAGCCCGTTACATACTGATGCGCCACCAATACATTTCTGGCCTTCGGATCCAGCTCCATATGTGCGATCACTGCTTTTGCCGCATCATCATAGGATTCGATCCTGTCTGACGGATGGAACTGTCTCACCTTTGCAGCCTTCATAAAGGGCAGAAGGTAAAAGTTCACCTCACCGAATTCATCCTCCGCCGTCACCCGATAAGTCTGTCCGCCATACTTGGAAGCAATATGGACACCGCTCCTCCTGATGAGAGTGCTCCCGAAATTCAGTCTTTCATCGGAATCATGATTTCCGCTGATCAAAAAGACCTTGATCCCGCTTTCGGACACTTTACAGAGAAAATCATTCAGTAATTCCACCGCCGCCTCGGATGGTATGGTTCTGTCATAGACATCCCCTGCTACAAGTATGGCATCCGCCTTTTTTTCGACGGCGATCCTGAGAATCTGCTCCAGAATATATTTCTGATCCTCCAAAAGTTCAAAGCTTCCCAGAGATCTTCCCAGGTGAAGATCCCCCAAATGCAAAAATTTCATTCTCTGCCTCCTCTATTCCCCATTATTCTCCGAAGGGATGCGGGCGACCTTTCCCCAGGGCGGCGTCACATCCTCATTGTTTATGATCCACAAAACCGGTATCTCCATTGCCAGCCTACTATCGGGAAAGGGTGCGAAGCCGTCCGTCAGGATCACAATAGAAACCGGCGGCTCCTCCATCTCATCCCGCACATAATCAAAAATAATATCGAATCTGGTACCGCCCCCTCCCTTGGGACGGATAGCCACAAATTCCTCCTCGTCCGTAAAGGGCTGCGGTTCCGTCACCGTAGCGTCAAAGAATCCAAGCCACCCCTCCAGCCTTCCGCCAAACTGATCGATGGCCCCCTTAATCTCAGAATAACACTGAGTGATCTCTTCATCCGACATGGAGCCGGAAGTATCGATCATAAACAGGATTTTTTCCACATGTTCATCCTTCTCATTATAATCCGGGAGAAAAAAAGGCGTGTCCGCAAATCGCCTGTCCGGCGGGCAAAAGGAATAATCATGGATTTCCTCCTGCACAAACTCATCCAGGACTGTACGCCAATCCGTATAAGGTTTTTTTAATTTCTCCACATAACGCTCCACAAAGGCGGGAATCACGCCTCGATTCTTCTCCCCTGCTCGAAAACGAACCACCTCAGCTGCCTGCAGGATACGCCCCTGCCACTTCAGCCCCTCCAGTGCCTCGAGATCTTCATCCCCCTCCTTCTCCGGAAAAGCTCGATGATAATCCCAGCCATGACTTCCATTGCGGCTTTTCTGCCCCGCATTTCCACTGCCGTTCTGCCTTCCATTTCCGCAGCTTTCCGGGCTCTTTGCACCTTTTCCTCCGCCAT
>CACXDS010000077.1 GCA_902766425.1 uncultured Lachnospiraceae bacterium
GCTGAGCATTCTGCTCTGGGCCATCATTTTGATCACAGCCTTGTTCACCTTTACAACATTGGCGACCAGAGATGAGCACAGCGTGGCAAGGATTGCAGGCTTTACACCCTTGATCGTTCAATCGGATTCCATGGTCCCCACCTTCAAAACCGGGGATATGATCATCATTAAGTCCTGTGACACGAAGTCTCTAAAGACCGGAGATATTATTACCTTTCATACTATCATCAATAACGAGTATGCGCTGAACACGCACCGAATTGATAAGATTGAGGAAAACGGCGTGGTCAGGAGCTATACCACAAAGGGCGACAATAACGCCATTGCCGATACCCATGTCATTTCAGACGGGGATATTGTGGGGAAATATGTGACTAAGATCGGTTGGCTGGGCAGGCTCATGAATTTCCTTTCCAGCAGTGTGGGCTTTTTGGTGGTGATTGTACTGCCCATGCTTTTGTTCTTCATCTATCAGGTGTATCATCTGGTGATGGTGAGTATTAATCTGAAAAAGGCCATCGCCGTGGAGCAGGCGCAGGAGAATGCCAGAAAGGAATCCGAGGCGGATGCGAAGCTGGCAGAGGCGCAGGCGGCTCTGGAAGAGGCAAAGCGCCTGAAGGAAGAAGCAGAGAGACTGGCCATGGGTAACAGCGGTGCTGAAAAATGATTTTGAAAGAAAAATGACTATAAAAGGACAAACGAGGTTGGGATCCGATGAGTGAATTTCTGAAATTAGCTTACGAGCTGATCGCAAAAATTATTTACAATATTGTACAGTGCTTTGTGGCCTTGTTCAGGCTGCTCTTCACGGGCTGGGCGGAATATGCCACCATCTTTGGCACCTATTTCTGGACATTAAGTCCGGTGGCAAAGGTACTGGCCATTATTCTGGCGCTTGTATTGATTGCCATACCGATTCTGATCGTTGTTCTTTTGGTAAGGCATTTTTACCTGAATATGAAGCTGAAGGCGGACAATGAGGATAACAGCACTCTGTACCGCGAGATAGGCCGACTGAATAAGCAGGTGTTGGACTTGATCGATGAAAAGAATAAGCTTTTGGCTCTGAAGGTAAACGCTATGGGCGGCACGGAGAGGATTCCCTATATGGGAGCCTCCGCACTGACAGATGATAAGCTCCCCACAGTGGGCAATGTGACCAGCGGGCAGATGGCAGTGGATTATGTGGGCGGAGAGGGCGGTACGCCTGTTCCGGTTGGCACTGTCTCCGGCGATGTGAATGTGGAAAATGTGGGCGAGGGTAAGAACCTCGGAACGGTCACAGTGAACAGGGATATGACCGAGGATACCACCCAGATCACAGCGATCCGCTTCCCCAAGCTTACGCTAGTGGATGAGAAATACATTGATTATGTGAAGCCGGATTATGACAATTCCATTACCCTGCAGCAGTTTGCCGAGGGGTATCGTTTGTTTGCGGCAAGTCAGATGAAGCTGTATTATACGCCCGAGATCGTTCGCAGGTTTGTGGCGGGTATGGCAGCCAGTAAGATCCTGATTCTGGAAGGTATCTCCGGTACCGGTAAAACCAGTCTGCCCTACTCCTTCAGCAGGTACATGAAAAATCCGGCCACCATCGTATCCGTGCAGCCTTCCTTCAGGGATCGTACGGAGCTGCTGGGATACTTCAATGAATTTTCCAAGAGATTTAACGAGACTGAGTTTCTCAGGGCCCTGTATGAGGCGGGTTATCGCGAGGATCCCAGCCTGATCGTACTGGACGAGATGAACCTGGCGCGTATCGAGTATTATTTCGCCGAGATGCTTTCCGTTCTGGAAATGCCCAGTCATGATGAATGGGTGCTGGATCTGGTGCCCACCGCATGGCCCAAGGATCCTAAGCTTCTGGATGCCGGCAAGATCCACATTTCCGATACTCTGTGGTTTGTGGGTACGGCGAATAACGATGACTCCACCTTTACCATCACCGATAAGGTGTATGACCGTGCCGTTCCCATTGAATTGAATGAGCGCGCGGCGGCCTTTGAATGTGAGCCCTATCCGGCTACACCGATTTCCACAACTCACCTGATGGAGCTTTTTGCACAGGCTAAGGTGGAGCATCCCATAAGCGAGGCAACGCTGGAGAAGATGAATAAGCTGGATACCTATCTGCAGACCCGTTTCAAGCTGGCCTTCGGCAACCGTATCATCAAGCAGATGTATGAGTTTATTCCGGTCTATGTGGCCTGCGGCGGCACTGAACTGGATGGTCTGGATTACATCATTGCCAGAAAGGTATTAAAGAAGTTCGAGAGCTTAAATGTGACCTTTGTCCGGGATGAGATCAAGGAACTGATCGAATACATAGAGAAGACCTTTGGAAAGACCAAGATGGAGGACAGCAGATCCTATCTGCTCAGGATCCAGAACCTGTATTGATCGTAGTATATTATTTTGACAGGCGGTAAGATAAATGGCATCGGAAACAATCAATGATCTTTATTTGAAATATGCGAATAAAGTGGGCAGGTCGCTGGAGAGCGATCGCTATTTCCAGTACCTCTTTGAGATGATCCAGGCGGGAGAAAATGTGCTGGAACAAAAGTACCAGGTCATGCACAAGGTAGTGGATGAGGCATGGCTCTCCATTATTGAGGATACCTTGGATGACATCAATACCATCATTGACAAGCCTCGCCGTTTTATTGCCACAAAGGAAGAGGTAGTGCCGGTTGCATTGGCTAGGAAGATCACGGCGGACAGCGTTCGGCATCTGAGCCAGAATACCCAGTTTATCGCCAGTACGGAGAATGGAGACATACAGCCCACCAGAGTGCTCAATGTAAGTACGGAGGAGAGCTATGATCTGTATGAAAACCGCTTTATTTATCACCTGATCCAGAGACTTGTGACCTTCATCGATAAGCGTACGGATGTGATCTTCTGGTCCACGGGAGATGAGACTCAGAATGCGCTGAAGTTTGAGAGCAAGGTGGATGACGCTTATGAGGAGATCACCTATAAGATCGAAATGGTCGTGAAGAATCGGCAGAGCTTTGCGGAAAACGATTCCGACAATATGGGGCTCTTCATGCGGATCGACCGTGTAAGACGTATGGTAATGGCACTGAAGAATTCTTCCTTCTGCGATATCATGGCAGGATGCTCCAAGGTGCGCAGCCCAATTCAGCGTACCAACCTGATCATGAAGGATCCACACTACAGAGCCTGCTATAAGCTCTGGCAGTTTCTGGAGCAGTATGACAGCGTTGGGTATTCCATCGATGTGCAGGACAGTATGCTGGAGTTCGATGAGGAATATCTGTACCAGATGTACACCAATATGATCACCAATTATGCCGTGTTTAAGAGCCTTTTGGAGCCGGACAAGCGGGATCTGTTGGAGGTACTTCACACAAAGCACCGCAAGATCAAGCCAAAGTTTGTCAAGAAGATCAAGGAAGTCATAGTGGATGACTACGATCTGGAGGATGTGGAGATCCGTCAGGTCATTATCGAGGAGGTTACCCAGGCACAGCTGGATGCTGAGGCC
>CACXDS010000078.1 GCA_902766425.1 uncultured Lachnospiraceae bacterium
GGGAATGCTGGTAAGCTCGAAGAGGCTTATGAAGCTGTTGGAAACAAAAAAGGAGAAGGAGGAATTGACGATGTGCAAGGCAATAGAGGACATTTACGAAGAGGGCAGAGAAAAGGGAATAAGAGAGGGAAGGGAAGAAATGTGCAAGGCAATAGATGACATTTACGAAGAGGGCAGGGAAGCAGGAAGGGAAGACGAGCGAAAAAACACCCTGAGGGAAGCGGCAAGGGCAGATGCTGCGGAGAACAGGGCAGAAACCGCGGAGAGCAGGGCAGAAACCGCAGAGAGCAGGGCAGAAACTGCGGAGAGCAGGGCAGAAACCGCGGAGAGTGAAAATATGCGTCTTAAGAATCTGTTGGACATGGCCGGGATTGCATATTGACGGAAGCTATTATTTTGCCGGAATCCGGTATCGGTGGCCTTTCGGAAGAAAGAATAGGATTAACTAATGGGTTGACATAAGCGGTATTTGCGATTATACTTTGAAATCAGAGGCGGGCACGGGCCTTATTGTAACTGTTAAGGGAGCATCGAAAGGAGGATAACATGCTGTTACGAAGAACCTTGAATTTCACATTGACACAGAGGCAGCCGTTATCCCCGGCGTGTATTTAGCGTTATCGTTTTTTGAAATCTGACGAATTCGAAATATAGAAAGAGCTTGGGATGACAAACACCTCTGAAGGCACTGCATAGCGGGGCCGGAGGTGTTTTTTGTATGCCTGAAATCAGGAGGAGAGAAGCAATGAAAGACAGAAGCATCCCATGTATTTATTATGTCTGCAAGAATGCGGATTGTAAAAAGGGGTTTGTAAGGGTTGAACTGAAAAAATGTAAAAACTGTCCCAAATACGAGCCGAGAAAGAGTGCGAAAAAGCAGGAATCGGTAAAGGCAAAAAAACAAAAGGACAGGGACAGACATGATGATTGGAGAAAGGAGTAGCTTATGATTACCATATATGGAAAATATGCAAATGCAATTGTTTATACAGTGAAAAAGGAAGAGTATGCCATTGAAGATTACGCCAGAGCACAGCTGCAAATGATTTGCGACCATCCCAGCAGTGAGGGAAGCAGGATCCGCGTTATGCCGGATGTACATCCGGGAAAGGTGGGAACGGTGGGGCTTACCATGACGGTGGGAAGCAGTATTCTGCCCAGTCTTGTAGGCGTTGACATTGGCTGCGGGATGACTCTGGCAAGGGTGAAGACCAAGGGAATGGAATTTCAACAGCTGGATAAAGTGATTCGTGAAGGCGTGCCCGTTGGCCCGAGGATCAGGGAGACGGAGCACAAATTTGCAGACAGGATCGAGCTTTCAAGGCTTCGCTGTTATAAAAGCATCAACGCCCGCAAAGCCATCCGCAGTATTGGTACCTTAGGCGGGGGAAATCATTTTATTGAGGTGGATAAGGATGAGGAGGGGAATGCTTTCCTGATCATTCATTCCGGCAGCAGGCACCTCGGCATGGAGGTGGCTGATTATTACCTCAGAACCGGTCAGAAGGAGGCACAGATGGCAAAGCAGGGATATGCCTCCTATGAAATGACCTGCCTTAGCGGCGGGCTGATGGAAGACTATCTGCATGATCTTCAGGTGATGCAGGAGTTTGCAAGGCTGAATCGCGAAGCAATAGTGGAAACGATCGTTAGGGGCATGAAATGGAAGGTGGAAGAGAGCTTTACCTGTATTCATAATTATGTGGATTTTAGCGATCCTAAAGCCCCCATTTTGCGCAAGGGTTCCATCAGCGCTAAGGAGGGTGAAAGCGTTATTATTCCCATTAACATGCGCGACGGCGTGATCCTTGGCACGGGACTGGGTAATCCTGACTGGAACTGTTCAGCTCCTCACGGCTCAGGCCGCGTCTTTCGGAGAACGGAGGCAGCGGAGCATTACATGGTGTCAGAATTCAAGAAGACCATGCAGGGCATATATTCCTCCTGCATTGGCAGGGATACTCTGGACGAAGCACCCTTTGCCTACAGGAGCCTTCAAGACATTCAGAGCGTGATCGGAGAGACGGTCAGGATCGATAAGGTTATTCGGCCTATATATAACTATAAGGCGGGCGGAATCGGATGAGTAAGCAAAGTTTTTTGGAAATGAAAAGGATTTGACAAAGCGACTTACTTGTATTATAACGGGGAATGGACGCTTAAGAGAGGATGTCCAATGACCAAAATATAGAAAAGAGGAAAAGAGGAATGAAAAGACTTTTGATTTCAGGTTTGATCTGTGCACTGATGCTCTCGGCGAGCGGATGCGGGGAGAAGCAGGCGACAGAATCGGGCTCTGCGTTAGATAATCTGGGGCAGGAGATCAGCGCAGATCTGTTGGATGGGGAGAAAGAAACGAAGGCTACAACGGAGCAGAAGGACGGGACCAAGAATACGGAAGACGGCTCTGAGGCAGAAGAGAAGGGGAGTACGGAAAACAGCTCCAAGACTGAGGATAAAGGACAGACGGAGGACAGCTCCAAGACAGACGAAAAGGACCGGAACGAAAACACAAATAAGTCTGCACAGGGTGATCTCTATCAGGCATTCCGGGAGGGAACAGCCAAGGCGAAGTACAGGGGAACGGGCGATAGGACCTCTTATCTGGAGATTTCAAAGGTGTTGGAGGTGGGAAAAGCCTATAGCATGGACGAGATCGTAAAGGCGATCGGAACGGTGGATGAGTATTCAGAGTTTAAGCTTACCTCCGATATTGTCTTCAGCGAGATCGACTGCGGTGAGGACGGCGTCCGTGAGCTTTTGGTGGAGGCACCTTTTAATGAGGAATTCAGGCTCTATATGATCCTCAAGGAGATAGACGGTGAGCTTGTGATCTGCTTTTCGCAGGATGGCTGGTCCAGATCTTATGTGGAGGTGGAGCCGGACGGAAGGATCATCAGCGGTGGTTCTGCCGGCGCTGCGGTCCATGTTTTTGACTATGGCTATGTGAACGCCAAAGGAGACTATCAGTACTATTACGGCTGTGAAGAGACGACAACTCTGTATGGTGATTTTTATGCTTATACAAGTGGCGAGGATTACAAGCTCATTTCCACCGAGGGGCTGGATGCCGATCATCTGGGAGTCAGGGAGTACTATTTCGAGCCGGAGTATGAAAAGCGGGAGTATTATTACACTTATTTTGTAATGGATGACAATTACAATGACATTACAAAGGATGAGGATTTTGACGATTCCAATGAGTTGAAGAAGCGTTTTGCGGAAGCCGGGATCAAGATCTATACCCAGAAGGAGATCGATCAGATATTAAAAGACAGGGCAGCGCAGATCGGATATCCGGTAAAATAAGCCGGAGGAAGGCAGCCGGTAAGAAAAAAGATATATAGAAAAAGCCACCTCTTTCGTTTGGAAGAGGTGGCTTTTCGCTTACAGCTTGAATTTCTGGATCATATCGTTCAGATCGGCCACAGCCTTTTTGCACTCATTCACCTGATCTGCGGTGCCGGCGGTTTCGTTCACCATTTCGGAGTTCTTATCTGCGATATCATTTACGCTCTGGGAGGACTCATTCATGGTTCTGTCGATATCACTGATGGCGTCCGCAATGTCCTGTATATCATCGTTCAGATTGCGAATGCTCTTTTTGATGGTTCCCATACTCTCGCCGAAGGTATCTGCGTCCTTTTTGTACTGTCTGCTTACCTTTCCGAACTCCTCATAATCGGAGAGAACATTCGCCTCCAGGAAGTCCGTGGTCTGATTCAGACATTCGGACATCTGCCCCATGGCTCCGTTCACTTCGTTGACGATGGAGCTGATATTCTTCACGGCATCGGAGGTCTGATTGGCCAGGTTGCTGATCTCCGAGGCGACGATGGCAAAGCCCCTGCCCATTTCTCCTGCTCTTGCGG
The DNA here is from genome assembly GCA_902766425.1 of uncultured Lachnospiraceae bacterium. GTDB lineage: Bacteria > Bacillota > Clostridia > Lachnospirales > Lachnospiraceae > Acetatifactor. The sequence continues at coordinate 3,873 of CACXDS010000078.1, forward strand.
CTTCAATGGAAGCGTTTAGGGAAAGCATACTTGTCTGGGAGGAGATGGACATAATGGTATCGGAGAGGAGATGGATCCGTTCTACAGACTGGGAAGCAAGCATGGCCTCCTTGGATTTGACTTTGACGGATTCATACATCTCAACGGTTTTTTTGCTCGCCCTCTCTGTGGTGGCAGTCAGGGCATTGGCTCTGTCGAGAATCTCATCGGACAGACGCATGCCCTCATCTGCAAGCTTGTCGATATTGCCGGCATTTGCTCTGACATTTTCGGCATTCTGGGTGATGGTGGTGGTGGTGGCGGCTGTCTCCTGCATGCCCGCTGCGATCTCCTCAGTCAGAGAGGAATTATTCTCACAGGTCTGTCCTACATGGTTAATGGTGAGATGCAACTCATCCACATTGTTGCCGATGCTTGTGCCTGCCCGGGAGATGGATTCCACGATGCCTCGCAGATTGTTCCGTGTCGTGGACAGTGCCTTGGCGATCAGGCCGATCTCATCGCTTCTTTTTTCAAGCTTCGCCGCTTCGGAATCCTTGGAGAAGTCAAAGCGTGCAGTCTTGTTGATGAGAGGAACCAGTTTTTTCAATGCTTCCAGCATATATACGGTGAAGAGATAAACCAGGAGCACTGCGACGATCACACAGATGATGCCTGACAGGATCAGGTAGTTGCTCATCAATTCTACGGAGGACATCATTTTGTCGCGGTCAGCAGTCACGATCACAATGTTTCCTGATTTTGTGAAGGCGTAGCCGGCAACTTTATCGGAGTCCTTGTATTCGTATTCGCAAGAACCGTTGGGAACAGTCTGACCGGCCTGCAGCTGTGAGACAATGCCCTTCACTGCTGCGTTTTCCACGGGCTGTCCGATCTTTTCGGGGGTCTTGTGGTACAGCATGGTGCCATCCGGGGATACCATGTAGGCGTAGGAGCCCTCCACGCCGGAAATCTCAATCTCACCGATCAGCTTGTCATAGTCAATGACGATCAGCTTATCGTAATCGGCCGTCACTAAGACGATATTGCCGGTATCGGTGAAGGAATAGCCGGCCAGTTTAACGGCACCTTTGTATTCGTAGATCACAAATCCGTCCTGAACGCTTTTGCCTGCCTGGATGTCTGCCACAAGCCCTTTCACCGCTGCATTTTCCACGGGCTGCCCGATCTTACTGGGCGTTGTGTGCCAGAGCATGGTGCCGTCGGGGGATACCATTTAGGCGTAGGAGCCTTCCACACCGTCAATATGGATATTCCCGAGCAGAGTATCGTAGTCGATCTTCATGAATTCATTGTAATCGGCTGTGACGATCATAATATCGCCGCTGCCTGTGAAGGCATAGCCGGCTAATTTCAGAGCATCCTTATACTCATAGAGAATGGAACCGTTTTCCACCTGTTCGCCTGCCTGGAGCCGGGAGACGATTTCTTTTACCGCCGCATTTTCCACGGGTTGCCCGATCTTGTCCGGATTGGGATGCCAGAGCATGGTGCCTGTGGGAGAAACCAGGTAGGCATAGGAGCCTTCCACATTCCGGATGGTGAGATCCTGCAGGATCCTGTTCATGGATGCGCGCGAGATCGTGCCGTCCTGCGAGGAAAGATCGATACTGAGAGCTGCTTCCTCCGCCAGGTTCTGGGCGTAGGAGCCATATACGGATTCTCCGAAGCGCCTGGAAAAGTTGATGGATACTGCGGCCTCCTGGGCAAGATTCTTAGCGTATCCGCCATATGCCTCCTCTCCGAAATCCGTGGCAAAATCGACGCCGATGGCTGCCTCCTCTGCCAGATTTTGTGCATAGTTGAGATAGGTCTCGGTCATTGCGCTCGAGGCACGGTTTGTGGCGACGATAACCTGCACTACAACTGTGATAAAAACGATCGCACTGATCAAAAAAGCGATCTTAGTGCTCATCTGAGAAAAAAAAGATAGCTTCCCGTCATTGCCTTCTTTAGTATTCATTTTAATCCCCTCCCGGTTCGATCCTTGCGGACGAATATCAATTGCTTTATTATTGTATCACATAATAAAGCTGCTTACAATGTATATACCTATGCCGGGCAGCGTAAACTTACTGTAGGATTTAATCGGGCAGAGGTGCCCCTTGTGACATGCATTGTCAGACTCTTTTTCCTACCATACCAC